>CACMQL010000015.1 GCA_902615835.1 uncultured Verrucomicrobiota bacterium
ACAATTTGCCCGATCAAATCCCGCCTTGCTTCAAAAATTACTTTTCGGTAACACCTTGTTTTACCCATCAAGTCCCCCCTCCCCTTCCGTGCCTTTGATTCGACTAATACCTCCATAGTCTTATCCACTTTCTTCAAATTTGATACCTCTGATTGTCTCTCTAAAATCTTCAACAAAGATTGATTTCTTTCCTCTTTAATTTCTTGTGAAATTTTATCGGGAAATTGTGTCGCTGGCGTTCCTGACCTCTCACTGTATTTGAAGATAAATGCCATTTCGAACGATGCTTCCTTGAATGCAGAAATCGTTTCTTCAAAATCAGCTTTCGTTTCGCCTGGATAGCCAACAATTATGTCAGTACTGATTCTCATGTTTTGATTTACGGAGCGTAAGGTAGATACCAACTGAAGGAATTTCTTTTTATTGTAAGGTCTATTCATGGATTTAAGCACTTTATTTGAACCACTTTGCATAGGAAGATGAGTATAGTCACCAAGTTTAGGCAAAGTGGCAAATGCATCAATTAAATCATGGCCAAAAGAAGTGGGGTGCGGAGAAGTGAAACGAATCCGCTCAATGCCTTTAATATCATGAATTTTGTTCAAAAGCTGTACGAAAGGGGATTTGCCCCCAACTCGAGGCAAGACTCCCCTACCATATGCGTTCACAATTTGACCAAGTAGGATAACTTCTTTTACACCGCGATCCCGTAGAATCTTGATCTCATCATATATTTCCTCCATTGATCGGTATCTCTCACTTCCCCTAGTTTTTGGTACAATGCAAAATGAGCAATTCATATTACAGCCTTGCATGATAGAAACAAAAGCTGAAACCTGATTAAGACTAGAATTTAAGTGTTGATTAATCCTATGTTGAGAACCCTCCTCTTCCTCTAGTTCAATTAAACTAGATTGGTAATCAGTTTGACGCCCGGCGGAGATTTTCTCCAAGTACTGAGAAATCCTGTGTAACTTCTGTGTGCCAACAATTAAATTTACGCCTTTAACTTCATGGAGAAGATCGGTTCCCCTATTCTGTGCCATACACCCAAGGATACCAAGAGTTACCTGTTTATTCTTCTTTCTCTGTGACAATAAATTATTCGCTTTCCCGATTGCTTTTCTCTCAGCCTGTTCTCTTACACTACAGGTATTTAACAACACAATATCAGCGTCTGTTTCATTGTGTACTAGATCGTATCCATTTTGTATAAGATCGTGAGCGACAAGCTCGGAATCTCTTTCATTCATTTGACAACCATAGGTTTTTAAATGTACCCGCTTCATACCCTATTGTTTCTAAGGTAATGACTCACATGGTCAATGTTGAAGGTATTTAGAAATTTCTCTTAAATCGTTTACTAAAAAATCGTGAAATTCGGTTAGCAAGGATTCCGAATTATGACCCATTGAGGAAAGAATTGTCTCACAACCAATTTTATTTCCTATATCGAGATCGTGCAGGGTATCACCTATGATTAATATTTCTTCAGCCCTGTAATCGGAATTTAAAAAAAAACGCATAGCTAGTTCAACCTTTCCTTCTGCTTTGATATTATCAGTGCCCAGAATTCGTTCAAAATAGGAATTTAAGCCATAATATTTTACGAATTTCTCAACATCGTACTGATTTCCAGCAGAAAGGACTGCTTGCTCAATATTAAGACTTTTTACATGATCGAGTATATCCAAAGTATTCGGTTGCAAGGGGCATTTAACCCACCTTTCCCGGTATCGGGAAATAAATTTTTTAGAGATTTCTTCAAACTCATTACCACTGTAAGGTAACGAAATTTTCCTGTAGAAATTGACCACCGGGAAGGAAAAATTCGCTCGGTAAAATTTTAAAGAAATATTTTTTTTTCCATATTCGTCCAAAAGCTCATTTAAAATATCAACACATAAGGATGAATCGTCAACCAAGGTGCCATTCCAATCCCATAAAACGAGTCTGATCTTCAAGAGTTTACTAGTAATTAAGAAATGGATTGATAAGTAAGGAAATTATAAGAAAACGACTTGATATGTAGCGTAATGCTAACAAAGTAAGAATAAAAATCTTATGGCAAAGCAATCTAAATCCAATCAATCCAATACAGGTACGAACGCTGACCTTGACCTCGCGGTTCAGGGAATAAATAAGAAATTCGGGGAAGGAGCCTTGATGCGACTTGGTGATGCCACCAAGATGAATGTTTCTGTAATCTCAACGGGTTCCCTCGCAATTGACTTAGCTCTAGGGGCTGGCGGGCTTCCAAGAGGAAGAATTGTGGAGATTTACGGTCCAGAATCATCTGGTAAAACTACATTTTGTCTTAGTGTCATAGCTGAAGCACAGAGAAACGGTGGTAATGCGGTTTTTGTGGATGTTGAGCATGCATTAGATCCAAGATACGCAAAGGTAGTTGGCGTGGATTTAGACAACTTAATGGTTTCTCAACCTGAGAGTGGTGAAGACGCCCTGAATATTACGGAAACTCTTATTCGTTCGGGTGCTATTGATGTCATTGTTGTTGATTCAGTTGCTGCCTTGGTTTCAAGACAGGAATTGGACGGGCAAATGGGCGACACAACAGTTGGCTTACAAGCCAGAATGATGAGCCAAGCCATGCGTAGACTAACAGCAGCCATTGCTAAAACCAATTGTGTTTGTATTTTCACTAACCAGATTCGTGAAAAAATAGGTGTGATGTTTGGAAGCCCTGAAACTACACCAGGTGGAAGAGCATTGAAGTTTTTTTGCTCTATACGCATGGATATCAGAAGGATAGGTCAGATCAAAGAACCTAGCGGAACGGTGACGGGTTCAAGAACAAGATTAAAAGTTGTTAAAAATAAAATTGCCCCTCCATTTACTGCTTGCGAATTTGACATTATGTACAACGAAGGCATATCCCGTACAGGCTCAGTTATTGACCTTGCAATAGAACATAAAATTCTAGCCAAAAAAGGAGCATGGATTTCATATGAAGGAGATTTAGTCGGTCAGGGACGTGAAGCAGCCAAACAGGCGTTAGCGGAAGATGAAGAACTTATGAAGAAAATCACAAACGCCATCTTAGAAAAAGTAGAAGTGACCGTGGGTGCTGTTTTGGCACAAAGTACGGATGAAGATTCTGACTGAAGAAGCCAACTCACTCACAATGACTGATACTATTGTCGCACTTGCGACACCCCATTCTCAATCTGCGTTGGGCATCATACGAATCAGTGGAATAAAGGCATTGAAAATTAGTAAGGAGGCTTGTGGTGTTCTCTGCCCTACCCCTAGGTACGCTCATCTTACAAAATACAAATCAATAGAAAATGAAGTTCTGGATCAAATAATAATGGTGTATTATGAAAAAGGTAAATCTTTTACATCAGAAAACTGTCTTGAACTTACCTGTCATGGAAATCCTTTTTTGACTGAGCAAATTTTAAGTGATCTCTTGAACAGAGGATGCCGACTAGCCAATCCCGGGGAGTTTACTTATCGTGCGTTTGCAAATGGAAAAATAGACTTAACACAGGCTGAGGCAATTGCCGATTTGATCGGGGCCAAGAACAAGCAAGCATTAATGCTTGCAAACAAAAACCTGGATGGAAACCTAACAAAAAAAATTCGTCAGATTCAATCCCGGATTCTTGCACAACAGTCTAATATAGAGGCGTTTATTGACTTTCCTGAAGACGACTTAGGTGATAAAAAAGACGGACAAGTTATCAACGCTTTGAATGATATTTCCTCTGAACTAAAAAGACTCATTGAGGTCGGTAAGAAAATAAATGTATTCAATCGATGCCTTAAAGTTGTGCTTGTAGGTCCACCCAATGTAGGTAAGAGCTCTATTTTTAATAAAATTATTGGGATAGACAGAGCTATAGTAAATCCAGAAGCAGGCACTACCAGAGATTTTATAGACTATAAAATAAACTTAGGGAAAATAACTATTCAGTTACACGATACCGCTGGAATCAGACCAGTAGAAAATCAAATCGAAGAAGCAGGAATTAAAAAAACACACATCCTGATTCAGGACGCTGATCTAACCTTGATCGTTTTTGATAGATCAATGCCCTACCCTTCTAAGATCGACAAAGAAATTATATTAAAAGTTAAAAATAAAAAATGCATTTTTATTCTTAGTAAATCAGATTTACCGAGGGTTGTTGACTTATCTGAAAGCAGTTTTCGAAACTATAAAACAAAGATGGTTTCAATTGATGATAATAAATCGATAGTATCTTTAATCAATCTAATCCAAGAACTTCTTCTCAAGGAATCTACTATAGAAAATGAATTCAATATGTCAGTAAATCTTCGACAGTCATCTGCCTTAATCAAATCAAGAGATGCCATCCAAAGGAGCATTAAAATTTTAGAGGATAAGGATGGAAGTGAATTTTCCGTCCCAGATTTAAAAGATGCTATTCTTAATCTTAACTATGTCGTAGAAAAAAAAGATCATGAGGATATGCTAGATATACTTTTTTCAAACTTTTGTATTGGCAAATGAACATAAGTGACACAAAACAAAATCCTTATGATGTAATAGTTTGCGGTGCAGGTCACGCAGGTTGTGAGGCTGCTTTGGCTGCTGCACGCTCTGGAAGTAGAACACTTATACTCACTGGAAATCTTGATTCAATCGCACAAATGAGTTGCAATCCTGCGGTCGGAGGGCAAGCAAAAGGACAGATCGTAAGAGAGATTGACGCGTTAGGTGGAGAAATGGCTCACAACACTGATATATCTGCTATCCAATTTAAACTTCTAAATACTTCAAAAGGACCATCAGTTCGGGCTCCCCGGGCGCAATGTGACAAAAAAGAGTACCAGTTCAGGATGAAACATGTGCTTGAGCAAAACGCTAACCTTGAAATCTTCCAAGTCCTTGTAACTGGTCTTATCGTTAAAAATGGAGTTTGTTTAGGTGTTAAAACATCATTGGATATAGAAATTTACGCAAAAACTGTGGTCGTAACGACAGGAACATTTCTTCGTGCTCTTATGTATGTAGGCGAAAATAAATCAGATGGTGGGAGACTGGGAGATCATACTTCCAAAGGCTTATCTGCGGACTTTCAAAAATATGGTATCAAACTTGGAAGATTTAAAACAGGTACACCACCCAGAATTCTTGGTAGCTCGATTGATTTCACAAAAACTATAAAACAATATGGAGACAAAAATCCAATTAAATTTGCATTTTATGATACATGCTCCGAGCAAGAAAGGTTCCATGTGGAGCATAAAAAAATGTTCCATGTGGAACATAATACAGACAAAACTTCTCAAGTTCCTTGTGAACAAACTAATACCACTGCGGCTACAGCGAACATCATACGTAATAACTTACACAAATCACCACTGTACAAAGGCGATATAAGCGGCATAGGACCCCGCTATTGTCCAAGCATCGAAGACAAAATCGTCAAATTTAAAGACAAAGATAATCATAGAATTTATCTAGAACCAGAAGGAAGGAATACCGATGAATGGTATGTTAATGGCTTTTCAACGAGTTTGCCTTTTGATGTTCAAATAAAGGCATTGAGAACAATTCCTGGCCTTGAGAATTCCCAAATTATCCGTCCGGCTTATGCAGTAGAATATGACTACGCTTTTCCTACACAACTTTCGTTATCTCTCGAATCTAATGTAATAAGCTGTGTTTTTTTTGCGGGACAAATAAATGGAACTTCTGGTTACGAAGAGGCTGCAGCACAGGGTCTAATTGCTGGTACTAACGCATCTCATAAAGCACAAGGGAAATCCGCTGTCATAATTGGCAGGGAGATTGGGTACATTGGTGTTCTGATTGACGATCTTACTTCAAAAGGAGTCACCGAACCTTATCGTATGTTTACCAGCCGGGCGGAGTTCAGATTACTTTTCAATCACGGTAGTTCTGAACTTCGGTATTATTCTGTTCATGACCAGACCAGCCTAATTTCTACCAAGCGAAAATATAAAATTAAAGATAAAATAGAATCCATCCGAAAGTGGACATATTTTCTAAATCGGACAAAGATTGAGTCTAATAAAACATTCGGAGATTTACTCCGGTCCGATCAAAAATTTGATTTTCCTACTGAATTTTCTTCACTTTCAAATGAAATAAAGGAAGAAGTCATGTACCAAGTTAAATACGCAGGGTACCTGAAAAGGGAGCTCCAAAATTTAGAAAAATTCAAGCATTCCGAAAAAATTATCATTCCTCAGGACTTTTCATACGATGGAATTCCCGGTCTTCGCAAAGAATCGATTGAAAAACTTAATTCCGTATCTCCCAATACGCTGGGTCATGCTTCCAGAATTCCAGGCGTCAATCCATCAGATGTTGAAATACTTATGATTATGATTCAAGGGAAGTCTATTCGAAAGTGATGGAAAATACTTTGGTAAGGCTAAAGACCGAAAAAAAGGCTAGGGAGGATAGGGTAGGGCAGTGGTTTACCGATGTACTGGGAACTTCCCTAAAGGCTACTGGAAAGAATATTGTCAACCTAGAAATTGGTTGTGGACATGGACATTGGCTCACTTCCTTTGCAACGAAAGAATTCAATCAAAATTTCGTTGGAATTGATCTTATTACTAAAAGAATAGAAAAGGCTGTTGCCAAAGCGGAAAAGCGAAACCTGAAAAATCTTTGTTTTTGTAAAGCAGATGCACAGGAATTTCTAGAGCTTTGCCATTTTAAAATAGCAAACACTTACATAATGTATCCTGACCCTTGGCCCAAGTTAAGGCATCACAAAAGGCGGCTCATCCAACCTGCTTTTCTTGATCTTCTTGCATCAAAAACTATTGTTGGAGGAAGGTTGTTTTTCATGACGGACCATTTGAGTTATTATGAATGGTCAGTCTCAAATATTTCTAAATCCGTTATGTGGGTTTTATCAAAAGATGATTGGCCACACGAAGCATCCAGTTATTTTCAAAATATTTTACCTAAAAATCAAATTCTCAGTGCGTTAAGGATATAAGTTTTTCTTATTGCGATTGATGATTAATTTCACTTTTAGGCCAAAAAATACGATCATTCCAAATTTCCTGTTGTTGATTATTGACCCAAGCTAGTATTTCTCTATGAGTGATGCTAATGGTTAAATACGGTTTATGTTTTCTCCCATTTTTCTTTTTTTCTCCTCTTTTTGGTGCTGGTGCTACAGGTGTAAGTTTGACCCCAGACAAAGCTTTTATGATAGGGTCTTTGCCCGTTACCAACTCCATGATCACCAGTTGGATCATATCCCTTGCTATTATAATTGTAATTAGATTACTTGTGGGGAAAACCTCTTTAATTCCGAACAAAAAACAACTTTTTGTAGAATCTATTGTTGGTGGTCTTCGGAATGTAGTGGAGCCAATTGTCGGAAATAAACTATTCTTTCCTTCCTTCTGGTTACTCAGCGGATTATTTATTTTCATACTTATTCAAAATTGGAGTGGTCTTCTCCCTGGGGTCGGTTCCATCGGCTATTTTGATGAATCCGGCAAGTTCACCTATCTAATAAGACCTGGTAATGCTGATCTTAATATGACCTTGGCACTTGCTGCAGTTGCAAACCTAGCATGGCTTTATTTCATATTTAAATATGAAGGTTTCAAAAGCATCATGGCTCACATATTTGGCAATAAAGCGGATAAAAACGAAGTTGGCATTTATACTTTTATCGGTCTTATCCCCATATTTTTTGCTGTTGGTGTGATTGAGGTAATTTCGATCCTGTTTCGCCCAGTCTCGCTAAGTTTTAGATTGTTCGGTAATGTGTATGGGGGTGAAAATCTTTTACACAAGATGTTTACTATTGCGCCTGGCTTTGAATGGGTTATCCCGATTCCATTTTATTTTATGGAGATTTTAATTGGACTGGTACAAGCCCTTGTTTTTATGCTCCTGATAGCCGTTTTCATCGGTTTAATGTGCAATCATGGAGATGAACATCATTAAATTACTACTTTTGCAACGGGATTATGCTCAAGCGTAGACGTTGACAACCAAAACATTAAAACCTAATATTATTATGATAGAAGTACTCGCACAAGCAACTGATCAAGTAACGCAAACAGCCGCACAACCTGGCGGAATAACCGGAAGCATCCAGGGAGGACTCGGTTGCCTTGGTGCTGCAATCGGGGTTGGAATTGTTGGCATGAAAGGAGCAGAAGCAGTTGGAAGAAACCCGGACGCATCAGGAGCTATCCTTGTTCAGTCAATCATCGGCATGGCACTTGCCGAAGCTGTGGCCTTTTATTCTTTATTTTTGTGATCTTAAAGTAAGTCAATTCCCCTCATGATTACATTAGCCAATCTTGCGGATACAGGTGAAAAAATTGTAAACCAGTTTGGTATTGATTATCCGCTATTGATCGCCCAATGCATAAATTTTGCAATAGTAGCATCTGCCATCTGGTTTTTCGCATTCAAAAGAATTCTCTCAACGATCAAAGATCGTGAAAAACAGATCGCAGATTCCCTCAAAAATGCAGACAAAATAAAACTCGAGCTGGAAGAGACTCAACAAAAACAAAAAGATACTTTAAATGAAGCTTCACTGGAAGCTAAGAAAACTGTCTCTGTTGCCCAAGAACAAGCCAAGTCACTATTGGAAGCTCAGAAGGAGGAAGCACGCCAAGAGGCAGAAACAATAATTGCCAAAGCTAAAGCAGCAATGGAATTGGAACGGCAAAATGTTCTTAATGATGCACGCCAAGAGATTACCTCGTTAGTCATCCTTGCAACATCCAAAGTTCTAGACAGGGAACTCAATGATGATGAAAGGAAACGCTTTACCGAGCAGGCTGAAAATTATGTCGAACAGCGCTAGAGTTAATAAGATTGCAGATCTTCTTTTTTCCCGTTCTCTGGATGCAAATGAAAGATTTGTGGAAGACAAGGTATCTGAGATATTGAAGGAGTTGCGCCAAAACCCTCCACCAAACTACATCGAGATTTTGAAGCGATTCGCTTTCCTAGTAAGACGACATGTTTCCACTTACCAGGGTACCCTTCAGTATATGGGTGGAGATGGTGTCGAAATTGCAGATCGACTTGGTCAAAAAGAATTCATTAAGAACAAGACCGCAGAAATTAAATCTTACAAATCTGCCTCTTTGATAGCAGGATTTAAGCTTAAGATTGGGGACGATGTCTACGAGGATTCCATTGCAAACCGCCTAAACAATATCCGAAAAGCACTTTTATAATTTTTAAAAATTAATGAATTCAATTACTGATCTTATCCGCAAAGAGATTGAAGCGATCTCTACAGACGCCAGTCGTTCAAATGTTGGAAAAGTTACCATGCTTGCAGATGGTGTTGCCCGTGTTGAGGGACTTTCCAAGGTTATGTATAATGAAATGGTCGAGTTTCCTGACAATGTCTTGGGAATCGCCCTTAATTTAGAAGAGGATTCAGTTGGATGCGTTCTTCTGGGAGACACAAGCTCCTTAAAGGAAGGAGATGATGCCAAAACTACTGGAAAACTGCTTTCCGTTCCTGTTGGTATGGACTTACTTGGAAGAACAGTGGATGCAGTCGGGCGACCAATTGATGGCAAAGGTCACATTGATTCGAAAGAAGAATATTCAGTTGAAAGAATTGCTCCTGGAATCATTCCCCGCAAATCAGTGGACCAGCCTCTGCAATCTGGAATTATGGCGGTCGATTCCATGATTCCTATTGGGCGGGGACAAAGAGAATTAATCATCGGTGATCGCTCTACTGGCAAAACTACCATTGCTATCGATACGATCATCAATCAGGCTAAAATCAATAAACAGGGTGAGCAATCTGGTAAACACGATTTTAGACCTGTATACTGCATTTATGTCGCTGTCGGTCAGAAAAACTCCAATGTCGCACGAACTGTTAAAGTGTTGGAAGAGACTGGAGCGATGGAATATGTGACCATAGTCTCTGCACCGGCCGCAGATAATCCAGCCAACCAATACCTAGCTCCCTACGCGGGATGCGCCATGGGTGAGTGGTTTATGGAAAACGGACGAGATGCACTGATAGTTTATGATGATTTGTCCAAACATGCTGTGGCATATCGCCAAATTTCTCTCATCTTAAAACGCCCATCCGGGCGTGAGGCTTATCCCGGCGATGTCTTTTATCTTCACTCCCGCTTACTTGAACGGTCAGCCCGACTCAATGAAGACAATGGAAACGGTTCGCTGACAGCACTTCCTATCATCGAGACGCAAATGGGTGATGTTTCCGGATATATTCCAACTAATGTTATATCGATTACTGATGGTCAGATTTTTCTTGAAACGGATCTTTTCAACAAAGGGATTCGTCCAGCGGTTTCGGTTGGTCTTTCAGTTTCTCGGGTTGGCTCTGCTGCACAAATTAAAGCTTATAAGAAAGTCGCAGGAAAAGTAAAATTAGAACTTGCTCAATTCCGTGAACTTGCTGCTTTCTCTCAATTTGAATCAGATTTGGATGCAGCTACAAAAGCACGATTGGACAGAGGAGCTAGAATTGTGGAAATGTTTAAACAAACCGCCTTCAATCCAATTCCTGTTGAAATACAAACTGCTATCATGTGGGGTATGCAAAATGATTTCTTTGATTCCATTGAGGTTGAACAAATTTCCAATGCAGTTGCTAGTCTAAAAGATTACTTGGGCACTCAGGGCAAGGATGTTTGCAATGAAATCTATCAAAGTGGTAAATTGGATGAAAATACTGAACAAAATCTCAAAACCACTCTAGAAGATTGGAAGAGGACATTTGCATAACCTTTCACTAAACTATCACTATGCCCAATACACGCGACATTCGAAACCGTATCAAGGGGGTAAAAAGTACTCGCCAAATTACGCGTGCGATGCAAATGGTGGCCACATCTAAAATGAAGAAAGCACAGGATGAAGCGAAGACAGGTCGCCCTTATGCACTTATTTTGGCTGATATAATTGTATCCATTGCAGACGAGTTCGAAGAGATTACCCAGTCGTATTTTACTCAAAAACCAATAAAACACCGTGGCTTATTGGTTATTGGCACAGATAAGGGTTTATGTGGTGCATTAAACGGCAACCTTTTCCGTAAGCTTAATGATGTGGAAAATTCAGCTAAATTCATTGCTGTTGGAAAAAGGGCATCGCAATTTCTAAGCCGAACAAAAAGGGACTTGTTGGCTGATTTTTCTCTACCCGACAAGCCTACTTTTCAAGATGTTCGAAAAATAGTGGATTTTATTTTGCGTAGTTATGACGAAGGTGCAATTGACACTATCGAGATACTTTACACCAGCTTTATTAACACGCTTAGGCAGGAACCTGAGTTGCTTAGACTTCTTCCACTTAACGATCTGGATTCAATGACTCAAAAACTACACGAGAGATTTGGTGAACCCGAACATACAACACCGAAAGATAACCGGGAAATTTTGTTCGAAGATAGAGATGCAGTTCTTTCAGAACTGGCGGGTCTTTACCTAAAGCAGGAAATTTTTCAGCTCGTTCTTGAGTCACAGGCTTCCGAGCATAGTGCCAGGATGGTGGCTATGAAAACGGCTACTGACAATGCAGGTAATTTAATTGATGATTTAACACTGCAATACAACCGTGCTCGGCAGGCTGCCATTACGCAGGAAATTCTTGAGATTTCAGCTGCCAGTTTTTCTAATTAATCATTTCCCAACCCTCTCTCAAAAACAGAAATGGACAACTCAGAATCAAATAAAGGAAAAATCGTTCAAGTCATCGGTGCTGTTGTAGACGCTGAATTTCCCCCGGGTTCCACCCCAGAAATCTATGATGCTCTAGAAGTCTCTTATAAACTTTCAGATTCCGATAAAGACTCACGACTAGTTTTAGAAACGCAGCAACATTTGGGCGAAAATCGTGTAAGAACGGTTGCCATGTCCTCTACCGAAGGCTTGGTGCGAGGAATGGATGTTACCAACACAGGTGCTCCAATATCTGTACCCGTCGGAGAAAAAGTCCTTGGGAGAATTTTTAATGTTATTGGAGAAACGGTTGATAACAAAGGTCCCTGCGGACACGAAGACACTCGTCCTATTCATAGACAGGCTCCAACTTTGCTCGACCAGGACACCGAGGCTAACATCCTTGAAACGGGTATTAAAGTTATCGATCTTATTTGCCCGTTTATCAAGGGCGGGAAGGTAGGGGCATTCGGTGGTGCAGGGGTAGGTAAGACCGTTGTGATCATGGAATTGATCAACAACATAGCCAAAGCTCATGGTGGATATTCAGTCTTCGCTGGGGTAGGGGAGCGTTCTCGTGAAGGGAATGACCTATATCAGGAAATGTCTGAAGCAGGAGTAATAAACCAGAATGATATTTCTAAATCAAAGGTCGCTCTGGTCTACGGGCAGATGAATGAACCACCTGGAGCACGCATGCGTGTAGCATTATCGGGACTTTCTATGGCTGAATATTTTCGTGACGAAATGGGGCAGGATGTTTTGCTTTTCGTGGACAATATTTTTCGTTTCTCACAAGCAGGCTCTGAAGTATCGGCTCTGCTGGGAAGATCCCCTTCGGCAGTAGGTTACCAACCCACACTCTCTGAGGAAATGGGTATTTTACAAGAGCGTATTACATCAACCAAAAAAGGATCAATCACTTCATTCCAAGCGGTGTATGTACCGGCTGACGACTTAACTGACCCGGCCCCTGCCAATACATTTGCCCATTTGGATTCAACGATCGTTCTCGAACGCTCCATTGCAGAATTGGGGATTTATCCCGCAGTCGATCCACTTTTCTCGGTATCGAATGCCTTGGCACCTGAAATTGTTGGAGAAGAACACTTTCAAGTCGCTCGAAGGGTTCAAGAAGTTCTCCAATCTTACAAAGATTTGCAAGACATTATCGCAATTTTAGGTATTGATGAACTTTCTCCCGATCAAAAGCAAACTGTATTCCGTGCCCGCAAGATTCAGAAGTTTCTCTCCCAGCCTTTTCATGTAGCAGAGGTATTTACCGGTGTCGCTGGTAAATATGTATCAGTGAAAGATACCATTCGCGGATTTAAAATGATTCTCGACGGAGAATTGGATGAAGTTGCTGAAAATGATTTTTATATGAAGGGTGGTATAGATGGCGTAATCGGAGAGGACAGAACCTCCTCCTGATCATGGCAAAATCCCTTATTAAATTAGAGATAGTCACTCCTAATGGAGTTGTATATTCAGAGGGTGTTGAGCATGTTGTTATCCCTACCGCTAACGGAAAAATCGATATCCTTCAACATCACGCACCTCTGATCGACAGGCTTGTTCCCGCCGATGTTAAAGTAGTCAAGGATGGCAAAACCGAATATCTGGCAATAAGTTCAGGATTTGTAGAAGTTTATGCTGAAAAAATTTCTATTATTACGGATCAGGCCATTTTGGTTGATGATGACGACGACCAAGAAATCGAGGCGGCAATCAAGCGTGCTGAGGAAGCACTTATAGAAGGAAAAAATAGTAAATTCGATGAGGCACAACTACAACTACTTGAGGCCAGTGCTAAATTTGAACAAGCCCGAAAGCTCGCCAAGGGAAAAGCCCGTTAATTTAAGATTATTTGATCCTTTCCTTTTTTTCCTTGGTTTGAGGACAGTTAAATGGAAACCAGAGCAATTCGTTCAACAAGAAAGGACCTTCCATTTAAGCTAGGTTTTAAATTAGCTACCTCGAATTACAAATCAATCTTAATTCTGCAGTTGTTAAGATTATAATAATTTGATGAGCAAGAAATTTTTTATTTGCTTTCCTGGCCTGAAATTAAATGAATTTTGCATGCCTAAAAGATGGACTCCAGAGGCGTTTGAAGTTCGGCCCTCAACTATTTTCAAGGCTGGGAATGGACTTTTTTCTTTGGTGAACATTAATCTCGAAGATACCATTGGTTATTACACAGGGAAAATTTTAGATAATAATGATTTTCATGACCCAAAATGTCCATCTTCCAATTATTTTCTCTACCTTTGTAATAATCATATAATTCTAGGCGAAGGACCTCTGGCTAATTACACTCGTTACATTAACCATTCTTCAAAAAAACCTAATGCATTCTTAATAACTTCCACTCGATGGAAAACGGCTCGTTTAGAAGCCATAAAATCAATTTCACCTGGAGAGGAAATCTTCTACAATTATGGCGATGACTATTGGGAAAATTAGTGTCGGTAATGTTATTATTTATTTTTTAACACAAGAGATAATCAGAGATTTAGGGAACCGATCGCTCTCTTTTGAGGTTGCAAGAAAAAGAGCTGTAGAGCAGTATTTATCAACTAACGGGCCCGTAGCTCAGCGGTTAGAGCAGGGGACTCATAATCCCTTGGTCCTCGGTTCGAATCCGAGCGGGCCCACCATTAAGTGGATATTTTTTATCCATTTTATTATTTTCTCTCCCCTCGGCATGGAGTCTTCTTAAAAGGTTAACTTTACCCCATGAAAACAATACTTGCAGAAGAAAAACAACAACAACTAGGCATTGGTTCAGGATACAACTTAGGATCTCCTGAATACAATGAGCTAGTAAATTATGCCAATCTTAAGCTTGCTACCCTTGGTTTGCCCACGGTCGGGGATCAAAGTGACAACCCCAGTCTGAGATTAAGTGGCTCCCTGGTAAAGGAATATCGAGAAAAGGTACGCTTATTACGAGGGTATTTATGTCCAGCAGACCGTAGAATACAGGACTTTCTTACCAAAATACTTGGCACGGATCGCCCGAGTCTCCCTACCGAGTCCTTCGTTTTGGACCGTCACGGACTGGCACGTGTTACCTCCTTACCAAGAGATGGTTATAATTTTTCGTCTTCGATCATGGAATCTAAAAGGATTGCGCAAGGAGTTCTCCATAACCCGGCAAGCGACCGAAGAACCACATCTGGTGTCTTCCATGTTGCCGATGTCGGACTACCGGCTGCTGATGATAAGAAGGTCGTTCCCTTAAACGCCGCCAAGGAGCTTCTTCGTATTGCTTTGAATCCACCCCAGAGTGACATGATCTTCCCCTTTTCTTCTGGAGAAGAAGATCCAGCGAAGTGCTGGGTATCCCTTATGCTTCGCCCTGTCGTATGTCCTGCAGTGGAAGGTTATATCAGAGAGAAATCTATGGAAGTTAGATTTTTTGCACCCGGCGGTTGTGTGGCAAATCTTGATTTCGTTGAGAGTATTTTTGGAAATGGGGGTGATCCCTTTTTGGCTGAAAATGATGCCGGACTGGATATTGAAAATTGGACCGGGCACACGGGATGCGTGATTGTCGCTCCACATCTGGCAGGCACTCCGAAACAGATTCTCAATCTGCCGTCTAAATCAAATGCATCCGAAAGAGAAATTCGTGACGGTATGTATTATGAAAACCCAAATGAACTCTACAACAACGGTGGTGCTTTTAAGCTGACCTTTCGTGATTCATCCGGTCTTGTTGTTACGGTTATTGCAGATAATTATTTTGGATATTGTAAAAAAGAGGTTAAAACACAGGTTAGTTTCTCCGCTAATCTATCCGGACTATCAGAGGAAGAGCACGCAGGCGGAGCAGTTGTTTTCCCCAGCTATGACCTGGGCGAAGAATTTGATCCACAGGCAATTTTGCCAAGTACACCCCATACTTTTGAGGATACTCTCAGAACCCTCGGTATCTCTGAAACTCAGGCACCTGAAGGTGCGTATTGTGACCCTCATTTCCCTTCGATTGTATTTTTACCTGAAAATGCCAAATTCAGCCTCCGAGAACAGTCCATTTCATGGACTAATCAAAGTGATTCCAAAACGATGTCACTTATACCTGATAATTCTTATGTGCTACCATCTGGCTACAAGGTCGAAATGAAGGTAGTTGAAAATGATGGTCCATGGAAATTAGTGGGAACAGTGGGAGAGGGCTTTCTTTGTCACAAGCCGTGTACAGTGTCCGGTGGAGGAAAATCAGAAATTTCAAAACCTTTGACTGATGCAATCGTCTGTGGGCCTGTTTTTATAGCCGATTGGAAGGAGGACATGAGACTTGCCCGAGAAGTAATTGACAAAGATTACTCAGGTAGATTTCTGGATTCCGAGAAAGGAAAAATCAGAAACCGTTCGATTCTGGATCCCGAGCGTTCTCTTGGTTCAGTTATCAAACTGCTTACCCCGTCCCAATCTCTCTACACAGAAGATTTTAATAAATGGTTGGAGACGATACCGCAAAGGGTTAAGGATTTGGTTCTCATTATTAAAAGAAGATACCGAACTGAATGGGATGATGATTGGGAGAAATATTTTAGCGTGGATTCTGTCAATGGACAGCCTGCTAATGAGTTGAGGTTTAAGGGTGAAAAACTTATTACCCGTCTTTTACGGGTAGGTTTTGACCAAAACGGATCCTGGAGACTTTTTGCCCTACGAAAAGACTTTGTCCCTGCTGGTAAATTATTAGCTGAAGATGATATTACAGTTTCTACGGTAGCTCCCCTACATTTGTTAAATGAAATTGGTCCAGGAACCTTTAAAGAATCAGCCAAATTTGTCCACAACTGCGAATATCGTCTTTTTCAGCGTCCGGATGATGCAATTCATCGGGGGTTTGATAAACAAACCGAAAAAGATCTTTCCAGACCCGGTAATTTTATCAGTAATTTCCAGTGTCTTGACGAAAAGGACGCAAAGGAACAAATTTCTAAAACTCTTACATTTGATCAATATACAGGCCCTATGAGGGATCTGATTTTATCCGCTTCCGGAAAAGAGGGTGAGGCCAGCCAATTCGTTTCTTCTGCAAATCCACGTATCGTAGATGGAAAACCCACTAAAAACCCAAGGTATCTACAAACAAGACCCGATTTGTTCGATCCAAAGTCAGTATATCTAGCATTGGCCGGTACCCGATTGCGAAGAAAATTAAATCATAAACATTCGGTTCTTTATCCAGTCAGGTCAGTACTTCCCGGCCGTCGCAACAATCCGGCGGAAGACAATGGTAAAATACGACCACTCTGCTGCTTCGCTCCCATACATTATTTAGAACTCCCGGAGCTTTTTATAGATTTTATTGTATCCGTAACTGGTAAGTCACCTTCTACAACTGGTGCAGGTTCAGAAGGTGCACTTACCAAAGCCCCCTTCAATGCGGTTCTTCCAATTCACGATCTTAATGCGGCTCTAGTATCCTACGCTTCTACTGGACAGGGTGCATTTGTTACCTCTGCAGGATATATTGGGCCGAAGTATAAAGTGGCTCATGATGTAAGTTTATTAATTCCCGAAATATGGAGCCGACTTAGGGATTATGAAAATGATCCACAGGATATGATAAATAAAGGATACTTGGAGAAGGTACCTGAACTCACTTATAAAGGAAACGAATTACCCACGGAATATCTTGGGTTTCGAATAACACGAAGATTTGCTCATCAATTTTTAGGCAGAATTTTTACAGATCCTGTTTCAATCTTCCCAGAGGATATGTTAAATCCCGAGTTGCAAGACGAGGATCAGTATGCTGACAGCTTGTTAAATCTGGTAGAGGCTGGAAAGATCGTTGCCTCAAGGTATTTTGAGGATGGTTGTATCGATCGTGCATGCCCACCCCTGAAAGCACTGCTTGAAATTATGGTAAACGGAAGCTGGGAAGGAAAAGGTCTAAAGGATCCTGAGTTCAGAAAACTTTTTGAATCTGAATCAATTATTGGGAGCGAGTGGTATCAGCAAAGGCTCGAAACCCGAATCGGTGTAACCGAAAGTTATTGGCGGGGTAGGGTGGAGTACCTTGAGGGATTCCTCAAGGATCATATTAACCGTGAGGCATCTGAAAGATTAGGCATTCAAGAAAGACTGGATTTTGCACAGGATGCACTTTCCCGACTGGAAGATAAATCAGAAGCTGTTTCAAGAATTCATGGATGTCTGGGTACTGACCCAAGCATATATAAATAAATTTTTCACCTTAGGTTATAATCAAGTTCATGCTTTATCTGACTGACTCCTTGTAGGTCACAAATACTTACCTCCACGGATGGCTTCTTTTGAGACCAATCTATTTCAATAAGGCCAAAATTTTCGTTAAAGTATTTTTCACCAATCCTATATGTGTTTTTTTCAGAATTTGGTCTCTGCCTTTGGTTCATAGCACTGGATGTAATATCCAATAGTGGAAATCCGTCAGGTAAATGAAATTGAGAAATTTCTGCGGAATGCCTGTCACCGCTTATTATAATACTCGCACCTTTTGTATGCATTAAAAGATTTAAAAGACGTGCTCTGTCATTGGGGAAATTCCCCCATGTTTCCCAGCCATGATTTGCTGACAATACCTGAATACTTGATGCAATTATTCGTAAATCCGCAGGAATTTTAAGGGTTTTTTCCAACCAGTTCCATTGTTCTCTTCCAAGAAGTTCTGCTTTTTTGGAGTCATTTGGTTCATAAGGACCATTCCCACTTTTTCTTTGTAGTGCCCGCTTGAGAGAAGTCCGGAAATACCTGGTATCCAATAAGATAAACTGCACGCGTTTGCCAACGGGACCCAGAATAATGCTATCGTAAATTCCATGAGATTTTCTTCTTACTGAATCTCTTGGTTCATTCAAAAAATCAAGGAAGATCTGCTGAGATTCTGCTTTCCGTGGATACTCCAAACCCGCATCATTTTCACCGTAATCATGGTCATCCCAGACAGCCAAAAGACGACAGTTTGCACGAAGTTCTTGAAATCCTTGAATAGAATTAAATTTGTTCCACTTCTCTCTAAGTTTCGTCATATCATGCGTATCCCCATAGATGTTATCTCCCAACAATACGAAAATATCCGGTTTAAGATTGATAACACTCTTCCATATCGGTTGGGGTCTTGTTTCTTTAAGGCAGGAACCAAAAGCAATTGTCGTAATCGTTTGGTTGCCCCCACAATACAAAGTGGAAAGTAAAAATAAAATAGAGCAAATCAGATTTACTCTCTCCAAATATTTAAATAAACTTTTGGGAATCATTACTTTATGTGAAGTGTAAATTTGCTAACTTGAGATACTGCTCTCATTCATACTTAGTCATATCATGCTTACCTCTGCTGAGAGGATATCTTGTTCTTCCAATCGTCGTTACCAAAGTTAAGAAAGACATTAGTAATAATACACAGTCGCTTTAGTAAATTGAAAAGTCAGCACAATCTTACCTTATGCTTGGCAACCCTTGGCAAAGCAAGAAAGTAAAACCTTAACAAATAAGTCAGGCAGCCAGTTTGCCCGACTGGGAAAGAATATCCTTAAGGATTTGATCCCTCAAATGCCTGGCTTCACTAAGATTTCTTGTTTTAAGAGAATGCCGAATTCTTTCAGCTGTTACGGGAGTTGGGTAGACAGTGTAGTGAATCCACCATGTACCATTGTTGTTCCAAAGATGGTGATTCAAGTTAGAATCGTCTATGCGAATAGCCGATTCTTCTGTTTGAACTAATAATGCATTATTCATTTTGCGTATTCCTTTCGGTTTATACGCTTCACTCGCAAATTGAGCGAGGAGAGCGCTGTTTTCGGTTGTGCCAGGACCGCGCATCCCGGAAAAGACCCTGTACCACCGTAGGAGCTCTCGCACTCGGTTGGTAACCCAATGGTTGGGTTGTCTATGGATGCAACAAATGGCGTGGTTTAAAGAACGAAACTATACTCTGACCTTAGGAGGCTGAATTTGCAACTCTTTCTTGTGTCATAAACCTTGGATTTACCAAGTATTTTCTAGGGTAATTTTGCCGATTGCATTACCTGTTTCCCAGCATTCATGGGCACGGCCAACCTCTTCGAAGGAAAATCTTTGCTCATGTAATAATGGTTTGATTTTCGCTTGTTCAACCAAATCACTGATTTTAGTCAAAATTTCTCCATGGCTTTCTCTGCAGGTATTACGAAGAATTGGTAAAAGCATAAATACAACATGCAAGCTAAGGCTCTTCGTATGTATAGGAGTCAGGTCATGTTCTGAACGAGCAGCAATGGATACAACCGTTCCATGTTCTTTGGCCGCCCGAAATGATTGATCAAGGCATTTACCTCCCACGGTATCAAAAACTAGATCATACCCGATTCCACCCGTAAATTTCTCTACATATTCTTGAACTTCAAATTCAGAATAATTGATCACTTCGTCCGCACCCAAATCTTGAGCAAGATTAGCTTTTTGGTCGTTGGATACGGTGGAGTGAGTTTCCGCACCCATGACTTTCGCAAGCTGTAGTCCAAAATTTCCAACTCCACCGGCTCCCGCGTGTACCAAAACTTTTTGACCAGCTTTTATATTTGCCCGGTCAATCAGTGCCTTCCATGAGGTAATACCAACAAGAGGCAGGGATGCTGCTTCCAGCATCGAAATATTTCCAGGTTTTCTGGCCAAAAGTTTGGCATCAGCCAATGCATATTCAGATAAAACGCCGGGCATTCCCTTGAATCCTCCAACACACCCGTAGACCTCGTCGCCCACCTTAAACCTCTCAACTCCATTACCAATCTCTGTAACTATTCCGGCCACATCGCCATGAAGCACTCCTGGTAGATCAGGACCTATCGCGGCCAACATTCCGCTTCTGATTTTGCAATCGACCGGATTTAGGCTGGATGCACAAACTCTAATTACTACATGCCCATCTACGATTTCAGGTTCATTAGTTTTAGCAAGAGAAAAATTTCCGGTCGAGCCATGCTCATGAAGAACAATTGCTTTCATTCAGCTAAGCAAAAAGTTCGTGCACCACTTTGCCATGAACATCCGTTAACCTAAAGTCTCTGCCCGAATACCGATAAGTCAGTCTTTCATGATCCAAACCAAGGGCATAAAGAATGGTGGCATGCAAGTCATGCATATGAACGCGGTTGTCAACTGCAACCCCACCAATTTCATCAGTTGAGCCGTATGAAATACCCGGTTTAACTCCCCCTCCAGCGAGAAAAACAGTAAAACCTCTGGGATTATGATCCCGGCCGTCCTTGTTTTGAGAAAAGGGTGTTCTTCCAAATTCTCCCCCCCACCATACAAGGGTATCTTCAAGCAGGCCTCTCGCCTTGAGATCCTGCAGTAGGCCCGCAACTGGTTTATCCGTTGCTCTTGCATGGTCAGCATGCTTAGGCATATTTCCGTGTTGGTCCCACCTTGGATTGGCTGATTCATCCGAATAGTTCAGACATACGAACCTAACTCCACGTTCGACCATTCTTCTTGCGAGTAAGCATTGTTTACCAAAATCATCGGTGAGTTTTTCTTCTATTCCATAAATTGATTTGGTGGCAGCAGTTTCTTTGGACAGATCAGTAAGTTCAGGGGCTTCCATTTGCATTCTCCATGCCAGCTCATAATTGGAAATTGTTGCCTCAAGATTGTCATCCAGGGATGACTTTGCCTGCACCCGATTCAAACTCTGTAGCAAACCATATCGGTTCACTCTTTGAGCATCGCTCAACATGGTGTTATCAATATTTTTGATTTTGGCTCCACTGACACTTCCGGCCCGGCCAATTGCTGTGCCCTGGTGAATGGAGGGTAAAAAGGCATTGTTGTAGTTTCGTGGACCACCCTTACTTGCAGATGGAGAAATGGTAACAAAGGCAGGCAGGTTTTGATTTTCTGTTCCAAGTCCGTAAGAAACCCAGCTACCCATCGATGGACGGACTAGGTTGGTGGCTCCGGTATGCATAAAAAGGGTAGACGGGCCATGAGCTACACCCTCCGTGTGCATAGAATGAATAAATGCCAAATCATCGACATGCTTGGCTATGTTTGGAAATAAAGAGGATACATGTTGTCCGCACTCACCATATCTATTGAATTCCCAGAGAGGTTTCATCAAAGTTCTTTTGCTTGCTTTTCCGAAGGTGTTTGTGCGTACTCCAACGAAATCAATCTTCTTTCCATCTTTCGCAAATAATTCTGGTTTGTAGTCAAAAGTGTCCACATGGCTTGGGCCTCCTGCCATAAAAATAAAAATTACTCTTTTGGCACGCTGAGGAAACAGAGAGGCCTTAGTAACCAGGGAGTTGGAAGACGCTGCCTTTCCATAATGCATACCAGCTAATGCAAGCCCACCAAACCCACAGGTTGCTGTTTTAAGCATTTCTCTTCGGGTAAGTCTTTGAAGAATTTGTTGCATTAGTTAAGGTATCTAAAATCTAAGCATGCCAATAAAGAGTGTACAAGACCTTCCAGGCTCACTTTATGAAATTTTTTTTCGAGAAAAAGAAGGGATGTTTTCATTTCTTCTGCATTAGGGAGGCGACCCAAACATTTTAAAAATGCCAAAGTGATTTTTCCGTTTAAATCATTAGTTTCCTTTTTTTCGATGATTTCTGAAACTAAGCGTGCCTGCTTGATTACAAACTCATTATTCATCATATATAATGCCTGCGTCGGGACTGAGCTTATGTTACGGTTACCAGAAACTAACCCGGGGTTCGGGTAGTCAAATACTTCAAAAAGTTCCGAGAGATTATTACGATTAAGTTTTTGAAAGATGAATCTTCTCTTTTCAAGGACAGGATGGTTAGCTGAAATTTGTCCTCCCGCAAGAAGCATGGCATCTCCTATTGCCTCGGCTTCCAATCGCTTGCGGTTTTGCCTGGAAAAAAGATTGTTTTCTGGATCGATCTTCTGGGCAATGGCAGATTCATATGTCGACATCTGATAAGTACTGGATAGGACGATTTTCCGGATAAGTGATTTGGATGACCAATTATTCTCAATTAAATATTTGGCCAAATAATCCAAAAGTTCGGGATGGGTAGGGCGGTCACCCATTTCCCCAAAGTTATCGGTACTTGCCACAATTCCTCTGCCAAAAAGATGGTGCCAGATACGATTTGCATAAACTCTTGCAGGTAGTGGATTGTTTGAAGACGCAATCCATTTGGCTAATTGAAGACGACCACTTGAACTGTCCGGAATTTCTGCAACCGATGAAGCTCCTTTAGGTATTGCCACCTTCAAAAAACCTCTTTCGACAAGGGGACCCAGGTTGCGAATACCTCCCCTCAAATGAATATGCCAGTCGCCTGTCTTTTCTTGTTCGAGAACTGACATTACCTTTGCAACCTTGGGCGGTTGACTCCTCTTGTGAATTTCAATTTCTCCTTTGAGCTTCTCTACACTTTTTTGGGCATCTGCTAATTTTTTTTGGGCGACTAAATCGTGTTCAGTTTCTTTCGGTTTGTCCGAAAAATTTGGAACTCCATATTTATTTTCAATGGCAACCAACCTAATGGCATCGGCAATGACATAGCCTTCAGTCCCTTCGGTAGTAATCTGAACAACATCCCGTTCGATTGGCTCAAACCTAAACACACCTACTGAAGTAAAGGTGCCTAGTATAGCGGGGGGCTTTGTTTGATCGATGTAAATTTTCTGTTCCCCATCGGCATGCATCACCGTGATCGGGGTTTTCTTCGAACGGTTTGAACCATCCGTATAGGATACCTGAACATCATACTCTCCTCCTTTGGAAATATTGGCTCTGTAAGTGATGGATTTATTACCCTTGCCGGTATTGTTATCATGATGATATCCACTCCCGACATAGCCTGGCGTATGAGTGGACAATTTCCAATTTCCCTTCTTCATTACGGCCAATTCATCCACCACAATTCCTTCCAATGTGAGAGGATCTAACGATCTGGTATTACTGTTTGACTCCTTACCGCCAAGAGCCTTGAATAAATTTACTGCATCTTTGAGCCGCTTTTCTAAGGAAGCTAAAGTTTGGTCGTACTGTTCGCGTTGTTTCCCAAATTCATCCCGTAGCTCTCTTTCGTGAAAACCAGCCACATTTCCCGGAACCAGACTGTTGGTACTGCGAAAGATCCCTGCCATTGAGTAGTAATCAGTTATGGAGATTGGATCAAATGGATGGTCATGGCATCGGGCACAATCCATAGTTAGTCCCATAAAGGCTTTTCCAACAGCAGTGAGTTGCTCATCTACCACCTCCATTCGTAAAAGTTCTTTATCCTGAAGTTCGTAATTATGAGGCCCAAGGGCGAGAAAACCGGTTCCCGTAAGTTTCTCATTGTATTCTTCGTCTGTAGAAGAAGGCATCAAATCACCCGCAATTTGTTCGATTATGAATTGATCGAAAGGTTTATCATTATTGAAGCTGTTGATCACATAATCTCTATATCTATGAGAATTTGGGAAAGGGTTGTTTCTTCCTCCTCCAGTTGTATCTGCATAGCGTGCCACATCCAGCCAGTGCCGACCCCATCTTTCACCGAAACGGGGAGACTCCAGCAGCTTATTCACTACATTTTCGAAGGATTCCTGAGATGAACTATTTTGATAATCTTTAATATCCTGCGGGGATGGAGGAAGGCCCGTGAGATCAAAAAAGATCCTGCGAAGCAATGTTGTGGGTTTCGCTTTCTGAGAGGGTTCTAAATCGTGCTCCTCAATCCCTCGCAAGATATAGCGGTCAATTTCATCTTGGATCCATTCACCTTTTTGGACAGCTGGCAATAATGGCAGCTTGATTGGTTTGAATGCCCAAAATTTTCTGCCTTCTTTCAGGCTCTTAGCTTTCAGTCCCCCTACGGCAAAGACTTCCTCCATAGATGAATTTCTCGGGTCTGGTGCTCCCATGGATATCCACTTCTCAAAATCCGCCAACACAGTTTCGGATAATTTACCAGATGGAGGCATCTGTAATTCATGGTTATCATACTTCAAAGCATTCATCAGAATACTTTCATCTGGTTTTCCGGGATGAATTACCGCACCATTTTTCCCACCTCTTACCCAACCGGCCTTGCGATCAAGAAGCAGTCCTGCCTTCAATGACTTTGACTTAGCCGAGTGGCATTCATAGCAACTCATTGATAAAACAGGACGAATCTTTTTCTCAAAAAAATCGGTTCTTTGCTCGGCAAGTCCCGCTGATCGGATTAAAAGAAAAACCAACAAAAGATACAATCTTCCAAATAGGTTTCTTCGATGTGTTTTCTTTAAGAACATAGAGTTATGAGCCGATTTGGTAGTTTTAAAACATATTTATTAAATAAACCTCCCAAGTAAAAAATAAAAAAAGAGATTCTTTAGATTTGATTTAAGAGACTCTTCTGTGAAAACATCTCAAGATGAGACAAATTAATCTAAATCGTCGCCAATTCCTCAATCACTCGGCAAAGGGAGCCACCGCCGGAATTCTTGCCACTTCCACTTTTCCATTCATAACATCTGCTGATGAGAAATCACCTAATGAACGCCTCCAATTTGCTGCCATTGGGGTAGGGGGGCGTGGAGCAGGTATTGCCAATAGTGCCCGTAGGCTTTCTGATCTCGTCGCCGTTTGCGATCTGGATACCCAGCGGATTGACCGCGTAAATAAATCCTTGGCTCAGGGAAAAGCGAAAGGCTATCAGGATTATCGAAAGATTTTAGATCGTAAAGATATTGATTTCGTAACCATAGGTACGACCGATCATTGGCATACGAGAATTGCCATTCAGGCCATGCAGGCAGGTAAGGATGTTTATTGCGAAAAACCGCTCACTCTCACCATTGAGGAAGGAAAACAGATTTGTAAGGTCACCAAGGAAACCGGACGAGTATTTCAGGTTGGTACCCAACAAAGAAGCGAAATGGGACAGAAATTCCTCACTGCTATTGGGATTATTCGTGAAGGAAGAATCGGGAAAATTAAAAAAGTTACCTGTAATATTGGTGGTGCCCCAAGAGGTGGTCCTTTCAAAAAATCAGATCCGCCTTCCAATATCGACTGGAACATGTGGCTCGGACAAGCCCCGCTTGTTGATTACATAAAGGAAAGATGCCACTATCAATTCCGTTGGTGGTATGAATACTCGGGTGGAAAAATGACCGACTGGGGAGCCCATCATGTAGACATTGCCCAGTGGGCTATGCAACAGGATGGAGTGGGGCAGGGGGTTCTATCCCTCGAACCCATTGTTGGAGAACATCCCATTCCTCTCAAAAATGGAATGCCTACCAAAGACAACTACTACAATACTTCCCACAATTTTCATATTAAGTGTATGTTTCCAAAAAAGATGGAGATGGATATCGTAAGTCAGTCCAAGGAAGGAAACGGTATTCTCTTTGAAGGAAGCAAAGGAAACCTATTTGTTTCCCGTAGTAAACTATCTGGTCAGGCCGTTGATGAACTGAGGGAGAGGCCACTTTCAGCCCAAACCGTATTGGATGTCTACAAAGGCAAGAAGACCATCAATCATATGGAAAACTTCTTTGAATGCATGAAAGACCGCTCTGATCCGATTTCTGATGTCTACACTCATCACAACGCCATGACTACCTGTCACTTGGCCAACATTTCGATAAGACTTGGCAGAAAGCTAAAGTGGAATCCAAAAAAGGAACAAATTGTTGGAGATGATGAAGCCAATCAATGGCAAGCTCGCGAACAAAGAAAAGGCTTCGAAACATATATTTAATATCTATTTAAATAAATCTGACTTGTTCCCGATCTTACATCCAACTGTTCCTCATCATTAAAAGAATGTGCATCAATTTCTTTTAAAACAGAGCCTTGTTTTATTCTTGAAATCGTTTACCAAACTCTCTGGTTCTCCACTTGGTATCTTTCAGTTGAGCATCCCAAATTGCCAGTCCAACGGACTTGTCTTTTACAACCCACTCGAGATGCTTCTCAACGGATTTATTCTCCCAATCACTCGCTTGACTGGGTACTCCAAGGAGGAGTTTTGAGGAATAATTTCCCGCGGCGGCTTTAAGAAAATCATAGGATCTCCAACCTGCTGACTTCAATCCGGTTTCTGAATAACCCATCACATGAAGGGCATCAATGTATGGAAGCATCATCTTCCACCATCCTTGATTCGGTGCATTCCATTTGTATGCAAAGCTATCAACGGTTAGCTCCTTTCCCTTGCCTTTAAGGGCAAAAGAAAGTTCCTTAATAAATTCGAAAAAAGCCTTTTTATCTTCTTGACGCGTTCCTTTCCCCTCAAAATCAATATCAACCCCGTCAAGTTGAAGGCGAACAGTTTCAGAAACTAGGTGGCAATGAATTGTTTTCGATGCGTATCAAAGGCATTTTTGGCTAAATCCCAGTTCCAACCGTCTTTGTATCCATTGTAGACACAAAGTAATATCTGTACCTTGTGAGTGTCTCCCCATTTTCGGAATTGAATAATGGATGCATCATCGATCGGTTGAAAATCACCGACTAACTGAATCTTGCCCTTTTCAGAAGGACGCCAGAACTGAAGACCCAAGTGAGTAAGTCCATTTTTCATTCCCATACCCCCAAATGTCTCATTTAATCGATACATGCATATGTTAGTAGCGTAAGGAGGTACCCAAGTCATCACACGGGAAATTTTAGCCTTTGAATTTTTTACACTCTCTGCCCCTAAGGAAAGAGTCGTCAGGATCAAAAAAAGGAGCTTCAGAATAAACTTTATTTAAATATGTATCGCTTCGCCATGTGCAGCAGCGGCTGCTTCAGCGAGTGCTTCACTCATAGTAGGATGGGCATGAATGGTGCCATGGATTTCATCCACCGTGGCTTCCAAATTCATCGCAAGGCCATATTCGGTAATTAGCTCAGTAGCATCGGATCCAATGATGTGGGCCCCCAATATCTCACCGTATTTTTCATCAACAATCACTTTAACAAAACCCTCCGAATGATTAACGGCAACGGCTTTACCAGAGGCAGCAAACGGAAATTTTCCTATTTTATAGTCAAAGCCCTCATCCTTGGCCTTTTCTTCGGTTATCCCAATACTGGCAACCTGTGGCTGGCAGTAAGTGCAACCGGGAAACGCATCAAAGGGAATTGGTTTCGAATGTTCGAACATGCCATTTACCGCCTGTATCGCACGGTAAGTAGCCACATGTGCCAACCAGGGTGGGCCCACGATATCACCGGTTGCATAAATTCCGGGGGTGGATGTTTGATAATTTTCGTCAACCTTTAGATAGCCACGATCTAGTTCTAGTTTTAAATCTTCAGAAACCGCACCTTCAAGATTGGGTACTACTCCGATGGCCAGAAGCAAGGATTCCACTTCTAATTGTTCGGTATCATCGCCCTTCGCCATTGATAAAACAACCGATTTATCTTTTACTTCAATCTTATCGACTCTTGTGCTAGTCCGGCAATCTATCCCTTGTTTCTTAAAAGATTTTAGTAAAGCGTCTGAAACTTCCGTATCCTCAACGGGGAGTACTTTGGGGAGCATTTCCACAAGAGTTACTTTCGTCCCGAAGGCATTAAGAAAGTAAGCAAATTCCGCCCCAATCGCCCCGGCTCCCATGATCGCAATGGATTTTGGTTGTTTTTTCATCGCCAAGGCTTCCCTTGATGTCATTACCCTTTCTCCATCCACCGCCACTTTATCCAAAGATCTAGGTTTGCAACCGGTTGCAATCATGACCTTGCCTCCGGTGACAATCTTACCGGCATCTTTTCCTTCAGTAATTTCGACTTCTTCAGCTGTTCGAACCATACCTCTACCGACAATGTAATCCACTTTGTTTTTCTTAAACAGGAATTCAATGCCGCCACCCATTTGATCAGCAACCCCACGAGAGCGCTGGATGATCTTTTCGAAATCATAAGAAATATCACCGCAGGATATTCCAAGATCCTCCGCATGCTTGAAGTTTTGAAAAGTCTCAGCACTCTTGAGTAATGCCTTTGAAGGGATACAACCCCAATTTAAGCACGTGCCACCTGCCCTTTCCATTTCAATAACAACCGCCTTTTTTCCCAACTGCCCTGCCCGAATTCCTGCCGCATAACCGGCGGGGCCGCCCCCTAGTATAATCAAATCGTAAGTACCTTCGCTCATAAGAAATTTTTGATAAAGTTGACAATTTTTAACAGGAGAAAGAGGTAGCGTCAATGCAACGAAATTCATTTATGTCCTTTGGCTTGAATTTTATCTTTGATTGAGTCTAGATCATTCGAGATGAAAATTGAAGCCATCGATGTAAAGGATGATTACAGAGACATTGTTCAAACAAATATAGATAACTGTCTTACTAAAACAAATGTCGGTTTTCCAGTGGAATATCAAGGGAAAGTCCGTGACCGTATCGATCTGGGAAAATATTATGCTTTGATCACAACTGATAGGCAATCTGCCTTTGATCGTATCTTGGCATCTATCCCATTCAAAGGACAGGTTCTTAACCAAACTTCAGCATGGTGGTTCCAAAAGACTGATCATATCATCAAAAATCACATAATAGATGTTCCACATCCGAATGTCACCATTGCTGAGAAAGCGAAACCTTTCCCTATCGAGTTTGTGGTCAGGGGATATATCACCGGTTCATCCAATACATCTCTTTGGCATCACTACAAAAACGGCGAAAGAAACTATTGCGGAATTAAATTACCAGAAGGTCTAACGAAAAACAGACAACTTGAGTCGCCCATTTTAACCCCAACAACCAAGGAAGAAAATAAGGACCGCCCAATTTCACCTGCAGAAATCATCGATGAGAGATGGATGTCGAAAGAACACTGGGAGGAAGCAACCCAAAAAGCATTAGATTTATTTATTTTTGGAGAGAAGGAATCCAGCAAGAAGGGGCTTATCCTCGTAGACACAAAATATGAAATGGGACTCAATCAAAATGAAGAGATTATTGTTCTAGACGAGATACATACTCCCGACTCAAGTAGGTACTGGCTTCAAGAAACTTATCAGGAAAGACTCGCGAGCGGACAAGAACCCCAGAATATTGATAAAGAATTCCTCAGGCTTTGGTTTAAGGAAAATTGTGACCCATACCTGGATGAGCAGTTACCCCAAGCACCCAATGAACTAGTGGTTGAACTAGCAATTAGATACATCTTCCTTTATGAAATGATTACGGGGAGGAAATTTAAATTCACCAAAACCTCAAACATCAATGGTGACATATTAAAAGCCCTAAATATTTATTTAAATTAGTCTATAATTTTTGAATTTCACGCATCACCATATCGGAAATTTTTTGGTAACGGCTCCCATCGTCTAAAACAAACGAAAACTTGCTCGATGGAAGCAATTCTCCAATATTTAAATATAGTTTTTTTCCGATTCTTGGAACCATTTTTCCTTTTCCGAGAATTTCAAAAGATCCATGCAACCTTGCCGGTAATACTGGAACGCCGCTTTTGTGAACTAACAAGCCAAGCCCTTTTTGGGATTTTTGTAAGGTTCCGTCAGGGGAACGCGTGCCCTCGGGAAACAATAACACAGGTTTGCCATTTTTAAGAACTAGAAGGACTCTCCTCAAGGTTCCTAAATCAAGTTGTTTCCGATTTACCGGAATCGAATTGAGATTTGAAATCAAAAGGCCAAGAGGCCAAAAAAACAACGAATCCCTTGCAAAATAATGCAGGTTTCTTGGTATCTTGCATCCAACGGCAGGTGGATCAATGTAGCTAAGATGGTTGCAGGCTAAAATAAAAGCACCTTTTTGCGGAACATTTTCAGTTCCATTAACTTCGAAGCGATGAAAGCATCTAAGATAAGTATATGATAAAAATTGAGCAAGGCGATATGTTTTATTCATCGAAGCAATTCCAAAGCTCGCATTACTTGCTCGTACACCTCATCTGGAGAAAACTGGCCTGTGTCTATTTTAATTGCTCCTTCCGCACATACCAATGGAGCTTCTATTCTATTCATATCCATTTGATCTCTGCTAATAATTGAATCGGTTTCACCGTCTGAACTTCTCCTCCTCACACGAATCTGAGCATCGGCCCACAAAAAGATTTTTAAATCCGCTTCAGGTAGGATTTTTGTTCCAATATCTCGTCCCTCTAAGATCACCCCATTAAATCCAGATTCTTTAGCCAACTCTACTTGAGAATACTGGTAATCAAATAGAAGTTTTCTCAGAGCGGGAATAGCTGCATATCGGGAAACATTCTGATTAACTTTGGGGCTCCGTAGCTTTTCCTTTGAAAAACTTTTTTGGTCAATTGTGATTAGTGACTTGTTTTTAATTATTTTTGATAGGATGGAAACCGAATTTGATTCTATGAACTCGTTGACCTTTTCTGGTTCTATTTCGCTCTCCATCAGCATCCAGGAAAAGGCTCGATAATGTGAACCGGTTTCCACATATAAATAATTATTTCTTTCAGATAGAAGGTTTGAGAGGGTGGACTTACCAGTACCGGCACCGCCATCGATAGCTAAAGATCTAAAGTTTTTCATTGGAGTGATTGTAAACGCACCCCTTCTAAAACCTCAAAAAAATCAGGAAAGGTTTTACTACAGCATTGTGAATTCCTAATTCCAAGCCAACTTTTTCCCGTTCCAAATAAATCAAACGAACCAAGTATGCCGAATGACATGGCAACACGATGATCTTGGTATGTTTCAATCTCGATCAGACTTTTAGCTGCTCTTTTTAATTTATTTAAATCTGGAACAATTTTCAGACTGTCATTTGTCTCTTGAACTTCCTGTCCTAGTTTTTTCAACTCCTGAGCCATTGCCCTAACACGATCTGTTTCCTGCAATCGCGTATGAGCAATTCCAGAAAGAAGTAGGGGGCTTTTCAGCAGGGGACTTACCGCAGCAAGAGTTAAAAAAGTATCAGATATATCATTAAAATTATAGTATCCGCCTGCCAAGTTTGATACGAAGGAAGACAGCAATCCTTTGCTTCCTAGGGTAACCTCAGCACCCATGGTTCGTAGGATCTTGGAATATCCACTATCTCCTTGCAGCATTTCGTCCCAAATCCCATGCACTTCACAAGATCCGCCTACAATTTGTGGTAATGTTAAAAAGTAACTGGCTGCCGTGGCATCTGGTTCGACATTATACACAAAGGAAGAAGTCCTTTTGTATTGAGCCCTAATGTTTATTTTTTCCTCCTCAAATTCACAAGCGAAATCATCATCACCACTAAATTCCTTAATCATTTGACTGGAAATATTGAGAAACGGCTTCGATACGGTTCCATCAGGAAATAAGATTGTTTTCGATTTCCCATGTAGGGGAGCTATCATCATCAATGCGGTGAGCATTTGACTGCTTTTAGTGGCGTCTATTGTCCAATTTGCAGGCTTGAATTCTTGCGTCTCTGTTTGGAATGGAAAAAAACCCTGCTTCTTCTTGTAATTTACTGTAACTCCTCCAGATTGAAAAAACTTGAGTAACTCGCCAATTGGTCGCTTCCTCATTTCATCGGAGCCATCAAAGAGATAGTTTGAATTTTTCTGGGTTGCCAGCCATGCGGTTAAAAATCTCGCGACTGTTCCTGCATTTCCTACTTCAATTTCCTGATTTTTGATTGGTGCTAAACCCTTGCATCCCTTGATTTTCAATACATTGGAATTCCAATTCACATCCAATGAAACGCCTACTTTTCTTAATGCTTTAATCATCAGCTCCACATCCTGACTTTTGAGCACGCCCCGAAGCATAACTTGATTTTGAGAAAAACAGGATAGAAGAAGAGCCCGGTTGGAAATACTTTTTGATCCGGGTATCACCACTGAACCCATGCAAGGCTTCGTAAAAGGTAAAATCTTCCTTACATTTTCCATAAAATCAATTTAGGAATTTTTGCAGTGCAGATCCCTTTTTTAAAAATTCTTCTAAGCCCTGCCCATCATCTTCTGCAATGAGATGTTTAATCTTTTCAATGGACTGCTCAAATTTTTTCAGGCAAGTCAGAACCTGAGCTTTATTTTCGGAAAAAATGCCAGTCCACAACGAGGGGTCTCCACCGGAAATACGAATGGTATCCTTCAGTCCCTGCCCTGATAACTGAGATGCCAGTTTAGCCTTACTCGATATCGTAAATGAAAGAACGGAAGATACCAAATGAGGAAGATGACTCAATTCGGCTATAACCTTATCATGTTCAGCAGAGCTGAGTTGATAAACCTTCATTCCTAAAACTCCCCAAAATTCTTTTAATCTCCTTAAATGATTTTGATCACAATTTGACTCAGGCGTTACGATTACTGGACGGTTGGTAAACAAACTTGCAGAGGCATTGTTCATTCCTGATTTCTCAGAACCTGCCATCGGGTGAGAACCAATAAAAGAAATCCCGGGTAATTTAAATAAATCTTGAGCCTTTTCACAGATTACACTTTTCACACTCCCCACATCGGTAACCAAACACTCGTCTGTGAGATGTTTAATGGTTGAAGATAAAATCGATGCCATGGTTTCAACGGGTGTACAAATGATTACCAGATCGCTACCGTAAACCGATTCAGCAAGATTGGTTTCAACTTGGTCCGCTGCCAATTTCCTTCCTGCTTTTTCAGCAGTTTCCTTACTTCTTGCCCAAATCACGATATTTTCAGCCAAACCTTTTTCCCTAATAGCCATTACTAAAGACGCTCCTAATAACCCTGGCCCCATAATTGTCACTTGTTTGAACATGAAAAAAGTTTTAAATTAGATATTTCGAAAGTTCTGCTGATGAAGTAGAATCAATCCATTGATGCAAAAGCAATTGAAAGAGCAAGAACCAAAAGAGGAAGATGACTGGGGCAACCCACCTGCTCCCGATACTCCTGAAAATCGTAAAAAAGCTTTAAAAGCTCAAATTATACTAGGTATTTTTGGCTTCATTGGTATTTTACTGCCCGGTATTCTCTACTGGATTAAATTTAAATGATGCTATTGTAACCTTTAAGTGAAAAGTTTTATAAGAAAATTATGTCATTTCTAGAATCAAAATCCGCCGGATTCAGTAAATTAGAACTAATCCTATGGCTATCTATTTTAGTAGTCATTACTTTCATACTCATCCCTTTTTATAATTCCTGGAAGTTTGCTACATCAGAAAATTTATCCTCAGAAAACAACAATACCATTTTCCATTTTGAGTCTTGGAATCATGGGCTTGGAGATTCTAATTCTTCACAAGATTAGTGAGTCCTAGCCGGTCATGGAAAGTGGATGTTAAAAAAATAACCATATATTTTTCTCTTTTTTTTGTTATTTTAATAATCTGTTTTTTCCTCACAGACTTTTTTCTCAGTTCGAAAAATAAGGAATTCCTGTTTGCTTTTTGGACTTATTTTTCCGAAGTACTAGTTGAAAACGGATTACTGTTATTTCTTGCTATTGTGTTTTTGCCGGCATTGATTCTTCCGGTATCTCCATTATTGGCTTTAGCAGGGATTTGGGGCGAATCGAATGGGATACTAACAGCCTGTGTTCTGGGTGCACTTTGTCTGACCGCAAACTGTTGTTGGACATACTGGATAGCAAGACTTTTTGGTTTAAATCTTGTAAATCGTTTTATTCTCCTGCTGAGAAAAAAGCCCATCACAATCCCTGCAGGGTCAGGAAATACTAATTTTTTTCTTTGGAGCCTCATTCTCAGGCTTACTCCGGGTATTCCATTCATTTTCAGCAATCTTATTCTTGGTGCGTTAAAAATGCCTTTTCATTTATATCTTTTCATCTCTACTCCCATCTTAACTTGTTCCTCGTTTGGTTATATCTATACAACTGCAGGCTTAATTAGCGGTGATTTTGTTAACCTAGGAGCAGGAATTGCGATCATTTTATGTTTCTTTATTGCTGGAAAAGTGGTCCTTAAAAAAAATAAAAATGCAGTCTGAGTTATTTCAAAGTCATGAAGAGCATTCAAGGATCTGGCATGTCTCAGAAATAAATTCTGAGATTAGAAAGGTTCTGGAAAAAAACTTCAGTCAAACATGGGTAAAAGGAGAAATTTCAAACCTTAGGGGTCATTCTAGCGGTCACTATTATTTTCAGCTCAAAGACTCAAAAGCCCAAATAAAAGCGGTTCTTTTTCGAAGAGATGCGAAAAACCTAGCCTCTCCTCCTGTAGAGGGAACAGAGTATCTTGCTTTTGGAGATGTAACCTTTTACGAGGCTAGGGGAGATTGCCAAATCAGAGTAAGGCATTTGATGCAGGAAGGAGTAGGAAACCTAAGGTTAGAATTTGAACGACTCAAAAAGCAATTGATGATGGAAGGGCTTTTTGATCGTCAGAGAAAAAAAGCGATTCCTCTTTTTCCGACCCGTATAGCACTGATAACATCCCCGGAAGGTGCTGCAATTCATGATTTCTTAACCATCTTGGATCGAAGAAACTGGAAGGGTGAAGTTCTTCTATTACCATCATTAGTGCAAGGACCCAAGGCTCCCGGGAACTTAGTAAATGCACTTGGAAAAATAAAAAGTATCATCCATGGAATTGATTTGGTTGTAATGACGCGAGGAGGTGGGTCTGTCGAAGATCTATGGGCATTCAATGATGAGATACTGGTAAGGAAAATGGCCGATTTTGAAATCCCGATCATCTCTGCGATTGGACATGAAACAGATTTTGTTTTGTGTGATTTTGTAGCTGATCTTCGTGCAGAAACCCCTTCAGGTGCAGCTGAACTAATCAGCTCTAACTATCTGTCTCAAATTGAAAAATTCTCATTTCTCCAAGATCGATTTTGGGATACTAAAAATCTTTTCCTTCAATCCATTCGTGATCAATTCGAACTTCTTTCGACAAAGCTTAAAGCATGCTCTCCCATGAATAACATTGAAAGACATAGTCAACAAATCGATGACTTGGAAATTAGATTACGCCAATCAACCGAAAGAATTTTTGAAAAGAAATCCGAAAGAATTCATTATTTGGCAAAATCTCTTGAGGCATCCAATCTACAGCGAATGCTTGAAAAAGGGTTCTCTATCGTTCGTAATCAAGCAGGTGAAGTTGTAAAAGATGGTGGAACTCTTGTGAAAAATGACAAGGTGCATGTAACTTTCAGAGACGGGGATAGAGACATGTCCGTTGGTTAATGGGGAGGTCAGCATCCCGCTAATTTCATTTCGCAAAAGTCACCCGCGACCTTGAAGCCGATAGCTTGGTACAAGTTTTTTTCTTTCAGATAGTCACTAAATAGAAGGCAACTACTAAAACCCCTCTTCTTTGCCATAATAATCATTGAAGAAACGAGATAGGATGCATATTTTTTACCTCTTAACTCAGGTGGTGTGAACACCATATTGATGACCATACAATTTGGCGTATTTCGGCCAAAGCCCGCCATTCCTAGCGATTGCATACCTTCCTTTAGCAGAAAAAGGGATTTATTTTTAAGCATGGACTTAGCCATTTGAATGGCAGCCTGTCGGTCAAGGGCTGGGTTCGCTTCATCAGCAAAAATCGTAGCCCACAACCTAATTCTGGGCCACTCCAATTCGCCGGCTTGTACTATTTCCAATGTGCCATCGCCTGGCGGGCTGTTCTCCTCGGGTATGCGAAAAGATTGAAAAATAGTAAATCTCTTGGTTAGATTTCCTAAGGAATATTCACTCTTATTTTGCCATCTTAAACTAAATTCCTCGACCGATTCCCTTGCTCCCATAATTCCTTTGATGTCCCAGTGCTTAATGCTACCATAATCCACTAGTCTTTCGACTGCTTCGGATTTACCGGTTGATAGCAAGAGATAACCAGATGCCATGTGAATGGCACTTAAGACAATCTTATGATTAAGAAAAACATTTCCTGCCCAGTTTATTTTTTTGCCGGACTGCCAGTTAGAGGTCACTTCCCAAAATAAATTATTCATGGTTTCATTCCAGACGAGAAATTTGGATGAGTTTCTCAAAAAAGAAGCTGCAGAATGATATTGTTGAACTTTAAGCTTTGGTTTCACTGACTAGTGTAAACAAAAAGTAATTGCATTGAATCAGGTTTATGATCAGTCAAGACAGATAGGATGGAAGAAAACAATAGATATTCCAAACGGGGCGTTTCCTCGAGCAAGAAAGAAGTCCACGCGGTGGTCGAGAATATGGATAAAGGTCTCTTTCAGGGATCATTTTGCAAGGTAACCGAAGACTTACTTACCGGAAACCCCTCACTTTGTAATGTAATTCATTCGGATGGAGCAGGAACAAAATCAATCCTTGCCTACCTTGCCTACAGAGAAAACGGCGACCCCGGAGTGTTTCACGGAATTGCCCAGGATAGCATTGTGATGAACCTGGATGATCTTGCATGTGTGGGGGTGTGGGATCGTATTGTCCTGTCCAGTACCGTAAATCGTAATGCCCGTAATTTTCCGGGAGAAGCCCTTGCCTCCCTTATTGAAGGGACTGAAACTTTCCTGCAAAACCTCAGGGAACTTGGAATTGATGTTGTGAGTGGAGGAGGGGAAACAGCCGATGTAGGAGACTTGACCGGAACTGTCGCAGTTGATTCTTGTGCGGTAGCGGTGGCAAAAAGAGATACGATTATTGACAATGCAAATATAACCTCGGACCTTTCTATCGTGGGGTTTTCATCCGCCGGGAAAGCTTCCTATGAAAATACTCTTAACAGTGGAATTGGGAGTAATGGACTGACCAGTGCAAGGCATGAATTACTTTCCAAGCACTACGCCGAATATTATCCAGAGACTTACGATCCGCTAACCGAAGAAAAATTCATCTACTGCGGTCCACACCGAATGAATGATCCTCTACCAACTTCCGAGTTAACCATTGGGGAAGCTCTTTTAAGTCCCACCCGCACATACCTTCCGCTAATCAAAAAGATTTCAGAAGAAATTGGCAAAGAATTGAAAGGTGCGGTTCACTGCTCGGGAGGAGGTCAAACCAAATGCTTACGCTTTGGTACGGAGGTGAAGTATGTAAAGGACAACCTATTCAATCCCCCGCCAATTTTTAGCGAGATTCAAAAGGTTTCGAAAACATCAGCGAGAGAAATGCACCAAGTGTACAATATGGGCCATCGACTGGAATTGTTTTGCAAACCACCATTGGAAAACATCCTGATAGACTTGGCTAATGAATTTAAAATTGAAGCAAAAGTAATCGGAAGAACCGTGCCTTCGGGAAACCCCAATGGAAAAAATCAACTGCAGATAAGTCTAGCTGATGAAATTTTGCAATATGAATGACTCAATACTCAAAATAGACCCAAACATAAACGAGTCAGCTGATTTTTTAAGAGCAAGATGGAAAAACCAAAAACCCACCACTGCTTTAATTTGCGGCTCTGGATGGGCAAACATAAGTTCTGGATTAACAATTATCGATGAAATTCCTTATGATGAAATAAAATGCTTATCAAAAACCACCGTCGATGGACACCTAAGCAAATTACTTTTAGTTAAAACTTACGAGAATTATGCTGTTATCTTTCTTGGAAGAAGACATTACTACGAGGGGGTAGGATGGGGCCCGATTGCAAAGCCTTTATTTCTATGTCATGAAATCGGATGCAAAAATCTAATTCTTACTAATGCTGCCGGTGGAATCGCAGATAACCTTAATGTTGGAGATCTCATGATTATTAAGGATCATATCAACTTCATGGGAGCCAATCCATTAATTGGTGAGAATCAACTTTCTGCTGTTCCAAGATTCCCAGATCAAACGGAAATCTACTGCCGTAGACTGCAAAAACTGGCTAAGAAAATAGGCAGGGAGAAAACAATAGAGCTTAAAACTGGTATTTACTTGGCACTGTCCGGACCGGCCTTTGAAACTCCGGCGGAGATTCAAGCATATAAAACAATGGGGGTCACCGCAGTAGGAATGTCCACTGTGCCTGAAGCAATGGTGGGTAATGCCTTAGGCTTAAATATCTTAGGGATTTCATGCATTACAAATAAAGCAGCCGGCATTTCCAAGAACCCTTTAAGTCATGAAGAAGTGAACCAAACCTCCTCAGAATCCTTACCTAAAATGCAAATGCTTATTGAGACACTACTTGCCCAAATTCATTAATTTTAAATAATTTTAAAGGTAGCATTTTAAAAATTCAGTCTATTATTAACATTACGTACCATCACTCTTTAGAAAGAGAAATCATTCTAAAACTAAGCTTTCGAAAAGGAAGAAAACTGACAGACTGGAATGTAAAACTCATACCGACAGTAGCTCAAGTTACAAACTCTGAAGAAGTATACATCTGGGAATAAGGCAAGCAAACTTAGTTTGGACACTGCTCAAAAAGAAAAGACAGCTACTTTTTAGATTACTACCCGTAATCAACTTGAACTAAAGGAAAACATCCGAGGAGTTTCTTTAGAACATAGAAACTTGTTAAAATTTCGATTCATACTCCATTCATTACCGCATAATTCTGCCAGAGGAATAGAGGCTTAAAGCAGACATGATAAAAATAACCATGTCATTTCAGGATGAAACTACCGCAATTTAAGAGAAAATGGTGAATTGAAATTTAAAGCAGGAAAGGAATAAGTAAATTTATTTATTTTTAGCAAAAATGGGCCCCCTCTGTTTCGACATAAAGGGAATAAATAGACTGACTTGCGGTCATAAAAAGTCGGTTCCTCTTTTCACCTCCGAAGCAAAGATTTGAACAAACCTCTGGCAGTAGAATTTGACCTATTCTCTTTCCCTCTTGAGGTTCAAACACATGGACTCCATCATATCCCTTTCCTGCCCAGCCCGCACTTGACCAAATATTTCCATCTTTATCACATCTAATACCGTCCGCACCACCCTTGAGGAGACGACCTTCTATTTCCATTTCCATAGAGGTAAACTCTTTTCCATCTCTTAAGGTACTTTTGTCTGTCACCTTCCAAACTTTTATCTGCCTATCGGCCTCCGGGTAATGAGATTTTCCGGTATCGGATACGTAAAGTTTTTTATAGTCAGGACTAAAACAAAGCCCATTAGGCTTAAAAATCTCATCCGTAACTTTTGCAACCTTGCCGGTTTTCGAATCAATACGATATACCGCTTCCTTTTGTACGGGCTGAACACTTCCTGTATTCAAACGATTTCCCTCATAATTCATTAGAGTGCCATATCCGGGATCCGTAAACCAAATGGAACCATCTGGGTGAACGACCAGGTCATTGGGAGCATTATATTTTTTTCCCTCGAATGAATCTGTAAGCACGGTAACAGAACCGTCTAGTTCATAACGAATCACCCTTTGGTGTAGGTGTTCGCATGAAATTTGTCTACCCTGATAATCAAATGAATTCCCATTACTATTTCCTGATGGCTTTCGAAATACAGTTACCTCACCATCATCGGGCAACCACCGCAACTGTATGTTATTTGGGATATCACTCCATAAAAGATATTTACCTACCGAACTCCATGCTGGACCCTCTGCCCAGAGCATATCCGGACTTGAGTAAACTCGCCGAATGGAAGCGTTCCCCAACCTGTATTTATTAAATGCGGGATCCAACGAGATCACATCG
>CACMQL010000016.1 GCA_902615835.1 uncultured Verrucomicrobiota bacterium
CAAGACGATATTCACCCTTGAGATGGGTTCACTTTTAGCGGGTGCCAAGTTCAGGGGCGAATTTGAAGAACGACTGAAGGCAGTTCTAAGTGAGGTCAGCAAGGCGGAGGGTAGGATCGTCCTCTTTATTGATGAAATGCATACAATTGTAGGTGCCGGTAAAGCAGAAGGAGCGATTGATGCCGGCAATATGTTAAAACCTATGCTCGCAAGAGGAGAACTTCACTGTATTGGTGCAACCACCTTGAATGAGTATCGGCAAAACATTGAAAAAGACGCAGCCTTGGAGAGGCGATTTCAAACCGTACTTGTTGACCAACCGAATGTGGAGGATACGATTTCGATTTTGAGAGGCTTACGTGAACGGTTTGAAATTCATCACGGGGTAAATATTCGCGATGAGGCGTTGGTTCATGCAGCTTTACTTTCCAACCGTTATATTTCTGATCGTTTTCTTCCAGATAAGGCAATTGATTTGGTTGATGAAGCTTGTGCCATGATTCGCACTGAACTGGACAGCATGCCATCTGAACTTGATGAAATCAGCAGGCGGGTTCTCCAACTAGAAATTGAGGAAGCTGCACTCAAGCAGGAAAAGGATAAATCCAGTAAAGACCGTTTGGAGTCTTTGCGAAAAGAACTTGGTAATTGCCGTGACAAGATGGAAACTATTAAACGAAAGTGGGAAAATGAAAGAAAGGAAATTGATAATGTTCGGCTACTCCGTGAGCAAATCGAGTCGACCCGTGCCGAAATGGAACGGGCAGAAAGAGCTTATGATTTGAATTTAGTAGCTGAACTTAAACACGGGAAACTCCCCGTCTTAGAAGCGGAGCTAGAGGAGTTAGAGAATGCGGATAAAAAGGCGGATTCAATCCTAAAAGAAGAAGTCACAGCAGAAGAAATTGCCGATATTGTCGCTCGTTGGACTGGAGTGCCCGTTACAAAATTAATCGAAGGGGAGAGGGAAAAAATCCTGCGATTACAAAGTATCCTGCATCAGCGTGTGATTGGCCAAAACGAAGCGGTTGATGCCGTTGCAGAAGCGATCCTCCGGGCACGGGCGGGAATCAAAGATCCCAACCGTCCAATTGGATCCTTTTTATTTTTAGGACCGACGGGCGTGGGGAAGACTGAATTGGCTAAGACCTTAGCCGAAAGCCTTTTTGATAGTGAAAACAATGTGGTCCGCATTGATATGTCAGAGTACATGGAGAAACACTCGGTGGCCCGTTTGATCGGGGCACCTCCGGGCTATGTTGGGTATGAAGAAGGGGGGCAAATAACTGAAGCGGTGCGACGTAAACCTTATTCGGTCATTCTTTTCGACGAGATCGAAAAAGCACATCCGGATGTATTTAATGTTCTTCTTCAATTGATGGATGATGGCCGTTTGACTGATTCCCAGGGACGCACAGTGGATTTTAAAAATGTGGTCGTGATCATGACTTCAAATGTTGGCAGCCGTTATTTACAGGATAATTTGATTGACAACGAAATTTCAGAATCTGCCCGGGAGTCAGTCATGGCTGATCTGCGTGATCATTTCCGTCCCGAATTTTTGAATCGGATTGATGATACAGTTTTGTTCAAACCTCTTTCGCTAGAGGAGATAACTGAAATCGTTGATTTGTTGGTTTCGTCTTTGAACAAGAGACTGGAGGATCGGAAAGTTTCAGTAGTGTTTACTCATTCCGCGAAGAAATGGATAGGTGAAAAAGGGTATGACCCGACCTACGGAGCTCGACCATTGAAGAGGTTTTTGCAGAAGCAAGTTGAGACTCAACTTGCCAGGGCACTGGTTGCCGGGGATGTGGAGGAGGGAAGCGAAGTCGCTTTTGCCATCAAAGATGACGCGTTGGTCATGAAAGTTCAAAATTGATTGGGGCGAGCTGTTTACTCTGTTTTTACAAGCAAATCCTTTACTTTTGGAGATCATGTACGGTTTGATTAATGATCATTTTATTGATCAAGAGGAAAGTCAGGGAGTAGAGCAACGCACTGACAAGGGTGATTCCGGAAAGGTTCAAATCCATGTCGATTGCAAACTCATTGGCTTTTTGAGCGATAAAATAGTTGGAAATACAGCACATGATTATCGAACCGAGCAAAATAATCAGAAAAAGCTTTTGAAATCTTTGATAGAAAACTTGGGCAATTTGACCTGGAAAGAAGCCTAACAAAAGCAGGTTTTTTGTGTGGCCTGCAGATCGCGATATTATTAACTTAAAACTTGTTGCGAAGGTGGTAATGGAAAGAACGGATAGAAGGAACCCTACTCCAATCATACCGGCGAAAAGTCCTTGAAGAGCTTTTTTGACAAAGTCCTGATCCGGAAATTCCCGATTAAGCTCATATCCATTTTTATCTATATATGTAAGCAGAGCAGGGGAGGGTGCATCCGCAGTTTCCAGAATGACCCGCGAAGGTTGGATCTTTGTATTTTCCTGTTTTAACAAAGATGCCATGGGCGAACGATCGGCAGGGCTTCCCAAGGGTGAAATTTCCCATGACTGAAATTCGGAATGAGTTTTGAGTTTGGATAAACTAGCCCGTGATTGCGGAGGGCCCTCGATGGTGCCGTTTTTCCATAAAAAAAAGAAATCCTTACTGTCAGACTGGGTAAATTTTTGATTGGCCCAGTGAAGAAAACTTTCGGGAACCAGAACACTGTTAATCCTTTTACTGAAGGCAACAAAACGACCATTCATTGTCCTTTCTTTATTTTTGCCGATAAAGATTTCTATGGGCATTCCCCTCGCTGCATCTGTGGAAAGTGCAGGATATTCGACACGGGAGGGAGCCAGTCCGAAGTTCCATAAATCAAGATAAAACTTAGGCACCATGATTGGGACCGTGGATGCGTTTTCATCCCATTCCCATCCCTCGGGTATAAAGTCGAGAAATTCGTCCGGAATCGACTCAAAAAATAAATCCGTTTTGGCGGCGGCACCAAAGCCGGTTTTTCCTGAAGGCCAGATGTGTAAACTAAGTGGAAATTTATTTCTGACAAATCCCCCGAGTTTTTGAACCCCTGGCAGTTTTTTGATTGATTCAAGCTCTTGTTGGTCAAATGAATCTTCCTTTTTGGTAAGGTTCAGCAAAGCCCCTCCCTCGATTTTTTTGTTAATGGTAAAATAATTTTTTGGGGCTTTATTTTGCTTTAAATAGACATTGGCAGCTTGGTAAAGTTGAATACCAAGGATAAGAAGGCTGGTGCCGATAAAACATCCGAAAGAAGCAAGCAAAAGCTCCCGACGAGGTCCCCTCGAGACGAGGCAAGATCGTAGATTAAAATGCGTAAGGTTTTCTTTCACAAGGAATACTTTTGATCAAAAGGGATTTTAGGCACGGAACCAAGGGTTGATAAAATGATACCTGCTCCGTTTGCCTGCACCACCCTATTTATCAAAGAACAGGCTTGGTTTTGGTTAACATCATCTAAATGACTGAACGGCTCATCGAGCAGTAGGAGTTTAAAAGGCTTGAGCAGTGCCCGCACCAAAGCAACCCGCTGTCTCTGTCCATGTGAAAGGGTGTGGACGGATTGATCAAGCAAGGATGAGAGACCTAGCATTTCGGTCATCTCCTCAATTTTGGGAGCATCGCGATTAGTTTGAGGGATAAGACGGATGTTTTCGAGAGCTGTCAGGTGAGGAAACAGGCGCAAATCCTGGAAAAGGAGGGAAATGGATGATTTGCGAATTTTAATCCATTCATCGTGGGAAAAAGAACCAGAGTCTTTTCCATTAATTGATAGGACTCCCGAGTAATCCCTACGAATTCCGTACAACATATGGAGCAAGGTAGATTTTCCCATGCCTGAGTGTGCGGAAACTAAAATTGCAGAATTTGCTTCGAAATGAAATTGGGTGTCCCAAATCTCAGAAGATTGAACTACGTCCTGCGGCAAAGGATCAGGCACCACATGATTCAATTCGAAGATCATGGCAGAATAGACAAAATATTACCACCGTAGATCGCATGGGCTTCATTCTTAGTCAATTGGGCTTCTTGAAAAAGTAAATCTTTGAAGGAGCAGAAATCCGGTCGTTTTTGGGTTCTGGGAAATATCCGAAGAGGATAATCCGTTCCCCAAAGTATTTTTTTACAGCCAACGACATCAATTAATTTTCGGTATACTTGGGCATCATAAAGCAAGGGACAGGCGGCTAAGTCGTAATATACATTTTGTAAATCTGAACGGATTTTCGGGTTCAATTCATAAAAGGGGAAAAGACCGCCACCATGAGCTAAGATAATTTTCAGATTTGGAATTTCCCGGGCAAGCCAAAGAAAATCTTCAAGCGGGGTGGGCACCCGGCCCGAGTAATCATGTCCGACTGGCTCCGTTACATGAAAAGTAACGGGCCATCCCGCTTGACTCGCAAACTCCATGCTTTGAATCCAAACTTTTTCTTTGATCGTAGATCCCTGGAGCCAAGGGTGACATTCTCCAATTCCTGCAAAACCCTGATCGTGCCTTTTCTTTAATTCGTCAAGCGGATCTTTAATCTTCGAATGAATACTCATAAACCCAATAAATTTAAGCGGGTCTTGTTGGATCCATTGTGCATGCCAGTCATTTTGAAGAATGCAGGTATCAGGATTTTCCCAATACCAGCCCTGAAGGATAACACGGTCTACCCCTTCGGATCTCATTTGAGATAGCATTTCTGTTCGATTTGCCCAACCTTGCAGGCTTTTTCCTTTGGCTGGTTTAACAAGTTGTAGCCAATGACTTTCCTTTTGTTTGTGGGCAAACTTTACGGGGTTTGCAATTACTTCTTCTGCGTAGCAGTGCGTATGTGCATCAATGATCACAAGCTAGGACAATGATAAATTTCACCGTTTGGGAAAAATTCAAATTAACTTCTAGAATCTGGAAAAGAAAGGTAAAACCTACTCAATTGAATTATTACTTTCTTTTACACTGGCCAATCGATGCTGGAGGGAAGCCTCAATGAAGGATGCAAAAAGTGGATGTGCCTTGTTCGGTTTGGATTGAAATTCAGGATGAAATTGAACCCCTACATACCAGGGATGATTTTCGACTTCTACGATCTCGACTAGGTTTCTTTCCGGGTTGATTCCGGAAAAGACCAATCCCTCGGCTTCCATTTTTTCACGATACGAATTGTTGAATTCAAATCTGTGTCTATGTCTTTCGGACACCTCTTCTTTTGCGTACGCACTGTAGGCAAAACTTCCTTTCTTTAACGAACAAGGGCACGCACCCAGTCGCATGGTTGCTCCTTTTTCTTGAACCGCTTTTTGATCATCCATGATGTGAATGACTGGGTCTGGAGTTTTGGGATCAAATTCTTCACTGTTTGCTTTCTCAAGACCAAGGACATTCCTTGCAAAATCAATGACTGCGATTTGCATACCGAGGCATAGGCCAAAATAAGGGAGATTATTTTCGCGTGCATACTTGGAAGCCAAAATCTTTCCTTCTGTTCCTCGATCACCAAAACCTCCGGGGACAAGAATCCCGTTTAAATTACTGAGGTGAGTTTCCGGACCGTCCCGTTCGATTTCTTCCGCATCAATATGCATAACCTCAACTGCACAATCATTTCGTATCCCTCCATGGACGAGTGATTCATTGACCGAGAGATAAGAGTCCTGCAGATCCATATATTTGCCAACCATTCCGATCCGGACATGGTGTCTTGGACTTAAAAGCCTTTGAACAACTTCTTCCCATTCGTCTAATTTAGGAGCGGGTGCATCCAGACCGAGAAAACGGGTAACCAAGCGGTCCAAACCTTCTTTTTTTAGCATGTGAGGCAGTTCGTAGATTGAATGGGCAACATCCATTTCTTCGATGACTGCTTCCTTGGGCACACTACAAAAAAGTGACAGTTTCTCACGAATTTCTTCCGTAATTGGTTGCTCGGTCCTGCAAACAAGGATATCCGGCTGGATTCCAATTTCTCGAAGTTTGGCAACACTTTGCTGAGTTGGCTTCGTTTTCAACTCTCCCGCGGCCCGCAAACTTGGAAGGAGAGTCATGTGGATAAACAACACATTTGCCTTCCCGACTTCCGTCGCAAACTGGCGCATGGCTTCCGTAAAGGGTAGACCTTCAATGTCCCCGATTGTGCCACCAATTTCGGTAATGAGCACATTCACCCCTTCGCCGGCAGCATAAATACGCTCCTTGATTTCGTTGGTTACATGGGGAATTACTTGAACAGTTTTTCCCAGGTAATCACCGCGACGTTCTTTCCGGATTACCGCATCATAAATTTGCCCGCTGGTAAGATTATTAAACCTTGAAAGTTTACCGGATGTGAAACGCTCGTAATGGCCAAGATCCAAATCGGTTTCCGCACCATCATCTAAAACATAAACCTCCCCATGTTGAAATGGACTCATGGTACCGGGATCAACATTAAGATAGGGATCGAATTTTTGGATACGGGTGGTCAAGCCTCGTTGTTCAAGAAGGGCTCCCAAGGCACCTGCCGTAAGTCCTTTGCCCAAGGAAGATACAACCCCACCCGTGATAAAAATGTATTTCATATCGTATTAATTCATCAATGACATGGAAAAGCTGTCATGCAATGTTGTTTTGTTCACAGCAAAAAGTACCCTTGAAAATACTTGAACAGAGGATACAACTATTAATTGTACTAATTGCAAAAGCTTATACCACTGAAAAATGATTATTTTAATTCGTCATTTGAATAAATAGATTCAATGTCTGATTATCTGTTTTAAAATGTTTGCTAGTTCCATTGGAAAAAAATATCTCATGGCTGTATCCGGGCTTGTCCTTATAGGCTTCGTTTTTGTGCACATGGCTGGTAACCTGCAAATTCTTATGGGCCAAGAGAAAATCAACGCCTATGCCCATGCCCTACAATCACTCCCTATGCCGATACTCTGGGGTTCACGCCTATTTCTACTCGCCGCTGTGGTTGTTCATGCAGTCACCGCTTACCAGTTGGTTGTAGAAAACCGCCGGGCCCGACCTCAATCAAATTATATCGAGACGACTAAGAAAGCAGGTCTGGCTTCTCTCAGAATGGGGCTCACTGGTTCCATTTTACTCGCTTTTATTATTTTTCACTTACTTCATTTTACCATTCGCTTGATTTATCCAGAGTACGATGAAATGATGACTACAGTTGGTTCACCTGACTCCAACAAGATTCACGATGTATACACGATGGTTATCAAAGGCTTCCAGCACACTTGGATTTCGATTTTCTATGTGGTGGCCATGTTCTTGCTATGCGGTCACTTAGCCCATGGCGTGAGTAGTACATTCCAGTCTTTGGGGATTCGATCAGAAAATTGGCGGGCAAAATTAGAATTAGCTGCCAAAGCGTACGCATGGGTAATTTTCGCGGGATTTTCGATCGTTCCACTACTTGTCTTGGCTCAAAATTGGGGTATGATTAACATCTTCAACTTCAGTTCAGGAATGGAACCACTCGCTTTAAATTGAACTACCCAAAAAATTCCAAATTATGAACCTCGATTCCAAAATTCCAGAAGGACCTATAGCAGATAAGTGGGACAACCATCGTTTCTCTTCCAAGTTGGTCAATCCAGCTAACAAGAGGAAATACAAAATCATTGTTGTGGGTTCCGGGCTTGCTGGAGGCTCGGCCGCTGCGACTCTCGGTGAGTTGGGATACAATGTTGATTGTTTTTGTTATCAGGATTCTCCCAGACGGGCTCATTCGATTGCCGCTCAAGGTGGAATTAACGCTGCCAAAAATTACCAAAATGACGGAGACAGCGTTCACCGTCTCTTTTACGACACCGTTAAGGGCGGGGATTTCCGTTCAAGGGAAGCGAATGTTTATCGGCTGGCTCAAGTTAGCACCAATATAATCGACCAGTGTGTTGCCCAAGGTGTTCCTTTTGCTCGTGAATATGGAGGTCTGCTTGCCAACCGCTCTTTTGGGGGTGCACAGGTAAGTCGCACTTTTTACGCTCGAGGACAGACGGGCCAACAATTGCTACTTGGTGCTTACAGTGCCCTCAGTCGACAAATTTCATCCGGGCAGGTTAAGATGCACACCCGGGAAGAGATGTTAGATATTGTCGTTGTAGACGGCCACGCTAAAGGCATCATTTCTCGTAACTTGACAACGGGGGAGACTAATGCATGGACGGCAGATGCGGTTCTTCTTTGCACTGGTGGTTATGGAAATGTCTACTATTTATCTACCAATGCGATTGGTTGCAATGTTACAGCAACCTTTCGTGCTTATCGGCGAGGTGCAGGTTTTGCCAATCCTTGTTTCACCCAAATTCATCCAACTTGCATTCCGGTAGCCGGTGATCATCAATCGAAGTTGACCTTAATGTCTGAATCTTTGAGGAATGATGGTCGGGTTTGGGTGCCCAAAAAAGCGGAGGATGCAAGTAAACATCCCAATGATATTCCTGAATCTGATCGGGATTATTATCTTGAAAGAAAATATCCGAGTTTTGGAAATCTTGCACCAAGAGACATTTCCAGCCGTTCTGCCAAGGAAGCATGTGATGAGGGTAGGGGGGTTGGTCCTGGAGGCAGGGGTGTATATCTTGATTTTTCTGATTCCATCACCCGATTAGGCGAAAGTGCCATTCGTGAAAGGTATGGAAACCTATTCCAAATGTATGAGAGAATTACGGGAGAGAACGCATACCAGCGTCCCATGCGCATTTATCCAGCCATCCATTACACCATGGGGGGATTATGGGTTGATTACAACCTCATGACAACCATCCCAGGATGCTTTGCTCTGGGGGAGGCAAACTTTTCCGATCATGGCGCAAACCGACTTGGTGCGAGTGCTTTGATGCAGGGGCTGAGCGATGGTTATTTTGTTATCCCCTACACTATAGGCGATTACCTCGCCAAAGCAGGTGCAGGTGCCATCAGTCCGGACTCCGCGGAAGTGAAGGAAGTCATGGAATCCGTTAGGGAACGAGTGGACCAGTTGATTTCTTCGAAAGGAAAGCGTTCGTCGCGTTCTTATCACAAAGAACTGGGGCAAATCATGTGGGAATATGCGGGTATGGCCAGAAACGAAAAAGGATTAAACAAAGCAATCGGTCAAATCCAAGATCTTCGAGATGATTTCAACAAGAACCTTTTGGTACCGGGTTCCGGTGACAATTTGAATGCCGAACTGGAACGCGCAGGGCGCGTGCGTGATTTCTTGGATTTCGGGGAACTGCTCTGCCGTGATGCACTTGAACGAAACGAGTCCTGCGGTGGACATTTTCGAGAAGAACACCAGACTGAAGATGGTGAGGCCCTTCGCGATGATGAAAATTTTGCACACGCGGCGGTATGGGAATATGACAGCGATGACAAAATTCCCAGCCGGCATCAGGAAAAGCTAACATATGATAATGTGAAGCTAGCCGTTCGTAGCTACAAATAATTCTGATATGAAGTTGTTTCTAAAAGTCTGGAGACAAAGCGATCGAAATGATGAAGGCCGTTTTGAAACCCACACCCTAGATGAAGTTTCAGAGGATTCGTCTTTTTTGGAAATGATGGATCAACTGAATGAACAACTTCTTGAAGAAGGTACGGAACCAGTCGTTTTCGATCATGATTGCCGGGAAGGCATATGTGGAATGTGTTCATTGACCATAAACGGTCATCCACACGGCACCGAAAACTCCACCACTACTTGCCAACTTCACATGCGCAAGTTTGAAGACGGTGACACGATTACCATTGAACCTTTCCGGGCAAGGGCATTTCCTGTGGTCAAGGATCTTGTGGTGGACCGTTCCGCTTTTGACAGCATCACTCAGGCAGGAGGCTTCATCACGGTTCGTACGGGGAGTGCTCCCGATGGTAACGCCCTACCCGTACCCAAGAATGATTCTGACAGAGCCATGGATGCAGCCGCATGCATCGGTTGTGGTGCCTGCGTGGCATCTTGTAAGAATGCATCCGCCATGCTCTTTACCTCCGCCAAGGCAGGACATCTCAACATGTTACCCCAGGGTCAGGCTGAAAAAGACAAACGGGTGCTTGCGATGGTTTCGGCGATGGACGAGGCAGGATTTGGTAATTGTAGAAATTTCGGAGAATGCTCGGCCGCATGCCCCAAGGATATTTCGCTCGACTACATTGCTAAACTGAACCGGGATCACATAAAAGCCAAGATTAAGTCCGTTTTTGCTTAATCGCCTAATTGGTCTTTCAGTTCAAATTTGATTGCGGCTACGCCGAACCTTTGGATGATGAGTAATCATGCCCAACGACGCAAAGCATGTTTCCTGGGGAGGAAGATTTTCAGCCCAACCTGATGCCTTGATGCAAGTGTTTGGGGAATCTGTCTCCTTTGATAAAAGACTGGCCTCATATGATTTAAAGGGAAGTCTTGCACATGCTGCCATGCTTGCCCATGTGGGTCTACTTTCTACGGAAGAGTTGCAAGATATCGAAAAAGGAATTCTGGAATTACAGGAGGAGATTTACGAGGACGATTTTCCATGGAAGCTTGAGTTGGAAGATGTTCATATGAACCTGGAACAAGCGTTGCGTGAAAAAACCAAAGCAGCGGACAAACTGCACACCGGAAGGAGTCGAAATGATCAAGTGGCCACTGATATGCGTCTCTTTTTTAAGGATGCCTGTTCAAATTTACAGCTAAGCCTCGAAGGAGCCATGCAAGCACTCCTCTCCATTGCGGAGAAGTACGCGACTCTTCCGATACCGGGTTACACCCATTTGCAGAGGGCACAACCGGTCACGGTAGGCCATCATATGCTCGCCCACATTGAATCATTGGGTCGGGATCATGAAAGGTTTTCAGTCGTTGCCAGGCATGCTAACGCCTGCCCCCTTGGTTCAGGTGCAATTGCTGGGTCCACTTTACCCTTGGACAGAGAATACGCCGCGAAAGTTCTCGGTTTTGCCGACGACAAGGGTAATGCGTGTTTGACTGCGAATGGAATGGATGCAGTTGCAGACCGTGATTTGTTTCTGGAATTCGCAAGTGCCTGTTCCATAACTGCAATTCATTTGTCAAGATTATCAGAGGATTTGATTATTTGGAACTCCTCAGAATTTGATTTTGTTTCTTTGCCTGATTCCTTCACCACCGGGTCTTCACTTATGCCTCAAAAGAAAAATCCTGATTCCTATGAACTGGTCCGTGGAAAAACCGGTCGAATTGTTGGGAATCTGACCAATTTGTTGGTTGCAGTCAAAGGGCTACCCTTGACTTACAACCGCGACTTGCAGGAAGACAAGCCACCTGTCTTTGATTGCTATGATCAGTTATCTTTGTGCCTGTCAGTGGTTAAAGGATGCATGGAAGAAACAGTTTTCAATGAAGAAAAATGCGAGTTGGCTGCATCCGACCCTTTACTGCTTGCCACGGATCTTGCTGATTTCCTCGTTGGCAAGGGTCTGCCTTTTAGGCGGGCTCACCATGTCGTCGGAGAATTGGTCGGGCTAGCAGAGTCCAAGGGAATAAGTCTGACCGAAATCAGTAATGAGGAAGCTTCAGGCATTTCTGAATTTCTTACTGGTGAATGGAGGGAGGTTTTTGATCTCAAGCGGGCATTTTCCAAGCGCGAGAAACCCGGGATGCCGGGTCCCCGCCAAATCTCCACAAGAATTGATCATTGGAAGTCCGTATTGTCCGACTGACAAGCATTGGAAATTGTGGGTCGACTGCCATATTTCTTTTGTTTGTTACTGACCATGATTGGTTTTCCTAGTTATGGAAGGGTTTGGACCACCGTGGAAGGCCGCACGCAAAATGGTGAACTTTTTGAAGTTGCAGGAGAGGAAGTTGGAATAAGAATAAAGGGACGGGAGTACCGCTTTCTTATCAGCCGCTTTATCCCTTCAGATCGCAGGTATATTCAAGAATGGTCAAAAGTGGATAGATGTCATCGGTGTTCTAAAAAACTTGGCAATGCTCCCTACAAGGAAGCTGGCTCTTATAAATTTCATGAAACTTGTTTTAGATGCTTAGTTTGTAACAATGAATTCAAAGGTGGTGAAAAATTAAAGAGAGATGAGTGGGGCGGAATGGTTCATGTGGATCATTTTGACAAGGCGAAAATGTGTGATTCTTGTTCCAGAATCATTTCTGTGGACAGCCTGACTTCTCAGCAGATTTTAAAAGACGGGCGCATGAATTGCCTCTCATGTACCTCGGATGGCGTATACGAAGTTAAGCGGATGGAGGAGGTTCGAAAGAGGGTTTGGCCTACCTTGGCAAGTTTAGGAATGACAGTACCAGTCGGGGATGTGATCATTCGGGTTGTGGGAAAGGATGTGATTGAAAAGCAGGCAAAAAAAATAAAAGCACGGGGCAACCTGCGTGGGCTAACCCTGACGACTTACAAAATTCGCAGTGATGGAAGATCCATTCGAACCACATTTGATCACGAGATTTTTATTCTCTATGGTATGCCCCACATTGAGTGTGCGTCCGTGTTGGCTCATGAATATGCTCACATCTGGCTAAACGAAAGGTTTATTGATGATTTTCCACCGGTCGTGGAGGGTTTTTGTAACTTAGTTTCGGAAGCAACCTTGGTTAAGGAAAAAGGAAAACTTGCTTCCATAATTCGTGAAAACATGCAGCAAAGTGACAACCCGGTCTATGGGGCCGGGTATCGTCGGATGAAGCAACGGCTTACAGTTCTGGGCTGGCCGGCCCTGCTTGCTGAAATGAAAAGAAAATCGCAACCACCAACCCCGTGATAATAATGAAAATCGATTCTCATCATCACTTTTGGAAATATGACCCTCAGACTTATTCATGGATGAATCAACAAATGGACATCCTGAAAGTCGATTACCAACCTTTGGATTTAGAAAGAGAAATTTCTGCTGCGGAAATAGACGGAGTGGTTTCGGTGCAGGCAGATCAATCACTTAGGGAAACAGACGACCTGCTCAATCATGCCAGAGTGAATGATTTTATTTTGGGGGTGGTGGGTTGGTTGCCTTTGGCAGATGCAAATGTCAGGGACTTGATGGATAAATATTCTGACTGTTCTCTTCTCAAGGGGATTCGTCATGTCGTGCAGGATGAACCCGATGATAATTTTATTTTGGGAGAAGAATTCAACCGGGGTGTCAGCTTACTCAAGGAGTATAATTGGGCATATGACATTCTTATCTACGAAAGACAACTTAGCCCATCCATCCAGTTTGTTGATCGTCATCCCGATCAGGTCTTCGTTTTGGATCACATTGCCAAACCTAGAATCAGAGATTCAGTGATCGAGCCCTGGAAAACGCAAATGTATGAAATCGCCAAGCGGGAAAATGTTACCTGCAAACTTTCCGGCATTGCCACTGAAGCAAACTGGAACGAATGGAAAAAAGAGGACTTGATCCCCTTTATGGATATTGCACTGGATGCATTCGGGCCCGATCGTATTATGTTTGGTTCTGACTGGCCCGTTGCTAGGTTGGCCATTGAATACGGTTCTTGGGTTGAAATATGCCGCGAATTTATTTCTAAGCTCACTTATAACGAACGAAATCTTATTGAAGGAGAGGTCGCAACCCAGGTTTACGGGTTGAGGCAGTAATCTTTTGCGAAGAAGAAGTTCAACGCTGGTAGATCGGCAGGTAATGGTATTTAACCGCAAGGGCTAGCATCGCCATCGAAGAGCAGTATACTTCCCCGGCCCCGGCTTCAGACCCGCCACCCTGCCAGGAACCATTTTGCTTCTGCATGGGAAGAAGAATTTCTTCAACCAGCTTGCGGGCCTTCTTTGCATGCTCATCCCCCCGCTGATACAAAGCCTGGGCATAATAATAAGTTCCATAAAAGAAAAACTTGCGGTTGGTCTGGGGAACATTTTCTAGGAGCCAGTCGGCTGCTCCATGTACGAATGGTGATTCGTACTCCCCACAGACTTGCATGGCCAGCAAGCCGGCTGCGGTGGTTGCGTATTCAGGGTGGCCCCCCGGTTGGTAAGCAAATCCTGATTTTTTATTAATGGGATTGCCTTGTTCATCCAACTTGGATTTATAAGAACGCTTCAAGTATTCGACGGCATCGGATATTGCAGAAGAGGTTACATCCAAGCCGGAGTTCTTCGCCGAACGCAGGGCCATAAGCTGCCAGATAGTCACGGAAAGATCTGCATCCCTTGCGTCGGGACTGTATCGCCATCCTCCCTGCTGGGATTGATTCTTTTTAACCTTTTGCGACCGGACAATCAAATCTATGGCTTTCTGACATTTCTCGCGAATTAATTTATCCCTCTGTTGGTCCATGCCCATACCTAGCATTTCTGCCAAAGTGAGGGTAACAATACCGTGACCATACATACGTCCTCCATCCTTGCCGAAATAACCCATTTCATTTTGATTTTTTTTAAGGAGTATGAAATCAAGAGCCTTGGCCATAGCCTCACCTTTTTCATTTGGATGAATGGGCAGGTGTCCAACGGCAGCAAGCGACATTAATGATAGGGCGGTGATTGCAATGGGGTTTCCTCGATCATAAATGGCACCATCCGCTTTTTGATTTTTCAAAAGAAACTTCATACCGGTTTCAATGGCTTTATCCACTGCATCGGGCTGAAACGGGTTTTTCCATTGCAAAGGTTCAAATTTATCCCTCGGCTGGGTGAGGCCAACTGTGGTAAAAAGCGGAAGCAGGAAAATGGATAAGAATATTTTTGTCGGCGTGTTAAATTGAAAATTTGCCATCATTTCTTTAAGGTTTTTGCCTTGTTTGATATGGCCTGAAAGTATGCCTGTACCTGACTTCGGTAATTTTCCGACACCCTTTCGTGCCTGGCCTCCAACAGATCCTTCGAAAGTTGCGGGGGTAGTTTGCTCCAATCATCCTCAACCACTATTTCCTCCAAGTTGGGTAAGTCACCAACTTCTGCAAAAGAAGTTAACAGATATTCACCATCAGCAGAATTCATTTGGCTTCCCCGGGCATCCGCCATCATGATTTTAGTTCGTTGCTGAACCATGGCTTGGGCGTAAGATTCGGTGGCAAGTCGGAGGGATTCCAAGGCAAAATCCATGGCCTTGTCTGGAGATGCCAAGGTGGCTTCCTCACCGCTTCCCCCATTTCCCGGACCATTACCTGGTACTGGTTCACTTGGGGTTTCATTTGGATTTCCAATGGGCTGGTAGGCCGGAGCTTCATCTGCCGATGGTTGACCTTGAGCAGATTCTTGCGAAGATGGTGGCTCTGAAGGTGCGTCGGCGGGTTCGGTGAAAGGATTGTCATTTCCGAAGATTGCCTTGTCCAGGGAATCCAAGGTTTGGGCCAGGGCCTCATTGACTTCTGGGTTGGAAAATGGAGAGACAGATGATAAAGCATTTTGAGAAAAATCAGGTTCTTCGGCTGACAAGATTGATAAGTCAATGGAACCTTGTTCAATAGATGAGTCCACTGCAGAAGAATTTTTTGCAGATTGGGATTCCGGAATCGAGCTTTCTCCAGACTGAAGATTTTCTAGAGCTTCAATTTGATCCTCCAAAGTATCACTTGCTTCATTAAGTGCCTTGGCAGCAACAGGAAGGTTAGCATCCCTTAGTTCTTTTGAGAGAGGTGCGGAAAATTCTTCAAGTAATTGCTCGGTGGCAACGGCCAGGTCGGTTGCGTAACCAGCCTGCTTGGATGCCTGTACCGATTCTTCCATGGACCATTCCGCAACCTGCTGATCAACATCTGCCTGCTTCTGTGCCGTCTTAAAGTTTTCCTGTGCGGTTTCGGCTAAGGAGGCAAGCTGTTGGGCATCCTGAGATGCTGACTGAGCTGCTGCGACCGCTTCTTCTGCCTCCTGTGATGGTAGATTGCCCTCCTCCAGTTTTTTTGTGGCTTCAGCAGCAGCTTTTTCAAGACTTTCTGTCAGTTGCTCTGCCTGTTTGGCTTTCTTAAGGGCTTGCGTCCTTTCAGCTTTCGCTTCCTTGGTGGAATCCGCAGAATTTTCGGCTTTCTCTCGTGCGGATTCTGATTCAGCCGCCACAGTTTCCGCAAGCTGATAGAGTTCCTCTTCCGCCTGTTTTACCTTTTCACTAAAAGTCTGCGCTTGTTGCTGAAGTTCCGCAAAAGAAGATTCTCCCTCCATCATATTTTCGATTTCAGCCGCACTCTTAAAGAGATCTTCGGCTACCTGCTCATCTCCTGCGGGCTGACTTTGTCTAAGATCTTTGGCAATGTCTTCCGCTAATTCGGCCAGATCCTGTAAATTGTTCCTCAAAGCCTGATTTTCTAAGGCCTGGGCAGTTTCAGGAATCTGATCAAGGGCAATTTCTTCGGTCGAATTAGCGAGATGTCCGAGCAGTTCATCGGCCAGCTGATTTTCCAGTCTCTCTTCATGCCTTGCCGCACGGGACAATTCCTGAGAAGTCTCAAAAAGATCTTCAGCGATTTGTTGCTGTGCTTCTTCAGCTTTTGTGAGTAAATCCTGGTTGCCTACAGCACTTTCTGTGAGCTGGTCCAATGCGTGAGCGAGTTCCTCTGCTTGTTGCAGAAGATCCCCAGCTACTTGAGCGGCTTCATCAGCAAGTTCAGAACCTTTTTCATTAGCTTGTTTGATCTCTTCTCGCTGACTATTTTCCGCCATTGCCTCCGCTAATAGCTGTGCTTCTTCTGCCTGTGCAACAGCTTCCTGTGCCTGTTCACTGGCACTATTCGCAACGGCTTGAGCGAGTTTTGCTTCTTCTTGTAATCCTTCGGCTTTCTTTTGTGCTTCCGTTAATGCCTGCTTTAGTGCGTCAGAAGTATCGGAAAGTTTGGTAACCTCATTTTTGGTTTCCTCGAGGTTTTTTTGAACCTTTGGATCATCTCCCACTTGGGTAGCTTTTTTCTCTGCCTTTGCTAGTTTTTTTGCAGCCTCAAACAATTTTTCCTGAATTTCATCCGCCTTTCGTTTTTCAAGAAGTGATTTTTGCTGTGCCTGTTGAGCTTCTTCGCTTTTCTGATTGGCTTCCTGCAGTAACGATTCCGATTCAGCCTGTCTCTTTTGAGCTATTTTCTTTGTTTGCTCAGCTTTTTTCAATGCTTCCTCTGGGGTGACTACAGCTTGTTTTCGTAAGTCATCTGAAAGGTCCCTCAATTCCTCATCGGCATCATGAAGGGATTCAGCTAAATGTAGGGCCGCAATTTTCAATTCCTGGGTATGAGGTTTTTTCTTGGCAAGGTCTTCTACTGTTTGGCCTGTTTCCTCAAGTGCTTCCATTAGCTCTTCTGCCATTTCACTGGCCGTTTCAGCTAGGGCCTTGTCCGCTTGTTCCTGAAGCGGATTAATTTTTTGGGCTGCAAACTTTTGGGTTTCCTTTGCCAGTTGCTCCAGTTTCTTGGCCAGTTCCTGCTTTTGCTTTTGAATATCATTATCTTCCTGCTCTAGTTTATCAATGAAATCTTCCTCGCTTCGCAATGCTTCCTCAAATTGGTCTTTGGCTTTCTGCACTGTCTCTTCAGCAAGTTCTGACAACTCGCGTTGCATGGCTTGATTTTGATCTAGCTCTTCTTCCAGTTCCTGGAGAAGATCTTCGGGAGAAAGTTGAGCAAGGTCGGCCAATCTTTCAGCCTGGGCATATTGTTCTTCAATCTCTTTGGAAATTTCCAGGGTCTCCTCTAAATCTCTGAGTTCAACCCTGGTTTCAGTCACCGATTCTTGGTTCTCGAGTTTCTCAAAATGTTCCGCAATCAGGTTTAATTCCTCAATGAGTTCTTCTTGTTTTTCGCTAGTTTGCCTGGTGGAGATTTCGATTTCTTCTGAATTTTGACCCTGAGTTGCCTCCTTTAGTTTTTCTGCGATTTCGGATTCAGTCTCCTCCACCAGGGCCGCGGCATCGTCAGCGTCTCTGGCTATTTCCCTGCCTTGCTCGTCCAGAAGATTTTGAATGTTGGCTTCCTGTCGCAGGGCCTGCGCAAAATTCTCAATGGAATCACTTATTTTTTCCTGCACTTGATTAAGCTGATATAGTTCCTCCCTTTTGTTCGCGAGGGTTTGATTCTGATCCTGATGGATATTTTCAATTTTTTCTTTTTGCTTTTCTGTTTCCTTTGCAAGTTCTTTGGCCAACTCTGCAATAGTTGGAGCATTTTGATTTATAAATACACGAGCTTTTCGGAAATCGTCCTTCAATAAAGAAATAATTTTTTGCAGATCCTGAAAAACAAAGTCCGCGTCTTCGACCATCAGTTTAGTCTCCCGTTGATCGAATTTAAGACGATTTTGCATCTCCCCAATGATGTTTTTCCTGTATGGTTGGTTGGGGAGTTTTTTCATGATTTCAATTACTTCATGTGAAAGTCTCATCCGGTACATACTATCAAGTATTGGTTTCCAGATCGCTTCAACCCTTCCCCATTGCCTTGCACATTCGGCCCCCGACCTGGTAACGGGTTGAGATCTTTCCTTCCTCATGAAATAAAGAAGTTGGTTGGCCGATCCAATCAAATGATGTTGTAACAGAAGGAGGTCAAAGGAGCTTCCAATTTTGGAGGATTTATCGGACAAATCAGAGAAGTTTTCGTCTACCCGAATATTCGGTTGCATTTCAATGAGTGCCCTTCTCGTTTGTCCCGCATCTTTTACAAACAGAGCATTCTGATCTTTTCTTGCTTGTTCAACTTCGGAGAGCATTAAGGTCTCGACAATGATAGTCTCAATCTCTGAACGAACATTGCTGATTGCCAGATCCAATGTGTCCGGTTTGGATTGGACTACTTTCTGCCAACTTCTATTAAGTTCGTCCCAGTATAAGTGATTGCGGTTGAGGTTCCAAAAAAGTTCCTCTGCCTTATGACGAAACGATTCTCGAGACTTGGATGCTAACTTCTGGGCCGTTTCCCTGTGAATGTTTTGTAAGTTTTTCTCCCAGTCAGAAATTTGCTTTTGCAGTTTTTTTCTATCCCCCTTTATTCCAAGCAAGTCTTGTTGCAATTTTAATTGTTCAGATTTGATTCTTTTGAGCGTGGATGATCGTAGCGAATCACGGGAATAAAGAAGTGCCTTGGAAACAGGTTTCCATTGGCTAAGTGCAACTTCCTGCCTACGGACAAGAAAAGGAAGGGCTTTTCTTCTTTCCGTATCCTTTATCAATTCCTTTTGCCTGTTGAGAAGGGCCCGGAGATACGAGACTGCAACCACTTCAGCATGCTGGTTAAGTAAGTCCTGTGCGATGTTTCGGACATTTCCCGACATGGACATTCGTCGGCTGAGAACTCGACGGTTGAGCTCATTAATCTTTGAGCGGATATGATTTATTTCAGTGCTTTTTTCTGCATCCTCAATCAATTCTTCCCAGGTGGTGCCTAGAGTCTTAAAAATTTGTCCTGCTGCCTGCGTGAGGATGGATAGCTGAAAAGAGTCGGCCCCTCTGGGCATGGAAACCAAGGATCGAAGCAGATTTTCGTAGGCATCTTCGGCCGTAGTAATAAATTCGCCTTCCGCCTGATTTACTTTTTCAATCAGAATGTTTTTATCCCCCTTGTTCTGCTGAAAATCCTTTGAGGACCTCTGAAAATTCCTCTGCATCTGCACGGATTGCTCCCGCATGATATCATAATGCTTAAGAACCTGGGCTTTCTTTTCCAGTAGAATAAGACTACTCAGGTCAAAATCACGGGAGACGACCGATAATTCAATGGTCTCGGTCTCCATTTCTGTTCCTTTTAAATCCTTTGCCCTAAGCTTGAGCAAGGCTTGGCTACCGGGTTTGAGCTTGTGCATGAGGAGGTCGAGATCAAAGGAAAGAGCCAAAGAGTTTTTCCCTCGCGGATCAAGCAACCCGGGAATTGGAAAAGATTCCCAGATTCCCTGATTTTTTTGAATTAGGTATTCGATGCGGGCCAACCCAAGGTCATCCTGAGCAAGGGCCGAGAAACTAAGAAGATCATTTGGAGCCACCAGCAGCTTCCTTTCAATTGGTTCCACCCATTGAATGGATGGGGCTAAATCAGGCTTCACTGTGATCTCAAATGTTGAGGACGGTCTGCCCTCCCAACCGAATTCTTCATCAATAAGATTTTTGATCCTGTAGGTTCCCGGATGGCTCATACGAATGGATGTTCGGATTATGTGCTTATCAACCTCAGGTTTTAAGTCACGAAGTTCTTCCGGTTTTTCGAGCCATTTAAATTCCAGTTTACCGGATTTTAATGGCTGGTTGGCCATCAGCGAAAGATCCACGGTTGTGCCTTCCCATGTTTCCAAATCACCGTGTTTTTCGGTTATTTCCAACGGCTCAAGTTCGGAGTATTCCGGGAATTCAAAAGTCTTCTTAAAATTTTCGATAAAGGGCCTGACTCCAACATCCATTTTTCGCCATTCCGTTTGGGGTGCCTGGTCAACAAGGATACGATACTCAAATTTTTCATTCCCCACATTATAATCAACGAAGAATCTATCAGGGTTCCTGCTGACTAAGGTAACATCTTTACTTTCATGGATGGTTCTCGTCTCTAGGCTAATTTCTTTAAATGCTCTTCCTTCTTTTTTTGTTTTGATTGAGATCAAAAAACGAAGCGGTTCGTTGCCGGGTGTACGGGTAACCTTTTCGTCTGGTGCGAGAATTCGAACATCATAAAAACTTACCGGAGGAAGATTTGAGCCCGGAAAGATTGCCCTTTGCATGAGCAACTTTAAAGCACTTCCAAAATCAGGAATTTGCAAAAGTGCGAATGTTATCACGATCAAGCCTGCCGTTCCCCGAAACCAATATTTGAGGGTGCCGAGAGGGAGGATATTTTTAATATCTATTTTGCTTACCTTGGTGGATGCCTGTTTTTGAAGAAGTTTTCTGAAAACATCAGAATCAGAGGATGATTGATTTCCCATTCCCAGCTCCACCGCGGAAAGCAAATCCTCCTTCAAGTCGGGCGAGGATTGTTCAAGAAGTCGAGCCAGTTTTTTGGCACTTGGTAGAAGTAACAAAGGGCCCAGGCAGGTCTTCCAAAAGAGGATCAGAACAAGGCAATAACCCAGGATTGAAAGACCGCTTCTAAAGTCCTGGGACATTCGGCCGCGGGTAAGATAATCGATCAGAGCGATCAGTACAAAAGTTCCGATAAAACTGAGAATCCCTGAGCAAAGACCTCGTAAGAGAATCAAATTTCTTCTCCTTAATCGAAAATCATCTAGTTTTTTGACAATGATAGGATCCAAGTTTGTATTCATTTATAGTCTTCCTGGTTTGATTAAAGCATGCCGGTCCGTTTTCTCAAAAACATTTCCAAACCTAAGATAAAAACAACAAATGCCATCCATCCAAAGCTTTGCCAGAGAATAATCTCGGATATGATAATTCTGCCTGAACTGATTGGACGAAGTGCGTTTTTCAATTCATGGAAATTTTCCTCGCGAAAAAAACTGCCTCCGGAAAGCTCAGCCATTTCTGAGAGAAGATTTTCATCACAGGTTAGAAAATCTTTTTCTTTATTTGGCCCTGCCCTCACTTCAAAACTTAATCTTTCTCCTGAAAATTCCATTTCATCTAGAATTCCTGGAGCCCGCACCGACATTTCATAGAAAGCAGGCTCGAGTCCGAAGACCTGCCCGGTAAAGAGGCTATCGGCGGAACTCGTCCCTTGGAGTGGAATTGTGGCAACGACTTCCTCTCCTTGCCAAATGAGGGCATCCACATCCGGAAATGGAGGTTCGGGCACTTTACCGTCCCTGTTTCGCAGTCGAATTCGAAGGGGAATGGCTTTATCAGGTTCATGACTTCCACCACCTACATCCATCGATAGTTGTTCATGATTTAAAGCAAAGGGTCTTTCCATGACTATGCCCAGTAGTTGATTCCAAAATCTTTGATGGTACAGATCTGCCACTTCATAGCGCCATCGCCATGTCTCATCGAAACCCATGTAAAAACATTTTCCGGCACCCACTCGTTTTCCGGCAAGCACAGGAATATGATCTTTGGGTAATTGATGGTTATCGACCCCCTTGATGGATACGGAAAGAAAGACTTCCGAACCTGGCAAGGATTCAACTGGGGAAACCCATGCCGGTAGGGGGAGATATTTCCAGATTTCTTCATTCCTTTCCCTGAGGGGATCGAGCGTGAGGGCACTGATCCGGTTTGTCTCTTCGGGGCGGATGTAGAAAAATGGATTTACTCGAAGTGGACCGTCCGTTCGCCAAGAGACAGGAAATAGCTTAGTTAGAGGATGTTGATCCTTATTTGTAAAGGCACGCAATTCTTGTCTTGGACCGTCTAAAAATAAAATTCCACCTGCCCGTTGCGTTACAAAATCGACGATCCAGTTTTGTTCATCAATGGAAAATTCTTCGGCAGATATTTCACCGAAGACAATTAAATCAAAGGTAAACAATTCTTGTTTGGAGACTGGAAATTTTCCAGTTTCATTACCCCTGGGAATTTGTTGATTTCTGGAGGAGGGCCTGCCCCATACAGAGGAGACCTCCCACCGTTCGTCGCGGTCAAAAAGGTTGTTAAGGTACCGGCTTTCCCATCGCGGTCCGCTATCAATGATTAATAATTGATTTTTTCTTCGGCTTGCATCAATGGAAAAACTTAATCGGTTGTTTTCCTTTTCCGCTTCATTTTCGATGGGATCAACCATCACTTGAAAGGATAGGGATACCGTTCGTATAGCTTCTTTTTCAGACTCCGGAAAGTCAGTTAGTTGTCTTTCCACTATTTCCTTGGCAGGAAAATCAAATCCCAGTTGGCTGATTCCCGTTTGCATGCCAATCATGTCCTTTTCCCACACCTCCTGACCGGTCGAATCCTTAATTTTAATTTTATATTCCGAGCCTGGGGTGAGGTCGTCTTTGATGGTTAGAATTCCCCGAATACGGTCTTCCTGATACACCGAATCGTGAACCACCGCTTGCAAAAGAGCGAAATCAGACGGCTTTTCTTCACTACCCAGTCCGACGGTGTAAATGGGCAGGTTACGCACCGAAAGAAGTTTGGCGGTTTCAAGGGGGGAATGATCGCGATTGTGTCCACCATCACTGATGAGCACGGCTGCGCCCCTTGTATATGAAGAGTTATCCTCATTTGCTTGATCTTCCACGCGAAGGGAACTCAGGATACCCTTTGCCAGGTCTGTGTAGGGAGAATGAGTAATAATTTTGGGATCAAATTTATTCGTTTCCAAAAAATTATCCCATAAGACTTCAGTTGCGTTATCGGAAAGATTACGGACTTCAAGAATATGAGTGTCGTGAAATTCCTTCAGGATTCCGTTGGTTGGGTGAGTCAATAGCCGGGTGGCTCGATCCATTCTGGAGGAGTTTTCAAAATTATTCATTGCCTCGTTTAGTGTAACTATATTTTGACTCACTAACGACTGTGCATATCCGTCGAACTTTTCCATTAAACGCGAGGAATACTCGAGAGCTTCAATCGCAAGATGATCAAAATTGGGGGATTCTTTTTTAGAATCCGGTCGGAGAATACTTTCAAATTTCCTTCTGATTTCCGTAAGTAGGTTGAATGCTCCGGGTGAGGCTTTTGAGCTGTAAGGCGCAGAAAAGTATTGCCCGTTGATTGGCTTCTCTTCCTTCCCGGAGGGTAGTGTCCATCCCACTGCACAAAAATCTTCCCCTCCGTCTTCTTTATGGATGATCTGAATTTCATACTCATTTTGCTGGCGAAGGAAAACTTTCTCGCTTTCCACACTCGTATCCCAGGAATATGCGGTATTTGATTCGACCTCTATGATCTTTCTGAAATTTTTGGAGTCTGGTTGGGCTATTTGCAGAATCGAAGAATCATCTGAGAGTAGCCAGAAGGTATATTCCCCGTCTTCAGGGGGTCTTAGAAAACCACGAATTTTACGGGCATAGAAGTCACCAACATTCCGCTTGGTTTCAAAATTTGATAAATAGGCAAATTGATCCGGTTTTTCCTTAGTAAACTTGTCTTCTTTCGGCAGGTCCTTCCAGCGGCTTCCCTTAAGGTTAAACCACAACTCTTCGAGCAACAAATTCTCTTTCCTCTTTTGTGAAAAACTTTGATCCAACTCCTCCAGTATTTTGAGCACCGAAGAGAGTTCATCCTGAATAGTCTTTCCTTGATCATCTGTCGAGTTTTCACTTCCCGCTTTTCGCAGAAGGACAGCCAAGGTTTCCATTTTACGACTGGCTAAGGCAAGCCGGTAATCCACCAGGTTCGATTCTTGGGGGAGGAAACCATGTTCTTTAGCCAAAAGAACTTTTCTTCCGGGGCTGTAATTTTTATCCTTCAAATCCATGCTTTCAGAAGAATCAAGAAAAACGGTTATTCGCCCACGGTTTCCCTCCTCTGTTTCGAGTTGAAGAACCGGTCCGGCAAAAGTAAGGGCGATGGCACTCAATGCGAGGCATCGAAGAGTGGGGAGTAACCACCGCAGTTTTCCGGTCGTTCCCCGCTTAAATTCCCCCTGATAAATCCATGATGCAAGCAATACCAGCAGAAGGATCACTCCAAGCGTTTGCCATAAGGACCATTCCCCAGCCCATAAAAGGCGAATACTTTTTTGTTCTAGGTTCATCGAACCAATCCTCCAAACTTTCTTAAGAGGATGATTTCCACAAAAATTAGTCCAAGAACAGTGGTCAGAAGAATTTGCCAGGTTTCCCGGCCAAACTTTCTCCGGGTGTCCATGGTTAGGTAGGACATCCAGCCTTTCCCTTCCCTTCCGTCTATATGTACCACATCTTTTGCGAGGGCGGAGGCGTTTGAAACGATTTGATCTTCGGGTGCTTTGTCTAAAATTGATTCAGAAATGGAAGAAAGCACCACCAACTTGGCCACGACTTTTTCGGAATCAGATATTAGGTAGGTTCCAGGACTTCGCGTATCCGTAAACTCAAGAAGGTAACGATCCTTTCTTTTTCGGGGTATCAATTTTCGCGAAGATCCATCTGGAAGAGTCAGGCTGTATTCGGCGTCTTTTGCCCCCTCGTTTATGAAGTGGATAATCGGCATTTGGGCTTCGACTGTTCGAGGGGGTAAAACTTTTTCAGCGAGATAGGATGTGATTTGCTGGGTGAAAGGGAGATAGCTTGGCCGAGCGGGCAGGTTGGTCCAGTCGGTGTCAATCGAAGATCCCCAGAGCATAACCACTCCCTTACCGAATTTTTTTTCCACCAAAATGGGTTGTCCATTCGTAAGCCTTGCAAGAACTGTAACTGCAGGGTCATTGCGTACTTTTGATTCATCCATGATCAACCATTTCTTGATCTGAGCCTCAGCCAGGCTTCCGTTACGCGGATCATTAAACATGGAGAGGGCAGGATGTTCAAAAAAAGAACTGGAAATTTTGGAGTACGAGAGTTCGTTCAGTAATTGTCCCTGAGTTCCCTTGAGAGGTATAGGTAAAAAATTGCTCCCGTTGAAACCCCAGAAATCGTTGTACCAATCAACTTTCATTTGATTGCCTGCACAGATGAGCACGCCTCCGCCGTTTTCGGTGAAAACTTCAATTTCTTTGGCTTTTTCAGATCCCAAATTCTGAAGATTTGCCAGAATGAGGAGACTGTATTCAGAAAGCGAATGTAACTTGCGGAATTCATCGACGGGGACGGATGCGGCTCGGATCAGATCTTTCATTTCACCCTTGGCTGGGAGTGGTTTCTTGGAGTTCTTCTCACGGCTTTCCTCAAAGGGTGTAAGGGCAAGCTTTAGAAAGTCAGTATCTCCGCGTAACCACTCTTCTGATGGATCGCCATCCACAAGGAGAACCTTTATTTGTTCAATAACATTGAGGGCTGCACTTCTGCGGTTGTCCTGTGGCAGATCATCCGCAACTTGAACTTCCGCATGAATCACCTTAGGACCAGCTGTTTCAAAATGATGAGTGAATGCCACCTGAGTCGAAGCAACGGGACCCAAGGAAACCACCGCTTCATCTATGGCTTTTTCATTCTGATCCACGAATAATTTAACTTGTAAATTCCCTTCGAAAGACTCTTGACCGTAGTTACGGACGGTAACCCGAACAAGAATTGGATGGCCGATACCTACGGTCTGCGACGAAATTACGACTTTCTCCACGGATAAATTTTCCGAACTATCTTTGCCAAAGTCGACCCAGGTAAATGCGGGGCTGTTGGGCATGGCGGAAATTCTCTCGCGTAAGGCATCGACAGCCGTTTCGTCCCAACCCAGTAAATCCTGTTTCCTGAAATCGGAAAGTAGAATAATTTCGCGTTTCAGGTTTTTACCCTCCGCAATCATAGAAAGTGACTGGTCAAGTCCGGAAAGTAAGTTCATGCGGTCGCCTTCGGCTTGGAGATTTTCGGACCTGAGTCGAAGGGCATCAGGGTCGGATGTTGGTTTGTCAAAAACGGGCCTGGCGATTCCTCCCAACCGCAGGACGCTCGTTTCTGATTGCAGATGCATATTTTCAAGAAAGCCGGAAATAAAGTCCTGGGCTTTGGCAAAACTTCCAGTTGCATTCATTGATAGGCTGTCGTCCAATAAAATCACTGTGCTTGCAGGCACATCCCCCGATGCGGCGGAGAGCTTGCTGTCTTTTCCCCAATCGGGAAGAAAGCCAAGAGCCCCCAGTCCGGTTGCAAGCAGACAAACTAGGCAGAGTAGTCCCCATATGAGGCGGGTTTTTTTGGTAAAGGCCACCAAAATTAAAAAGAGCAGGGCGACCAGGGGTAAGACTAGAAAGAAAAGAAATGAGTTCCAGTCCATCACCACCATTCTTGCTAGGGCGAGGGCGAGAAGAATGGGAATGGCACAGCGGATAATCAGAATAATCCATTGTTCCAGCTGTATCTGTTTACGATTTTTGCGAAGGACGGATTCCAGCAAATGAGAAGCTCCCCATTTTATCACTTTGAAGCGGTTTCGATTGAATAAATGAATTACGAGAGGAATCAGAGCCGATAACGCACCCAGTACCAATGCTCCATTTAAAAAGCTCACAAGTGAACCGGTACGCCTACTTTTCCTCGGGCAGCCAGAAAAGAAGCTAAACTTTGGGCGTAGGGTTCATCCGTAGTCATAGGGAAAAGTTGCACCCTGTGTTGGTGGCATCCTTTGAGAAGATCTTCCCGGTATTGGCGAAGATTATCCAAATAGGCCTCTCTGAGATGAGCAGGGTCTACCGTGTGACGCAGGTCCGCATTTTCGAGACAATCAAAACGCGTCCATTTTCTAAAAGGAAATTCTATTTCATCTGGGTGCCAAACCTGAAAAACCACCACGTCATGTTTTGCGTGATTAAAGTGAGCCAAGCCTTTGAGGATCGAGGGGATGTTCCCAAAACAATCGGATATGATTACGACCATACCACGCTTTTTCAATTGCGGGGTAATTTCATGAAAAACTTTGCCAAGGTCGGATTCGGAACCCGCTTTGGTGGTCCCCAGTAAATCAATAATTTGACGGGTGTGGGAAGCTCCACCACGGGGAGGCACCACGGAGCGGACCGCTGAGTCGAAGGTGGTCAAGCCCACGCTATCCGTTTGGCGAAGGCAAAGATAAGCAAGGCAGGCAGCGATCCTGGAACCGTATGCCAGTTTACTGAGCCCGATTGAATCATCACTTCCGTAAGACATTGAACCACTCGCATCGAGAAGAAGATGGCAGCGAAGATTGGTTTCCTCCTCATATTCACGAACATAGAAGCGGTCGGTTTTGGCAAAAACTTTCCAATCAAGCCTGCGAATTTCGTCACCCGGTGTGTAGGCCCGATGCTGCTTAAATTCTACGCTAAACCCCTTGTGTGGGGAGCGGTGCAAACCAGAGCAAAATCCTTCCACCACCCGCCTGGCCAAAACCTGATGGTTGGCCAGGCGGGATAAATCCCCGGGATCAAGAAAGTCGGTTATATGTGCCATCCAATTTGAGTCACGGATGGATTAAAGAACGGCTTCTTTTTTTCCCGGTACTGCTTCGATGCACCGGTCGATGATTGATTCAACCGTGATACCCTCAGCCTCTGCATTGAAAGTGGGAACGATACGGTGTCTCAAAACAGGATGAGCAAGGGCTTGAACATCTTGAACCTTGGCAGCGAACCGGCCATTCAATAAGGCACGCACCTTGGAACCGAGAATCAATTGTTGGCAAGCTCTTGGACCCGGTCCCCAATCGATTAAATCTTTAACCCAGGTTTCCGCCCCTTCCTCTTTCGGGCGGGCCATACGCACAAGATCAAGCACATAGTCATATACATGATCAGGTACGGGAACCTTTCGGACGGTTTCCTGACACTTCCGCAAGGTCGGGCCGTCAATTACCGCTTCGAGATTCGATTCAAAAGTGGAGGTGGTCCGTTCGATAATTTGACGTTCCTCTTCTCTTGTTGGATAATCCACAATCACCTGAAAAAGAAAACGATCCCTTTGGGCCTCGGGTAGGGGATAAGTCCCCTCCTGTTCAATGGGATTTTGGGTCGCCAGAACAAAGAATGGTTCATCCAAAGTGTAAGTTGCTCCTCCAATGGTGACTGAATGCTCTTGCATTGCTTCCAAGAGAGCTGCCTGCGTTTTGGGTGGTGTCCGGTTGATTTCATCGGCGAGAATGATTTGGCTGAAAATCGGACCTTTTTCAAAGATCAGCTCACGGTGACCGGACTTTTTGTCTTCCTGAATTATGTCCGTGCCGGTGATATCTGCCGGCATTAAATCAGGGGTGAATTGGATTCGTCTGAAACTCAGATCAATGGCCTGGGCAAGGGATCGAATCATTAGCGTCTTGGCAAGTCCGGGCACGCCCTCCAATAGACAGTGTCCCCGGGCTAACATCGCGATGAGCAGTTGTTCCAAAACTTTTTCCTGACCAACAATTACCTGGTGGACCTGTTCCTTTATTTTTTGGTAAGAGGCGACCAGTTCTTTGGCCAGGGCTTCATCATCGGGACTAGTATTAAAGGAATTCATTTTCTGTTTAGAGTGATTGAGTTGATAGAAAAAAACGCTGAAATGGTGAATTACGGGGATCTCATTGAGAATCGAGCAAAAGTGATAAAGCAAGAAAATTTCTACAATTTCGAAACATATTTGGGAAAGCCAAGAAGCTTAAAATTGAGTCAGGATTAGGTCATGGATCTCAGTCGCTTCCAAAACTTCTGACTCCGGTATACCGTTCCCGAAAACGACTGGCCAGTCCGCTTGATCCTTGGGCATAATTCCGTGACTTCCCCCAACCAAACTTGGATCCAGGGGAATCAAATCCATGTGGATCCGAAAGCCCATTTTTTTGGCGATGAGTTTACGGGCTGCCTGGAGTTTTGGTAGAGTAATGCTTGGATCCACAAACAATTCAGCCGGGTCGTAGCCATGCTTTCGATGTATGTCAATACAGCGGGCAAATTCCGGCGCCTTCCCGTCGTCCTCCCAAAAATAATATGAAAACCAGGCATCCTCGTTTGCCAGGACTATAAGATCTCCCGCTCTTGGGTGGTCCAATCCAGCCTGACTTCTGGACTTTCCCTCTAAAACTGTAGCCACTCCGTCCAGCGATTCGAGGCATACCCTGACTTTGGCTGAAAAACTCGAGGTTTTGTCCTGAAGATACACATGGGCCACCTGATGATCAGTGAGGGCAAAGGCTCGGCTTCCTCCTGAATCCAAAGTGTCCAGTCCAAATTCCTCTTTTATGTTCAGCCATCCTTGGTGACGGAGGGCACGGTTAGGGTAAATTACCCGATTCACTGCAGTGATACCGTACTCAGAGAGTATGATACAATGAACCCTCCGGTCAGACAGAAATTCGATTAGAGACCCCGCAAGCTCGTCAATTTCCTTCAAGGCTTGTTTGCAACGGAGATCATCCGGGCCGTATCTTTGCAGATCATAATCCAAATGAGGAAGGTAAATAAGATGAAGATCAGGCTGTTGCTTTCGCTCCATCCATTTCGCGGCATCCGCAATCCATTTTGACGAGGCAATACCTGCCATCGGCCCCCAAAAGGAGGGAAATGGAAATTCTCCCAAATCTTTTTTGATAGCGTCCCGGATGGACAGAGGCTGGCTGTGAATATCAAAAATTTTCAAGCCATCCGATCGGTAGAGGGGACGGGGAGTGATGGAATAATCCACACTGGAATACATGTTATACCACCAGAATAAATTGGCACAGGTGAAGCCGGGTCTGTCTTCCCGGAGAGTATCCCAGATTTTTTCTGATTCAACCAGCTGGTTTGACTGTTTCCAAAAATGATGCTCATGGAGGTTTCGGTCATACCAGCCATTTCCCACAATTCCGTGTTCTGTGGGAAGTTTACCCGTCAAATAAGTTGATTGAGCAGTGCAGGTAACGGCCGGGACCACCGGTCGGATAATCGATTCTTTCCTCCCGGATTGCCGTGCGAAACGACTTAGTTTTGGGGTTGATTCACCCAGAAGCCTGCCACACAAGCCAACAATATTAATAATCGCAACACGCGGACCTGACCGATGGCCCTTTTCCGGCATTTTTATTTCGCGGGAATCGCGTGGTGTCTTTTCCGAAGTTCATCAAGAGCTGATTTGATATGCACCTTATCCATGGCATGAACCTCGACACCTTCCCCAATTCCCTGAATAAGGGTAATGGTCAACTCACCCCCCAGATGCTCGCGGAACTCATCGAGTCCTTTGAGTATAACCGAAATGTTATCTGCATCGACCTGATGCAAAAGGGCATCGTAGGTGGTAAACCCAAGTCGTTCAATCAATTCAATCGCACGGTAAGCCGTCGTTTCCTCAACCAGGCGGATACGGGTGGAATATAACAGATCCACCGCTAGGCCAATGGCCACGGCATCACCGTGCCCGATCCGGAAATCGGAAAGCTGTTCGAGTTTGTGGGCCACCCAATGACCGAAGTCCAGTGGGCGGGCGGAACCTTTTTCAAAAGGATCTCCTGAAGTTGCAATGTGGTCTAAATGCAGGGCTGCACTTTTACGGATTACTTCTTCCATGGCTCCCATATCAAAGCTGGCCAGTTCATCCGCCTTTTCTTCAATTTGTTCAAAAAAGGAACGGTCACGGATGAGAGCGACCTTGACTGCCTCAATAAAACCGGCCCGTTTCTGATTACTTGGCAAACCGCGGAGAAAGGAGAAATCATTGACCACCGCGTCCGGCACCGAAAAGGTGCCCACCCAGTTTTTCTTTCCAAAATAATTAATCCCGTTTTTCACGCCGACCCCACCATCTCCTTGGCTCAGGCTGGTGGTGGGGTAACGGATCAGGCGGAGACCGCGATGGGCGGTTGCGGTGGCAAAACCCACCATGTCCAAGGCGGCACCCCCGCCAATGGCGATAACATAGGAATGTCTGCACATGGCGTGCTTATGCAGATCGTTCCAAATTTGTTCAATGTATTGGAAATTATTCTTGGCCGGTTCTCCCCCGGAGCAAAATTTGGGTGGGCATACCAAATCCAGACGGTCTTCCCGTGAACGGAAATAGCTCGCAATCTGTTCGGGAAGATTAGGCATGCCATCGAGCAGACCTTCGTCCAGGTAGACGATGGCCTTAGTTGGATGTCCCTTCTGTCTGGGCTGCAGGATATCTGCCAGCGTTTCATTGGTCGCCGAAAAAGAATCACAGGTGAAGAAGACACGGTGGGTAAAATCCAGCCGGATATTACGTTTTATCGTGGCAAAGCGTGAGGACATGAAAAAATTATCGTAGATCGGGATCTAGGTCGCCGCAAACTTCTTTTGTAGAATCTGAGCAGAAAATTGGGCAAGGTAGCAGGGTGCCATTAGGGCGGGTGCGAAGAGAGAAACAGCCAGGGCATCCACTGAACAAATCCCGGCTAGAAGCATGGAAACACCCTGTCCAATAGACCCTGGGATCCGGGTATTTTTCATCATCATTATTGCTTTTACTATAACCCATCCAAGAAACAGTCCGCTTAAGTTCAGTAAAAATGCCCGGGTGGGATCGAGATGGTTCCACAAAACCAACAAACTCAATATGACCAAACAGGGACTGAAGAGAAGAAGGGTTGCAAGCGAACCGGACTGATGGGCATCCTGTCGTTTGGTTTCCTTCCGGGCAAACAGGCTAATGCCCACCACATATCCTCCCACGCACAACGAACCAACGATCACTTGATTCATGGTCTCGGCTCCTGCGGCTGACCCAGCAGCCAGCCACAAAAAGCTACGGCAACTTCCCATAATCCATACAGAACCAACCCATTTTTTGTGACACCAATCGTAAAGGCAGACCGCTCCGATCAGCAGACCCGTCCACCAGACGGAGGTCGATGCCGGTCCCACCATAATTCCACCACCAAAGAGTATGAAAAGTATGCCCATAGCCCACACCCTGGAAGCTTTAATTTGACCCGAGGGGATGGGGCGGTGTGGATTAAATTGCCGGTCAAAATTTTGATCAAACGCGTCATTTAACACGCACCCCCCGGAATATACGAAACTGGCTCCAATAAGAACCCACCCGAGTACTCCCCAATCAAAGAGAAAGGGATCATGCCAGGCCGGAGTTTGCCCCACGATTTTTTCAACCGATTGATTGATGGTCCATGCAGCCAGACAATTTGTCCAGACCGTAGGCAGGTTGGATGCACGGGAGAGAGTCAGGGCGAGACTTACAATTGAGGGCATGGTGAATGGGCGGTCTAGTTTTCTTCAGGACTGAACCCGATTTTACGAATCTGTTCCAATGTCCAATCATATTCTTTGCCGACCTGTTCTACGACCGTGCCGGCTTGCAGTTCACCGGGCAGGACTTCCCACGTGTAAGTTTCCATTTCCAAATGCCGGCAGGCACCTTGATTTTTACTGAGCCAGAAAAGGGTGTCAATTACATGAAGTCGGGTGTCTCCCAAATCACCTCCAGGAGAGGCGTGTAGGGGGATATGAAAATGGATTCTCCATTCATCCGCTTCCGGGAGATTCCCCCGCCTTTGCATTTCCAGGGCAGTGTCCAGATCCTTAATTCTTCGAATGCAATTTCCATTTTTGCCCAAGGTCACCTGATGAAGGTAGACCGGCTCAATAAAATCCCGCAACCTCAGCAAGTTATTCGGGGTTGGCTTGACGGAAAGGGCCGAACTCAGATGTAGTTTGCTTAGGCGGATATCATGCCTTTTAAGAGCGTCCAGTCCTTCATGGGCATCCTCAAATTCAACCGCCAAATGGCAACAGTCGTAATTCACCCCGATCCGTTTCCGGATAATCTCCTCATCCGTATCCTGCTGAAATAATTTTTCAAAAAAAGTAACTGTTTCCTGGGTGGTCTCGAACAGGCCGAGCGGTTCCGGTTCCATACCCAGATGCAGGTCGAGATTTTTGGAACTGGCTATTTTTTCCATTTCCAGGGCACAGGCATTGACCTTTTTTAGGAGTGCATCCGGAATCTCCCCATCGGGGAGGAATTCCTTAAAGGAGCCGGGTAGGGTGCTGACACTTCCTTCCTCTCCCGGATCAAGTAATTTTTCGAGGATGGAAAAGAGGAGCAGGGTGTAATCCAGGCGTTCGTTGGTGGTCCAGTCCGGGCGGTATACTTTTTCCTTGACCGGTGAGCCGTGAAAATTGCCGTGTGAAAAACCATTGATTGTGAAAACATAGGCGTTTTTTTGGTCAAGCCACTTCCGAAACTGGAAAAGCTTCCTTGGTTCGGATAATTCCTGGGCCGCGGGAGCACCCAGTCGTAACCCAATTGCAAATCTTTGGTCCGCAGCGACTCCCTTCCTCACCTCTATGACATACTTTTCCAAAGAATCAAAAGTCTGCTGCCAGTTGTTTCCACGGTGAACATTTGTGCAGTAGGCTAAATGAGCGTGGCGGCTAAATTTCATAAGAAAGTTGATCCATAGAAAGGACGTGGAGGCAAGACAAGGTAATCTGTTTTATAATACGGCTTTCTTTTTAATGGGAAGGCTATAAAACAAAAATGCGTGACCCAGCCCAGGTCACGCATATTATGCAACTCAATTAAGAGTCTGTTTTGCCCTTTGTGATACAAGTTTTGCATGTTGGATGCCAATTTTCAAAAACCCCATAAAAAGGCAGAAAAAACTTTTTTTAATCAGTCTTCTTGTCACGCTGGTAAAAATTTTTACACTTAAAACAAATGATCTTAGTATTAACGCCTTCTTCTATACACTTATGATCACTGAACCTATCTGGAAGTCCTGGTTTGCCCGGCATGGGAATAAACTCCTTCTTTTCGCCAGGCAACAAGCCCGAAACCCTCATGATGCGGAGGATTTGGTACAGGAAGCATTTGTGCGAATCTGGAGACTTTACGGTCATACCGGAGAAGTTGCACCTGGGCTGGTGTATCGGGCCATTCGTAGATTGGCAATTGACTGGGCACGGAGTATTGACCGCCGGGTAATTCGTGAACAGAAAACCTATGATTTGTCTCCGTTATCATCCGCCTTTGAGGATTCTCTTGAAAAAGATGAGCGCCAACAGGCACTCCTCCGGGCAGTCGATCGTCTTCCGGAAGAACAGAAAGAAGTCCTCACCCTTAAAATTTGGGGGGAACTTACCTTTGATGAAATTGCCCGTACTCTGGATATGTCCCTAAACACGGTTGCTTCACGATACCGCTACGCCCTACAAAAACTCAAGGACTGGGTACCGGAAGAACTTGAAAGTCCTAATCCGAACCTCTCCCCATCATGAATGATTTTGAATCCCTTGAAAAGGAACTCAGGTCCCTGACTCCCAAAAAACCTTCACTTCGACTTTCCGATCGTATTGAGCAAGGCTTGGGGGATGCCGGTAATTTAGCGATGCGTAGACTCCCGGAGGAAGTAAAATCTTCCCCCGCTGCCAAGAAATCGAACATTTTATTTTTTCCATGGTTAGGCATAGGTATTGCCGCTTCTCTGATCTTAACTTTTCTAAGTGTTTACTTCTTGAAATTGGGGGAAAATGAGAATCTTTCCCCGCCTTCTGCAGAGATTCCTGTTTTCGATGCTGTTCCTGGTGAAGATCCGGAAAGTCCTATTCACGGTGTTTCTGTCGCTGAACTGGAAGCGCGATCAGGCATGCCCGTTGGGGGATGGATGCCCACTTTTCAGGAAAGGCTGCTTGACCGGGTTGATGAGGGAGTGATCGCCCGTCCCGGAGGATTGCCCGCCCGTCAGGTCCGAATGCATTATCTTGATGAAATTCTTTGGCAACACCCCGCTATTGATCAACGCATTCTTTCCAGCCAACCCCGCCAGGAGATTATTCTAATCGACCTCGATCTCTATTAAATGGTTTTATGCCCATTTGTTATTTATTTTGAAATAATCAAGGTGGCATAAACATACGAGAGATCTGCAAATGAAAATAGCTCATATAAGTTTGTCACTTTCATACACTCTTTTATTTTTTTCTTCGGTTTGTCTGGCCGCTCAAACACATTTGGATGTTGAAAAAGTAACCTTCCTCGGAGTCAGTACTTCCACCTTGACCGTGGGAATGAGTGAACAGTTAAACCTACCTAGAGGGGTTCACTTAAGTATTGATCAAGTATCTCCTCAAAGTCCGGCCGAGCAAGCCGGGCTCAAACTTTACGATGTTCTTTTAAGAATGGAAGACCAAATTTTGGTCAATTCTGCTCAACTCAAAGCTTTAATCCGAATGAAAAACCCTGGAGATCTTGTTCAATTGAAAATACTTCGAAAGGGCAAGCCCATGACCCTCGAGGTTAAACTTACCGAGTCGGAGGTAGCATTGATCGAAACAATGGGACGCCCCCAGCGATTTGACTCGAGGCCTTTGTTCCCAACAGATCTCTTCTCGCAGGATCCTTTTTTCCGGAATAATAATTCATCCATCATGGAACTGCTTAAGAAACATGGTTTTAATTCCATGCCGGGTATTACTCAAAACAGTCGCATGAATCAAGACCCCTTCGACATCGACAGTCCTTTGCATGGTCCGAGTTCCAGTCCGGGTAATGTACAATCTTTCAACTATTCCTCCGAACAAAAGCAAATCATCACAACGGATGAGCTGGGCACATTGGAGTATTCCGTGAAGGACCAGAACAAACACCTGCGGGCAACATCCCCGGATGGGGAAGTGCTCTTTGATGGACCTGTCAATACCGATGAAGACCGTAAGAATCTACCCAAGGATCTTCACCAACGCCTCGAAAAGCTCGAATGCAGACTCTAATAGCCTAAATTTAGAGCATTTATTTCTACTCTTTTAAATAAATTTAGGAGTGAAATTTCTGCTTGACCCCGAAAAATGAGTACTAGATTATGGAAGGTCTGATACATCATGAAATTATTTAATACCCTCACCGCCTGCTTTGCAGCTATTTCCGCTACTGCTTCTGCCCAAACTTCACGCATGATGATGCCTGCGGTGTCATCTCCCTCAGTTGCTGATGGAGGAACAGAATTGGGTGCAAACAGCACCCTTACTGCAAGCGGCATTGCCCTCGACAATCGCGTGAAAATGCGTGGATTTATTGATTTTCGTTACGATTACACAAACATTGATGAATTAGTTGCCGATGATGATGCCCGATTTCGCTCTGCGGCTGACATCGACTTCCTTTTTGACTTTTCCCCTGTTACTGGAGAAATTCACTTCGCTGCTTCACCAGACAGCGTTGGCCTTGAGCAAGCGTTCTTACGATACAATTTTAACCAAGATTTTAGTTTAACCGCTGGTAGACAGCTGACCGTACTTGGTTTCGAAAAAGACGAATCTCCTAATATGTATCAAACATCCTATGCTTATTTGACTGATGTAAGTGCAGATGTTCAAGGTGGAGGTGCCGCCTTGGAAAGTTTTATAGGTTTGTCTTCATTACGAACGGTTGGTCAAACAACCTTCAAAAATTTCACCCCTCTCGTAAATCTTGATACAACTTCAGGCACTCCAGCTGCACTTGCAAATATTTCATTCATTGCTGCCAATTATGCTACGACTCATCCTTATTTATTAGCAAATCCAATGAAAGAATTTGGAGATGGTAATGCCGACCCTTTTCAAATTCCTTCTTTTCGTAGAAATTATGTTGATGGTTTACGTTTAAATTTTAATAACGGACAATTTGGTTTTGTTGCTGGTCTTCACAATGGTTATTTTACAAGCAGCGATAATCTCAACGATGGAAATATCGGATTAGATATTGCTGCTTCTGTTATGATTATTCCTGGCTTGGAATTTCGTATTGGTTTTGGTTATGAAAACAACGATGCTTACAATGATTCTATTGAACATTACAACACATGGGCTTCAGGCTTAAAATCAGCTTTAATTGCTGATTCCAGACCTGAGGCTAACAGCATACGAATATTCCCAGAGTCTGACGACATCAGTCAGTTCAACTTCTTGCTATCCTATCAAACAGGTGGTTTGACCCTCGCATTTGAGTGGGACCTTTGGAATGTGTATGTCATCGACATGTGGAACTTGATGTTCTTGGCCAACTATCAGTTCAACGATGTTTTCGGTCTTACCTTCCGTTATTCCCACGAAGACTTCGAAGCGGGTGTTCCTGGAGGTGGAGAGGGAAGCAGTAACCGTTTCACGATCGGACCTATATTCTCTGTTACTGATAACCTCACGGTCGGCATCGAGTACTCTCACGCTGAACTTGATTCCGACAATACTGGTGATACCAGCGTGGATGAACTATACGCTGAAACCATCTTTTCTTTCTAAGAGTTAGAATATTCATGATTTTAAGAAAGCCCGCCACTCGGCGGGCTTTTTTGTACCCGAGTTGGAAAATTTTCCACGATTGACCAAAACGACCTTTATCTATTTCATAACACTTTTCCCTACTACCTCAGACAGATAAAGTTATCCATAAAACTATTTTATTCATTCATTGTTTCTTTTGCATCTATTTCGCCCATTATTTACGCAGAAGAAGCAGATAATGCATCTATGCTTGCTTCAGAATCATTGGGGCGAACAATGCTTGGAGTGAATGAAACGCTTGCTTACAAAGGCATTTCTATCGACAACCGTCTAAAAATGCGAGGATTCATTGATTTTCGTTTAGACTATACCAATTTTGATAGTCTAATCTCAGAAGATGACACTCGCTTTAGAACATTTGCTGATATTGATTTTCTCATAGATTTCTCTCCCGTTTCGGGTGAAATTCATTTTGGATTCAGCAACGAGGGTATCGATCTTGAGTAGGCTTTTTTACGCTGTAGTTTTAACAAAAATTTTAATTTGACTGCTGGTCGTCAGTTGACTGCTCTGAGTTATGAGAAAGACGAATCCCCCAGTATGTACCAAACATCCTACGCCTACATAACGGATGTGATGGCAGATGTGAGAGAGGGAGGTAAGGCGTTGGAGGATTTTGTAGGTATAACCACAATCAAAAATACGGGTAGTCAAGTGTCCAAAGATTTAGTTGCGGAACGTAAGAAAATTACAGATATGGCATCAACCCTCTTTGACGAAAAATTTGAAATTACATCCGACTATCTCGACAATTATCCCTTAGTTGGAATTGATGAAGAGAGAGAGTTCGAACTGCCTGGATTTCGTAGAAACTATGTGGACGGCGTCCGGTTTAACTACAACAACGGAAGAATCGGCTATGTTGCCGGACTTCACAATGGATACTTTACCGACAGCAATCACCAGAATAATGGGAATATTGGTTTGGATCTCGCTGCTTCCTTTATGCTCATTCCTGGACTTGAGTTGCGTCTTGGTTATGGATATGAGAAAAATGATGCATACAACCAGTCAATCTCGGGATACAATAGTTGGGCTTCTAATTTTACATCTGCGGTCAACGCCGACCGTGCCAAAAGACCTTCCTTAACCGGACATGATTTCTATGCTAAGTTTGCTAAGGGAGTATTTTTGTTTCCTGAATCTGATGATATTAGCCAGCTCAATCTACAGGTTTCTTACCAAACAGGTGGGTTGACCCTCGCGTTTGAGTGGGACATGTGGGATGTTTATGTGATTGAAATGTGGAATATCATGATGCTTGCGAACTATCAGTTTAATGATTTGTTCGGACTTACTTTCCGTTATTCGCACGAAAATTTCGAAATGGAGGACGATATTCCAGTAAAAGGAGAGGGAAGCAGCAATCGTTTCACCTTTGGACCGATGTTTAGCGTTACTGATAACTTGACCGTTGGCATCGAGTATAGTCATGCCGAACTTGATTCGACAAATACGGGTGATACCAGCGTGGATGAACTATATGCTGAAACCATCTTTTCTTTCTAAGAGTTAGAATATTTATGATTTAGAAAATCCCGCCACTTGGCGGGCTTTTTTTGTATGAGCCAATAAAGGTGTTAAATAACACGAAATTAAGAAATTGACAAAAGCATGTGTTAGTCGATATGGAAGTGATTTTGTCTCTAAATTAATATGAAATATCATTTAATTCCTCTTATTATTTCAACACTTCTTTTTCACGGCTGTGGAAGTGACTCAAGCCAAGGAAGCACCGCAACTACAAGTGGTGCATCCACACCTGCCAGTTTACCGGCTGGACTGTCGATTGCAGTAAACCCTACTATTACTTTTACTTCTAGTCTTTTCAATGGTGCCACGGTTTCTGTCACATATGACAACCCTACCGCATTTTCGACTTATCCTGTATAC
>CACMQL010000017.1 GCA_902615835.1 uncultured Verrucomicrobiota bacterium
GCCATGAGGGAATCCATGAGAAAAATGGCAGAGGCATCCACAGTATGAAGAACATTCTTGTAACCGGTGGTCTCGGGTTCATTGGCTCGAATTTTATTCGTTTGCTCCTTAACAGCGGAGAGTTTGATCAGGTTATTAATTATGACAAGCAAACCTACGCAGGGAATCCGGAAAATCTTCAGGATTTGGAAGACCGCAAATCATACCGGCTGATTCAAGCGGATATTTGTGACGGGTATTCCGTGCTTAAAGCGTTGGAAGGGTTCGAAGTTGATGCAGTTGTAAATTTTGCCGCCGAAAGTCATGTTGACCGATCAATTGATGGTCCGGAGCCCTTCGTGCAAACCAATGTGGTGGGTACGCTTCGCTTACTGGAAGCGACCAAATCATATCTTTCTAAAGTTGCCGGTGCTAAAAGGAAGTCCTTTCGCTTTCTGCATGTCTCCACGGATGAGGTTTATGGTTCACTTAAATCTGAGGACCCTGCTTTCCGGGAAACCACTCCCTACGCTCCCAATAGCCCCTATTCCGCGTCCAAGGCATCGGCTGATCATTTGGTTCGAGCTTATCATCACACTTTTGGACTGCCCGTGCTTACGACCAATTGCTCAAACAACTACGGACCCTATCAGTTTCCGGAAAAGTTGATTCCCTTGATGATCTTGAATGCCTGTGAAGGCAAAAGCCTTCCAATTTATGGAAATGGATCAAACATTAGGGACTGGTTATATGTGGAAGATCATTGCACTGGGATTCTATCCGTACTTCAAAAAGGAAGGGTGGGGGAGACATACTGCATTGGAGGGGCTTCGGAGAAGACCAATATGGAAGTCATTGATACTTTATGTGCTATTCTTGACCAACATCATCCCGAAGGGGCTCCCCACGACAAACTAAAAACTTTTGTAACTGACCGCCCGGGACATGACCACCGATATGCAATTGACTTTTCCAAGATTCAAAATGAGCTGAGCTGGCGGCCTTCCTATTCATTTGAAAAAGGAATTGAGCAAACGGTTGAGTGGTATCTCAGTCATCAAGAATGGTGTAGGAATATCACTTCCGGAAAATATCAAAGACAAAGGCTGGGTATTTGATGAGCAAACGAAAAGGAATTGTACTGGCAGGCGGCTCAGGAACCCGCCTGTACCCATTAACCATGGCCGTAAGCAAGCAACTGATGCCGGTCTATGACAAACCGATGATTTACTACCCGATCTCCATTCTGATGCTTACGGGAATTCGTGAGATCTTAATCATTTCCACACCAAGGGATTTGCCTACATTCAAGAATTTGTTGGGTGATGGATCTAGATTTGGCGTTTCATTCTCGTATGAGGAACAACCAAATCCTGATGGTTTGGCTCAGGCTTTTTTGATCGGAGAAAGATTTCTTGGTAAAAGTTCATCCGCTTTAATTTTGGGAGACAATGTCTTTTATGGGCATGAATTGGAACAGACCCTTGACGATGCCAATGCAAAAATGGACGGAGCTACCATCTTCGGCTACCATGTGTCAGATCCCGAGAATTATGGAGTGGTTGAGTTCGATCATTCCGGAAAAGCGGTTTCCCTGGAAGAAAAACCGGAAGTACCGAAATCAAATTATGCCGTACCTGGTCTTTATTTTTACGACCAGCAAGTGTGCTCCATTGCCAAAGAATTAAAACCTTCCCCCCGGGGCGAACTTGAGATTACGGATTTAAACCGGATTTACCTTGAAACCGGAAATCTTTCGGTTGAAGTAATGGGTAGAGGCACGGCTTGGTTGGACACCGGGAGCCATGAAACTCTCGCCTCCGCTACGGATTTTGTTAAAGTGATCGAACGACGACAGGGATTAAAAATCGCCTGCCTCGAAGAGATTGCGATCTACAAAAAATGGATGTCAATCGATGAACTCGAAAAAGCGGTAGTTGCACACGGGTCTTCTTCCTACGGAAAATACCTTCAATCCACCCTTAGTAAGTCTCAGAAAATATAAAACACATCAACGCATCATGATGCGTTGATGAATAAACTTGATTTTCGGTTGGATATTTGATGGAGTATACCCCATGCCTGAGTCATTCATTTTTTCATCCGAATCCGTTGGAGAGGGTCATCCTGATAAAGTATCAGATTCCATATCTGACGCCATCCTGGATGCGTGTTTAGAACAGGATCCACATAGCCGTGTAGCCTGTGAAACTTTAGTCAAGAGTAACTGCGTCACCATTGCCGGGGAAATTACCACTTCATCCAAGTTTGATTACGAAGGGGTCGTTCGAGAGGCAATCCGTGAAATTGGATATATTAATGACGATGACATTTTTCATGCTGATAAAGTTTTTGTAACCAATCAATTAACAGCACAGTCGCGAGATATCGGGCAGGGTGTTGATGCAAATGCCGCGGAAGGGAAGGGTACTGCTGAACAGGGAGCCGGAGACCAGGGAATCATGTTTGGTTACGCCTGCAACGAAACCGAAGAGTTGATGCCAGCTCCGGTGATGTTTGCCCATCGTATTTTACGCAAAATGGCGGATGTTCGAAAGAATACTTCGGAAGCACCCTGGCTCCGTCCGGATTGCAAGTCACAGGTTGCACTCAAGTACGAACATGGAGAAATGGTGGGAATCGAAAATGTTGTGGTTTCGACTCAACATGCCGAAGCAGCCGACAATGAAACCATTCGATCCTTTATCATCGAGGAAATTATCAAGCCCTCCCTCCCATCTAATCTCCTTTCAAGTGAAACTGAATATCTGATAAATCCTACGGGTCGATTTGTCGTAGGAGGGCCGGAAGGAGATTCCGGTCTGACCGGTCGCAAAATTATTGTGGATACCTACGGTGGTTGGGGGCGTCATGGTGGTGGTGCATTCTCCGGTAAAGATCCCAGTAAAGTCGATCGTTCGGCTGCCTACATGTGCCGATGGGTTGCTAAGAATGTGGTTGCGGCTGGGTTGGCCGATCGGGCTGAACTTCAGGTTGCCTATGCGATTGGACACCCTCATCCCACCAGTATCACCATCGATTGTTTTGGGACGGAAAAGGTGGAGGAAAGTAAAATCCAGGAGTCAGTTCACCATGTATTTAATTTCAAACCAGCCGAGATTGTTTCTCAACTTGATCTTCTCCGCCCTATTTACAGATCAACAACCCATTATGGCCATTTCGGGAAAGTCGATTTGCCCTGGGAACAAACCAATAAAACCGAAGATCTCAAGGCCGCCATTTCATAATCTATTCTGATCTATTATATCATCCAATTCGTTATCTAAAGCATGACCACTATGACACAAACACTCACTCCAACCCTAGATTACAAAGTAGCTGACATCACACTTGCTGAGTTTGGCCGTAAAGAAATTTCCATCGCGGAACATGAAATGCCAGGCTTGATGGCAACCCGTGAGAAATACGGTCCCCTTAAACCTCTGGCTGGCGTCAAAATCATGGGTTCTCTGCACATGACGATACAGACAGCGGTGCTTATCGAAACGCTCGTTGACCTCGGAGCCGATGTTAGATGGTGTTCATGCAACATTTTTTCAACTCAAGATCACGCCGCTGCCGCCATTGCCGCCGCAGGGATCCCCGTTTTTGCCTGGAAAGGTGAAACCTTGGAAGACTATTGGGATTGCACTTGGAACGCTTTAACTTGGCCCGACGGATCAGGACCCGATCAAATTGTTGATGACGGTGGAGATGCCACTCTATTAATTCATAAGGGTTACGAACTCGAAAATGGTAGTGATTGGGTTAACACTCCGTCTGAAAGCGAGGAAGAACAGGTCATCAAGGAGCTTCTTAAAAAAACACTTTCTGAAAAGCCTGGACATTGGGCCAAAGTCGCAGATGCAGTTGTGGGAGTATCCGAAGAGACTACCACCGGTGTTCACCGCCTGATTCAAATGCAGGAACAAGGAAAACTCCTTTTTCAGGCAATCAATGTTAATGACTCTGTGACCAAGTCCAAATTTGACAACAATTATGGCTGCCGACATTCCTTAGTGGACGGTATTAAGCGCGCATTGGATGTGCTAATCTCCGGTAAGGTCGCCATGGTTTGCGGATATGGTGATGTCGGAAAAGGTTCAGCTGATTCATTGGCCAATGAAAAAGCCCGCGTAATGGTTTCCGAGATTGACCCCATTTGTGCTTTGCAAGCCTGCATGGCTGGGTATCAGGTCACTACCATCGAAGACGCCCTCGAAACTGCCGATATATTTGTTACCACAACTGGCAATAAAGATATCATTACGGCTGAGCACATCAGCAAAATGAAAGACCAGTCGATAGTTTGCAACATCGGGCATTTCGACAACGAGATCCAAGTCGTCGAGCTTGAAAATATGCCAGGTGTTACGAAAGAAATCATTAAAGACGACACCGTACCTGGCGGTCCAGTCAGTCGTTTTACTTTTCCTGATGGTAAAAGTATTTATTTACTTGCCGAAGGTCGCTTGATCAATCTTGGTTGTGCCACCGGTCATCCAAGTTTCGTCATGTCTAACAGTTTCACAAACCAGACTATTGCTCAAATCGACATTCGAAATAATCTCGACCGCGAAATTGGTGTTTCTCGATTAAGCAAGGAACTCGACGAAGAGGTTGCCCGCTTACATTTAGACAAACTGGGTGCTAAATTAACCGAGTTGTCAACTGAACAAGCAGACTACATTGGGGTGCCCGTTAAGGGTCCCTATAAGCCTGAGCACTATCGTTACTAGGCTTACCCGATCCTCTTAAACAAGGGCAGCCCCATCAGGGACTGCCCTTTTTTTTGAGTCATTGACCAGGTGCAATCTAAACAATATGGATAAAACCCATGTTTTTCGACGAAACCAGAGTCTTTCTAAAGGCGGGAAATGGGGGAGATGGTTGTATGTCCTTTCTGCGGCAGAAGTATATGCCCAACGGAGGTCCAAATGGTGGAAATGGGGGTAAAGGGGGAGATCTTATTCTACAGGCAGATGAAAATGTGGCTGATCTGCGGAATTACCATTTTAAGAAACACTGGAAAGCCAGGAATGGGGAACCGGGTCGGGGTAGCGATCAAAACGGAAAAGGTGGAGATCCATGTATTCTAAAAGTGCCCATGGGAACGGAGATACGGGAAATTGATACGGGAGATTTGATTTGTGAACTACTCGAGCACGAACAGGAAGTTCTTCTGCTGGAAGGAGGGAAAGGAGGGCGGGGTAATGCCACATTTAAAAGTTCAATCAACCAGACACCCAGACAATTTACGGAAGGGAAGATGGGAATGGAAGGGGAGTATAAATTTACCCTTAAAACCATAGCTGATATTGGATTGGTAGGCTTTCCCAACGCAGGTAAATCAACCCTTCTCAATGTAATGTCGAATGCCACTCCCAAAATTGATTCTTACCCCTTCACCACGCTTGTGCCAACGGTAGGGGTGATTGATTATCCCGAGGATTTTAGAACCCTGACCATGGCCGATGTTCCGGGACTTATTGAAGGGGCGGCTGAGAACCGGGGATTGGGCCATCGTTTTTTACGTCATGTGGAGAGATGTAAACTGCTCTTATTTCTGCTGGATCTTGCCGCCATCGATGGGCGCAATCCATGTGATGACTTCCATCACTTGCGAAAGGAATTAATTGAATATGATATAAAACTGGGAGAAAAACCATTGGTGGTGGTTGGTAACAAAATGGACGAAGATAACGCGACTCAGTATGTTAATGAGTTCGGTCAGCGATTTCCAGATATCGAACTCCATACCATATCCGCTCTTCTCGGAGACGGATTACCGCATTTAAAAAAGAAACTTCTGGAAAGTTTAAGCTAAAAAATTTCCTCATACGATTTCCCAAAGTTTTTTTGCTTGTTTTACACAAACGCTTGTGCAAAAAAGAGGAATGGGAAAACAAAATGGGGTGAGTAAAACTAAATTCAAAATTTCGGGTGAACGGGTGGGGAGTCGCCTTCTTCAGGGTGTGGAAGGAAGGATCAGATCTTCCCGCTCGATCCCTTCTCAAAAGCAGGAGAGAATTGACTTGATTCTTAAGGAACTGGAGTCTTCATCCAAAAGGATGGAACAGATTCTCGGAGTGTTCAACCGAATCAATCGAGGGATGTGACGGAGAAGCTAAAAAAAACTCTCGCCAAGGTTGCCTCCCTGATGGGGAGGAAGGGTGGAAAATCCGGAAAAGGGCAGTCTAAAGTACGGGGGAATGCCTCCTATTACCGTGATATGCAAAGAAAGTCAGTGCAGTCACGGTTGGACAAGGCAAAAAAGTAGCCAAATCTCCTAAGCGGAATGGAAGTCAATTTTCTTAGGCGGCTTCCCTGTGCTTTTCAGAACGGGTAAAAATGGGAGTTCTGGAGGTGGAATCACCCTTGGAATATTGGTATCCGTACGCTTTAAAGATGGAAAGTTCTTCTGCACTCTCCACCCGATTGGTAACCAAAAAATGGGCCATGTAACCTCTTGCTTTTTTGGCATAAAAGCTTATCACTTTATATTTGCCATTTTTTTCATCAAGAAAGGATGGGGAAATAATTTCCCCTTCGATTTTGGAACTCTTGGCCGCTTTAAAATACTCCTGGGAAGCCAGGTTAATCACCAGGCCCGATTTATCTTTCTGGAGATCCCGGTTGATTGCACTGGCTAGCCTGTCACCCCAGAAAGCATATAAATCCTTGCCTTCGGGATTACCATAAACGGTCCCCATTTCCAGCCGATGGGGTTGAATTAGATCCAATGGTTTTAAGAGACCATATAAGCCGGAAAGGACTCGGAGTCTCTTCTGGGCATATGTGAAATCAGATTTGGTAAAGTCCCATGCCCGTAAGCCTTCATAAACATCGCCCTTAAAAGCGAGGACTGCCTGTTTGGCATTCTCTTGATCATGCTTGAGAGCCCATTTTTGAAAACGCTCCTTATTTAGATCCGCGAGTTTTGGACTGATGCTCATCAGTTTACCCACTTCATCAGAACTAAGCTTGGAAAGTCCCTTGATTAGATCTTTTGAAAACTCGAGAAATTCTGGCTGCGTACAGACTCTGGTTTTAGCAAGGGATTCAAAGTCTAAAGTTTTAGCGGGGGAAAGAAGTATCATTTTTTAAAATTTATTAGTTCCTGGATTGAATTCAAGATGAGAAAAAGTAAAAAAATTTGAAATATGTAAATAACAGAGGTATGTAAATACACCAAAACAATATTATTGCCATGAAAAACTTACTTTTTATCCTTATCTTATCCTCTGTTTCATCTTCATTCTTATATTGTCAAGAAGTTTATGGAGAACGCTTATCCCCTTACATCGATGGAAGAGGTGCCGACCTTTACAACGAAGCAAATAATACGGCGGTCAACCCAAGTTTACTCTCGAAATCTGATCTCAGGGTAGCCGAGAAACACGCGTTGAGAAGAAAGATCATGCTCATGGCTGAGGCAAATCGGCGTTTACACTTTGATATTATTGAAACCCGCAACAATGCCCGCAAAGCGTATCGTACCCAAAGCCATGAAAATATGATTGCCGATGCCTGGCATAACAGTCCGACTGGCAGAAGGGATGGTCGTACTTGGAGTGATTTGTATGATGATGAAAGAAATGAATTTAGGATGCGTTACATAAACTTTTACAATCAGAAAAAAAATACACCACCTGTGATCCCGGTGACATCCACATTTTATGTCTCCGAGGAAGAGTTTTCATCTGCATGGGAGAAAAATCCCGTTAGCAAAAGGGACGGTCGTAGGTGGGACGAGATACCGGAAGGTAGTGAAAAAGAGAAATTTCGCGAAAAATACCGTAATTTCAAAGAAGCCAATGATGGTTGGTTGAATTCCGATGGTAATCCATTGCACGATTCCAATTCTTTTGCCGGTGGGATTTAACCCAACCAAACTATCAGTACTAAACGCTGAAAGTGGTTTTAAGATTAATATTGCCCATTACCTCTACCCATAATTTTTCTTTAATTTCCAAATACAAGGCAGCGGTCCTTAAATATTCGCACTCTTTGGTCGACATTTCTCTGTCCAGAAGAATCAATTTAGAAAGGGTTACAAAAATTTGGTTTCTTTCTTCCTGGGTAGTGGCATCCGCCATGGAAAAACATAACTGACTAAGCTGGAGTTCCGAAACTTGTAAATTACTGGCGATCTTAAGAATGCAATGAGCGACCTGATCGGAAAGCAAGGCATGTTCTTTAATGGTCTTAATGATGAATTCTCTCTCAACCAGATCGAGATGATCATCTTCCTTGGCAAACCAGCAGAGCACTGCCGCGTAGAGACAAATCTTTTGTAATTCTGGTTTCGAGTGAGGAAGTTCCAATTGTTCTTTCAGGACCGCTTTACGGAAGAGAAAATAGATCGGATTATCAAAAAATTCGTGAATGAATTTTTCCCGGCCTCCTTTATCCGGATCCCAGGATTTTTGTTGCCGGATGGAATTTTTAAAGAGAAAAAATTTAAGTTTTTTGAGAAATGAACCCACATTGGTGGCAAGGTCATTTTCAAGTTCCGCACTAAAACTTTGCTCTTCCTGCGTAATTTCACCGTCCGCCTTGATCACTTTGAGCAGTGCCTCAATGGCTAACTTGGCGTGTCCTTTGTGAAAGACTTTTTCCAGAAAGTCGTTAATGATCGATTTTTGTTCAGGAGGAGAAATTGGATAAGCCAAATAAATTTTTAATTTTCTCCAGTCCTCAAAACTGATGTACGGGAGCTGCAGAACAATTGCCTTGAGACAATTCATCTCTTCCTCGTTAAGATCACCATCCACCCACGCAGCAGCGGCTAATGTTTTACCCAAGGAAACATTAAAGGCGGGATAAAAATCTTTTCGGGTTACATTTCCCATGAATTTTATTAATCTGCGTTCCTTTTCTTGCAAGTAAAGATAATAAAATTGTGGATCGATTATTAAAACTAATATGATTTTTCAAAATATTTTAATGACCAGTTAAAATGCTATTCTTAAAAGTCACCCGTTCCGTCAAAAGATTTGGTGCCCGTTTTGGGTGGCTTATGGCGGAGCTGGTGTTCGTATTTCTGGGGATGTATGGAGCCTTCCTGCTGGAACGGATGCACGACAACGATCTCGATCTGTTACGCAAAAGGCAGATCTTGCAGGCTTTGGTCGATGAATTTGAGGATTATGAGACCGAGCTCAGCTCCGCCAGTTCCTCGCTCGACGAGGCTTATGGAGTACCCTTTTTCACAGCCTATGGGGAAGGGGAAAAGCCATTTCCCACGCCTATTCCCTATGGAGGAATGGCGAGCGTTAACACCGGTATCTGGGAGGCGATGCTCCAGAGCGGGGGGATTGAGGTTCTCGAAGTCGATGTTATTCAACAAGTACAGGTCTTCTTTAAAAAACTTCAGGATCTCCTCGATCTGTATTCCCGGTTTGAGAGGCTTACGGAGCAAATGATTCTTCCGGAAATGGATCAGGAAGTCGCTTTTTTCTACCAGGCGGAAGGTCCGGAACTTCGCGACAAATATAAATGGTATGTTAATTCCCTCTTTACCATTGGGATGTCCCTGCGCTCATTAAGCGAGCAGGCCGCCAACACCAAGGAAGTGCTGCTCGCGGAGTATGAAAAAGTCCGCAAAAAAGAGGAAGAAGAAGGAGTAGAAGTAAAGAAAAATTCCTTACCCCGCAGAAAATCCATAAAAGTTCCTCAGCAATCACCCCCGCAGGAGGAGCAACCGGAGGAGAGCATAGAAGAGGAAATCACCGACGAATTATCCGCTGCCCGAGCCCAGGCAGTCGACTATCTGGTATTCCAGTGCAATGCCCTGGCCGACTTTTTTGAAACCACCAAGACAGGCTATGACCAAGCCCATGCCATTCCTTTTTTTACTTCCTATTCCGAGGGCGAACAGCCCTTACCCTTTGTGATATCCAATAATTTTTTGGAAGGGATGACCACCGAGCCGCTGGCGGGTCTACTTTCTGCAAAAGGGGTGGAAGAAGTCTTGCCTGCCGAGCTTTTGGATGCCCTCCGCCAACTGCTTGAAAAAATTTCGGAGACCGAAGCGATGCACCGAGACTTTGCCATACGCTGTCAGGAGGAATTTTCCCCGGATCAAAATGCGTCTGTTTTTTACGATGCGGAGGCTACCGATCTTAGGGAAAACTTCCAGTGGTTTCCCAATACTCTATATACCTTTGGGCTTGCCCTGGGTGATTGCCATACCGAAACGGGCTCCGTTTTAGCCATGCTGGGCGTTCAGGAGACAAAGGAGCCAGCAGTCTCATTGGACAAGTCAACAAATAATAACGCCTTACCCCCATCCGATTTAAATGACAAGCAGTCCAATTCTCCAGATGATGAAAATTAAAGTGATTAATATCCTCCTGTTTATAATGCCCTTTTATTTAGTGGCGGAAGAGTACACAACCACCGAAGTTCCCATTGGGGTGGAAATGACTGGTCAGGTAAATCGCTACGATGAAGGATCGGGTGCCTTCGAGCCCATTCAGGTCGGAGAAAAAATTTCGGTGCCCACCCTTTATTTTAACGCTGCTGAATCCGAGTTGATTGTTTCCTATCCCGCCAAGATTGTTGCCCGTTTTGGGGAAAATACCCGGGTAGTGGTGTCACCGGAAAAAGATGGCCGTTACGAAGTGGATTTACAATTTGGCACCGTCAGTGCCCTGCTGGACCCCAAGCGGTGTAAGGAGAAAGAGCCTGCCTTTGCCATCCGTGGATCGGGTGGGTCACCGAGGCCACTGGTACCTTTTACGCAGTCACCGAATATAAGGGACAAACTTACACCGCCGTCAAAAAAGGAGAGGTAAAAAAGAAAACAACTCCCCCTGCAAAGCCTGACTTTTCAGCCTACCTGAGTAAAGCAAAAGCAAAAACTGCTTCAGGCAAGTGAATTCCCTGGAAATGATTAATGATAGATGAGTATCGATTTTTTTAATTTGTGTTTTATTTAAATAAGCTAATTTTGGAAATTTTTAATCGCTGGTTTGTAAAGTTATCCTACTCAATCGGCTAGATTTCGTTATTTTCAGAGAGGTAAGATATCCTTGCTTGTGGATAATATTCCAAGTATGGATAGGGCTTTCGAATCTTTTGCCCATCGTAAAGATCCATGCTCCACAGTTTTTCCATTTATCAATACCTGGCGTTGTTTTCACTCTTCCTGTTTGGGGTATCATCTGGTTGGGCAGAGGAGGAGCGGATTTCGATGAAATATCCGCTCTCGAAAATTTCCTACCGTTACGGACAGGGACATCCCGCTCTGCCTGAGCTTGATGCCATCCAAATGGCAACCGTGACCCTGCGTTCAACGGGGGAGAAGGTAAACCTGGCGGATCTGATGCGTGGAGCCACTGGAGTTTTGAAACTGGATGACCGGGATTTATACGATCTGGCCGAGATTCCGGTACATCTTTTAAAGGATCATGGGTTTGAGGGGGTACTGGCATTTCCCAATCCTCAAATGATTGATCCGGTGAGCGGGCAGGATCTTCGCGAACCCGGTGATGCCGCATTGGAAATTATGGTTTGGTGTTCGATTCTGGAAGAGATTGTGTTCGAGGGTAAGGGGTTGCCTGCCCGGGAAAAGGAGAGACTGGAGGCCAAAATCAACCGTTTTGTGGAACAGGAAGCTCTCGAGGGCGAGCCGGTACGGGCCGGGCTGGTGGAGTATATTTCGGATATGACCGATCATCCATCCAGAATTTCCCGGGTGGTGCTATCGGCCGGGGAGGCGCCCGGAAAGGTACGGGCAGTGGTACAGGCAAAACGGAATCAGAAGCCAAATTTTTCCATATCCACATCCAATGCTGGATCGGAATCGACCGGTAAGTGGTTGTTCAATTTTGCCGCCCGTACCGATCAATTGAGCGGGCGGGATGATCAGGTAGCGGTCGGGTACACCATTTCCAATACCGGGGAAAGGCATTCCCTGGCGGGTGCTTATTACATCCCCTTACTCTATCCGGAATTGACCACCCTGGGTGTGGGCGTGGGCTATTCATCCTATGATGCGTCCACTTATGCGGTGACCACGGTGGATTTTGATGGGGATAATTTATACCTGGATCTATCCCTGAGCGGAAAACCAAATTTATTTCTCGGGGATAATTTATCGTCTAAAGTGGACTTTGGGTTGCGGATGGAAAATGTCACTGCCTTTAATTCCCTCTTTGGTAATTCCGCGGATGCAACCATGGTCACTCCACGGGTGGGCTTTTCGCTTGATTCCAAGGGTACCTATCGCGTGGGCAACTCCCGGGCATCGTTATTCGGGAATCTAAGTTCGATTGGTGAAGATGAACGGGAAGCCCTGGGCGGATTCGAAGCGACGGACCGGTATGCCCGTCTGCAACTCAGTCATACCGAGACTTTTTTCCTCGGAAAATGGATCGAGCATACTTTTAACCGAGCCCCCAGTGAATATTTTTCCAACCAATTGATAAGTGTCCGGGCACAGCTCGACTTTGAGCTGTCCGGGAAGAGACATCTTCCCCATCATCAATTTATTACGGGGGGCACGGGCAGTGTGCGTGGTTATCCTGAATCTCCCGTGGCGGGGGATTCCGGTCAATTGCTCACGGTTGAGTACCGGATGCCATTTTATTATTTCAAGGATGCATATGCCTCGGCGGACTTGCCCTGGACCGTGGGTGTCTTCATCGACTGGGCAAGGGTGGGGGTGAATGATCGGTTGTTTTTTGAATCCGACCAAAACCTGCTGGGTATCGGATTGGGCGTGCAAATTCTCCTTCCCCGGGGTTTGTATGCAAGCTTTGACCTTGCCAAGCCGTTGCGTGAGTTAAAGGTTGGAGGGAATGTGATCGATGGAACGGAGGGCTCGGACTATCGGGTACATGGAAACCTGGGATGGAATTTTTAAACGAAGCATGAGAAACAAAAATAGAAGATTCATTTCTCTCGTAACCCTGTTACTGGGGCTTCGTGGATTGTATGGATTACCCGAAGGGAGTGAATCAATCACAGGCGGCGGTTCCTTCACTTCTTCTGCCGACGGAAATAAGATGACCTTTACCGCTCCTGACGGGAGTATTTTCAGTCATGGAAGTTTTAATGTTCAAAGTGGCGAGACGGTCCAGTTTGTCCAACCCGGTGCGAATGCCCGGGTGCTTAACCGTATCACATCATCTTCCGCATCGACTATTGACGGACGGGTGGAAGCGAACGGAAAACTTTACTTTGCCGCTCCCGGCGGATTGATCTTTGGCGAGGGATCGGTGATTCAGGCACGGCACTTGCAGGCGGTTGCCGGTTCTGTGAATGAGAGTAACTGGGATCAGACTCCCCAGTTTAGCGGTACCATTGAAAATCGGGGGAAGATTACGGCTGATACGATTATAATGGGCGGGAAAACAGTGACCAATCAAGGAGATCTGTCAGCCGGGAATGGATCGGTCTTACTGGTTGCGGGGGGCGGTATGGAAATTTCATCCCAGGATGGTTCCCGCGTGGTGCAAATCTCCGATAATTTACAGACTTCAGAATCTATGGCCGGAGATCTTTATGGTCATGCCCTGCTGGAAAGTGGAATTTTGGAGGCTTCAGATGTACAGGTTACGGCATCATCGGTGACTCATAAGGGTACGATTACTTCTTCCAAAGTCATTTTTTCTGAACTTACCCAGCTGTCAGGAAATGACGGTACCATCCACGCTTCCGAGCTTGTTTTGGAAGGAAAAGCGAGCCGGTTCCCGGATGTCTCCTTGGGCGGAAAAAATAACCAAATTTCCAAAGTTTCCCTGAATGGATCTTTTAATGATGTCAAAATTCGTTCCGCTCAAATGATGCAGCTTCAGTCACAAGTTGGTTCGGATATGGAGCAGACTTCCACTGTACAGATACAGAAGGGAGATTTTAGGACTGATTCCGGCAATCTTTCCCTAAGTATTTCTTTTTCGCCCATATCTACGGTGCTAGACAGCTCAATGGTCCTGGCTGCAAAAACCGGTAGCATTGAAGTTGCAAATCGTGATTCATTGCAGAACTATGGTCAGGTTCTGGTCTATGGTAATAATGTGATGGAAGAGGTTGCCACAGGTTTTCCAGAGTTGGATGAAGATTGGTATGTTTTGAATGCGACATCACTGGATTTTGATAGTTTATCGCCCGGCCTTGATGCGAAATCAATTTTCCTTCTGGAAGATGAAAATCCATCCCTGAACCTGACTGGTACCGATCTGATTACAGGCGATACAACTACGGAACAATCTCCGCAAAGTAATGATGTTCCAATGTTATCGGGTAGCGGAAGTGGGGATTCAGGAGTTTCCACCGGTTCAGGTAGTGACACATCGGTTGGAAGTAACCTGATTGCTCCCAGTGGAACGCCTTCCCTCGGAGATCTGGTCAGTATCACCAGTACGGGAAATCGGCTTAGTGAGAGCCAACTTGCATCTGTCATGAGTGTAGGTTTGTACTCCGATCATTCCTACTTGCTTCAGTCAATGTCGGCCGATGAATATACTTTGATACAACTTGCTGAGGCCGGTGGGACCGGGCTTCTGTTTGGGGGAAGTTTCGATACGGTCGGAAATGACCGTTCATCCAACGCGGAGGCTTCAAGTCCGGACATGGATTCAGAGGCAGGCGGAAATGATTCCGAGAGCGATGATGGATCCGGTGACGACCAAAGTGATAAAGCCAAAAACACGGACGACCCCACCGATTCGCAGGAGGCAAAGACTGCAACCATGATCAAGCGGGTCATGATTGGTTCAGCCCCGCTTTCACCCATCACTCGGCCGGTTTTCTCTCCCCTGGTCAATCAAATGCTCGAACAGGCATTAACTCCTAAGGTCGAGGAAACCCTGAAAGGATTTTCAACCAGATGATACTTTTTTCGAACAGATCCGTGGCAGGTTGGTCGGGTGCAATTTTCATCTTCTGTGTGAGTAGCCTTATAACTCATGGTTCTCCAAGCGTTGAATCCTTAAATGAGCAGATGGAAAGGTTGGAAAGCCTTCTCGGTATTCCATCGGTACCCACTCAAAACACTGAAGATTTTGCACCCGTTATCCCAGGGCAAATTCCTAGTCCATCCATTGTACCAAGTAGAACGACTCCTGATCTCCCTGAATCCCTGGTGGGGATAGAAAAAAAGCTGGCTGAATTGGAAACGATGGTGGGAATCCTGCCGGCAGAACAAGTGGTCGATGAGGTACTGGATGATCCGTGGGATTTGGTGGAGGATAACCAGACATTACCAGTCGAAGAACTACCCCGGATTGAGGTGGCAGAGGGAATGGTTGTCCGTTATGTACCCGGCAGTAATTCCTTTTTACCGGTTAATGACGGGGAATTCGTAAGAGTATCTACCTTATTCGTGGTGCCCTCGGCTTCCATGTTAATCATTTCCTTCAAGGGAAAATCGGCGGTTCGCTTCGCTGAGAATTCCCGGGCAGTCCTCGGCCCTCCCATGAATAATCAGCAGATGATTGACTTACGAAATGGGACTGTTTCCGCGTACCTGAACCCTGAGCGTGATCATTCCAAATCTCCCCGTTTTGCCATCCGTACACGGTCCGGTTTGGTTGAGGCAACGGGAACTTTTTACGCGGTAACTGAATACAAAGGTCAGGCCTACACCGCGGTCAAACAGGGTTCGATCAAAAAGACTCCAAGTGCTCCAGCGAGTTATGACTTTGCTGCCTACATAAAAAAATCGAAGGTTGCCAAAGCCGCCGGGCCCGAAGAAAAAAATAACAACAACTGAGCGTTATGAAGAATTTTATGAACATTAAAAATAGATCTGAATTTATCGGCGGGAAACTTCTCTCGATTCTCCTAGTACCCGTTCTAATGATAGTGATTTTTCCCACGGAAATTTTTTCGGCGGAGAAAGTAACTAAAGTTGCAGTCGGGGCCAACCACACTCTGATCCTGAAACAAGATAGCAATGGTAATCCCGGAACAATCTGGGCGATGGGAGATAACCAGTATGGACAACTTGGCGATGGTACAACTACACAAAGAAATTTGGCGGTGGAGGTAAAAGTTAGTGGGGTGGCTGTAAATGGGGTTACTGATATTGCAGCGGGAGACAATCATAGCTTCTACATTAAAAGCGACGGAAGTTTATGGGCCATGGGGTTGAATGCCAATGGACAATTGGGGGACGGAAATACAACTAATCAAACCTCACCCGTACAAATCCTCACAAGTGGCGTGGCTAAAATTGCCGCCGGTGCTAATCACTCCCTGATTTTGAAATCGGACGGATCTCTGCATACTTTCGGACGAAATGACAACGGACAACTGGGGGACGGGACCACCACCCAGCGAAACACCCCCACCCAAATTCTCGCCTCCGGGGTCTCTCAAATCGCCGGCGGGGGTAATCATAGTATATATCTCAAAACAAACGGGAGCTTGTGGGCCATGGGGTTAAATTCAAGTGGACAGTTGGGGGATGGTCTTACAAATGATCGTAACATGTCCTATGAAGTGGAAACCAATGGCGTTACCAAAATTGCCGCCGGGGCCAGTCATAACCTGTATATTAAAAATAGTTATCTCTGGGCTATGGGTGAGAATGGAGATGGGCAACTGGGGGATTCGACTATTTGGGACCGGAATAGACCCATTTTAGTTCCCGGCATTGATGGCACGATCAAGGATGTGATTGCAGATGGAAATCATAGTTTTTATATCCGGCAAAATGGAACCATTTGGGCCATGGGTTCCGATCATTCCGGTCAACTGGGTATCGGAGACTATTCCTATAAAGATAAAAATGTATCGGTCCAGATACCTGACTCAACCAATGCTTTGATTGCGACAGGGTCTTCTCATTCCTTTTTATTGAAGCCTGACGGAAGTCTATTGGCTTCTGGTCTGAATGATAAGGGCCAACTGGGTACCGGCAATACCACTAACAGCAATGACTTTCAGGATACAAAAACAAAAGCCTATGTTCTAAAGATTTCGCCAACTCCGTCCAATGGAACAGCTTTGATCTCCGGAAATGACACTCACTTCGCCTACAATGAATCTGCCACTGTCACTGCTAATCCTAATAATGGATATGTTTTCAGTATTTGGTCAGGTGACATTACAGAGAGTACGAGTTCATATTCTTTCCCGGTAATGGGAGATTACACTTTTACCGCTAATTTTGGAAAGGACACGGATGATTTGGATAATGACGGGCTTACCAACTACGAGGAATCTTTAAGCATATACACGGACAAGAATAAAACGGATACCGATGGGGACGGCTTTACTGATTACGAAGAATACAGCACCACTGGGCTTAATCTTGACGGCAATGATTCCGCCCTTCGGACCCTTTTTCTTACGAAGGAAACTACTGCCAGAACCGAAGGCCAAACTGCGGGAGTTGCCCTGGTTATCGGAAACCCCGGCTCTTATACCCTCTTTACCCAGGCTGAAAAAGATGATGCCCAGCAGTCAGGTCAAACAACCGGGATTGCCATGGTTCAGTCAAATCCCGGAACTTATTCGCTCTACAGTAAAAGTGCGTATGACCAAAATTATGCGACTGGGCTTAATGATGGAAATATCACAGGTTACACCAGTGGCTACAGTAAAGGATTTTCCGACGGGAATGCCACTGGAATTGCCTATGTCCAGGCGAACCCTCAGAAATATAACTTTTTAACGGACGCAGAGAAAAATGCTTCCTACGATTTAGGATACTCCGCGGGATTCGCCGAGGCTGAGGCTGCAGGGTTGGGCGAAGCCCAAGCAAAACTTGCCTTGGAAAATCTATCAAGCGTGACTTATCTTGACCAAGTTCGTAGTCTTCAGAATTCAAAACCCCATACGGATGACTGGTATTTCCAACCCGGCCTTGGTTGGATTTGGACTAACCGGGATACTTTTCCATTTCTATATCGGCAGGCAACCGATGGCGTTACTGAAGGATGGTTATATTTTAGCCAATTACCTGAACAAATCCAAAAACCCTATTACGATTACAACTCACAGAAATGGATGTCGGCATCCGGCAACTGATTAATTTTTGAAAAAGTAGATCGGTTTTTTCCGTTCGGGGTTGCCCCGAAGTCATTTTCTCTTTTGATCGGGATGTAATCTTCACTTCAAGCGTTGTATCCTCTTGTCATATTTTTTTTGTTGTTGCTCAACTGGGTAATCCTATCGGGTAAATTCGATGCGTTTCATTTGGGACTGGGGGTCATTTCATGTGTAGTTGTTACCTGGATTTCCCATGACCTTCTCTATTATGACAGGAAAAAAGGTGGGTCGGAGCGTTTACGGGAAGCGTGGGCTTTCATTAAATATCTGCCTTGGATTACCTGGGAGGTGATTAAGGCCAATCTTCATGTCTTCAAATTGGCAATGACCCAAAAGGGATACGAGGAGATGTCCCCCCGGGTAGTCACTTTTGAAACTTATCTCAAAACAGATTTTGCCAAGTTTGTACTCGCCAATTCCATTACCCTGACCCCTGGAACCATAACCATGCTGATTAGGGGGGATGTGTTCCACATTCACACCATGAGCCAGTTTCTTGAAGATGATCTGTTAACGGGAGGGATCGAAAGAAAAGTGGCTGAAGTTTTTGAACCTGAGGTCTTACTCCAAAAATGACCGAGTGGTTTGCCATTGTTATGGGAACGAGTCTTTTCGTTCTAATGATTCCAGTCATTTACCGGATTTGCAAGGGACCCACCGGATTTGATCGTATTTTAGGGGTTAATGTGATTGGCACCAAGACTGCCGTCTTACTGGTGATTATTGGTACGCTCTATGAGCGTGTGGAAATGTTTGTGGATTTTGCCCTGACCTATGCGCTTCTTAATTTTGTTGCCGCCATTATTGTTTCAAGATACCTAAACCGAACCATTTCACTGAAAGAAATGGAAGCCAGAGAAAAAGAAAAAGGGAGGATTAAGGCATAGCCATGGATTCTTTTTTTTTGGCTACTCTGGCCATATCCGGGCAGGATGGGAATGACGGGTTTCTGCTGTTGCAAATTCTCGGCTGGTTACTGGGTATTATCGGGTTGGTTTTCTTTTTGGGTTCCGCCGTGGGGATGGTGCGTTTTCCGGACTTTTACACCCGGATGCATGCGGCAGGCAAAGGAGATACGCTTTCCACGATGCTGATGTTAAGCGGGTTTGGATTAGTGACGATCGAGGATTTTTCGATCGGCAGCTTCCTGGTCCTTTTAAAAATCCTGGCAGTTGTTCTATTTATTTATCTGACCACGCCCACCAGTTCCCATGCTTTAATGCGGGCCGCTTTTGAGGACGATGAGATGCCCATGACGGAAGAGGATCTGAAAAAGACCAACCGTAAGGGCCAAAAAAAGAAGTAATGGGACTCGAAATATTTAACACTTTTATTTTACTTCTATTGGTGGTGGCTGCGGTGACCTCCCTGTGGGTGAAAGACCTACTTGTTTCTGCGGTTGTTTTTGGGGTATACAGCTTTTTGATGTGCCTGCTTTGGGCGGAAATGGGAGCCGTGGATGTGGCGTTTACCGAGGCCACCGTGGGTGCCGGAATCAGTACGGTTGTGCTGGTTGCGACTGTTTTCCACTTGCGGAGGAAATCCAACGACTGATGAAGCTCTTTTCTCTCATTCCCGTGCTTGCCATTGGGGCTCTGCTCTTATGGGCCGGGCAGGATTTCCCCAAATGGGGGGACCTGGCGTCGCCCGCTTCCAAGTCTTCCGTTTCGAGCCATTTTATCGCCAAGACCGGGGTGGATACGGAAGTGCCCAACATGGTCACCGCGGTGCTCGCGGATTATCGCGGTTTTGATACCATGTTTGAAACCGTTGTGGTCTTCATTGCCGGGACGGCGGTGATCGCCATTCTCCGCGGATCTTCGATAGGGCGGCCGAGAAGAAAAGATCATGAGGTGGAGGCTGAACCTGATCTTATCGTAACCAACACGGTAAGACTGATCGTCCCCGTAATACAAATCTTCGCTTTTTATGTATTGGCCCATGGACATGTAAGTCCCGGGGGAGGTTTTCAGGGCGGGGTGCTTATGGGTGCTAGTTTTATCCTGATCGCCTTATCATGGGACTTGGAAAAAGCCATGGCCCGCTTTCCCATTGAAAGATGCCTGTTTGTGGCAGCCATGGGAATCGTGCTTTATGGTGGAATTGGGCTGCTCTCGATGTTGTTGGGTGGCGAATTTCTCGACTATGCGGAACTGGAAAAAATATTTCCGGTTTCCCGGGGGATGGCCCGCTATTATGCAATACTTGGGGTTGAAATTGGGGTGGGGTTTACCGTCGCTTCAATCATGTTTGTTTTGTACGCAAACCTGGCTTCGGAAGGCCGTCTCAAGGAGGGGCTTTGATCCTTAAAAAGTAAGCCATGGATGGAGGAAGCTTAGTTAGCGAGCTATTGATCGAGCGATTGAACTATTGCATTTATGTGATTTTGCTTTTGATCGGACTGTGGGCGATGCTTGCCAAGAGAAACCTGGTCAAAAAACTGATTGGAATGTCTATTTTCCAGACCGCGATCATTCTTTTTTATGTCTCGATTGCGGTTAAAAAAGATGCGACCATCCCGATTTATTTGGCGGAACATGATCCTCATGGCAGTCATGCGCAGGAATCCGCTGACCAAAATACTACCGGAAATCAGGAGTCCTCGCAAGGGCCCGTTGCATTACAGCCTGAAACGGTGAAGGGATATGCGAACCCTCTGCCTCATGTGCTCATGCTGACCGCCATTGTGGTGGGCGTGGCCACGCTGGGACTTGCCCTGGCCTTGACCCAAAGAATTTATCAGGGATATGGAACCATTGAGGAGGACGAGCTGCTCGACAAATTGGACCGGGCGGATGAACGGGCAAGCGTGTCTCCACTAATCAGGGAGAAACGGAATGAGCAGAGAAGAGAGGCGAACCAACGAGCGAGAGCCCGGGCGGCAGGGGGTTTGGTGGCCAAGGGTAAGCAAAAAGCACAACCGAAACGGACCTCTCCAAGGTCATCCGTGGATGAGGAGAAGCCTGAACCAAAAAAATAATGGAAAATTCAATCGCATGGATTTTCATCTTTCCGCTCTTTGGGTCCGCCTTCGTAGCCTTGTCCCGCTATGTAAATATAAAGTTAGCTTATCCAATATCGGTTCTATCCATGGCCGGAGCTTTTTGGGCCGGAGTGGAAACCCTGCAGCAGGCAGTAGCGTCCCCAAATCACGAAATTTCATATCTTCTCGGCGGTTGGACTTTAGACCTCTATCCGCGGGGAGTGGGAATTGAATTCCGGGCAGACATTCTTGCCTCCTTAATTGCCTTGATTGTACTGGGTGTTGGTTTGCTGGTTACGATCTATTCAAAAATTCATGTTGAAAAAGAGACACGCAATAAGGAAGCCATTTACTATTCCCTGATGCTTCTGCAAATAACCGGTCTCGCCGGGATCTGCCTGACTGGCGATGCTTTCAATCTCTATGTGTTGATCGAAGTGGCGGCTCTTACCGGTTATGGGTTAATCGCCATGGGTTCAAACCGGGCAGCTGCGGCCAGTTATAATTATTTAATCCTGGGAACCATTGGGGCCTCGCTCTACCTGCTCGGCGTTGGATATCTCTACATCAAAACAGGTACCTTAAACATGGTGGGTATTCGCGAAGTTATTGAAACTCACGGTCTTGCCGGGTCCCAGACCATGCAGGTTGCCTTTGTACTTATCGGAGTGGGGATTCTGATTAAGATGGCCTTCTTCCCTTTTCATGCATGGCTTCCCCATGCGTACTGTAATGCCCCCACCACGACCTCCTGTTTATTGGCCCCCTTAGTCACCAAAGTGATGATCTATGTGATGATCCGGATGATCCTGTCCGTATTTGGGGTGGAATTTTCATTTGAGTCAACCATTTGGGTAAGCTGGATGCCATGGTTGGTGGTGATCGCCATTGTCTGTGCGGCCTTTCTTGCCCTCTCCCAAAGGGAAATCAAGCGGATGCTGGCCTATCTGATTGTTGCGGAAGTTGGCTACATGGTGGGAGGGGTCTGGATTTATAACTACTACGGTCTGATTGGCTCGATCTTTCACATCATCAGCGATGCCTGCATGACCTTGTGCTTGTTCTTAGGTGCGGGAATCATCCTGCACAAATGTAAGACGACCCACTTTGACGGAATCCGGGGATTATTTTCCAAAATGCCCCTGACGGTGACAGGGTTTTTCGTGGGTGGTTTTTCGATTATTGGACTGCCTCCAACCTGTGGTTTTTTCAGCAAGTGGTACCTGATTACCGGAGGCATGGTGTCCGGGCGTTGGGAATATTTGGTCGTGTTGATGTTTTCCACCATGGTCATGGTTATTTTGTTTTTCCGCTTGATCGAGAGAATTCATTTGGCGGTTGATGAGAGTGGGAAAAATCTGGGTCATGGTCATGGTGATCTCGGCTTGTCCAACGAGCAGACGAGATTTGACGAGGCTCCGCTGGTGATGCTAATCCCCTTGCTGGTGGCCGCTTCCACTGTGCTTTTAATTGGTGTTTATAATCAGGAAGTGGTCAATCAAATCGAAACCTTTTTGCAGGCTTACGACATGCCGACCGGAGTGGTTTACAAATGAGTTCGCCAATGACAGTCGAAGATGTTCGTCCCCTGATTGCCCTGATCACACCCTGGTTTGGCCTGCTTGGAATCATCCTGGCAGGGGAGAAGCGGGCGAACCTGCGTGAAATCGTTACTTTTGTTGCCGCTTCGGTACAGGCGGCGGTCGTACTTTCGATGCTACCGCTAGTATTGGGTGGGAATATTATCGAATTTCAAATCTGGCAGATTTTTACCCATGTTCCCATGCTTTTGCGGGTGGACGGGCCCGGCCTTCTTTTTGCCATGGTTGCTTCCATTCTCTGGATTGCCACCACACTTTACTCGATTGGTTACATGAGAGGGTTGCATGAGCATGCCCAGACCCGCTTTTATTCCTTTTTCGCCCTTTCGCTTTCAGCCACTATGGGGGTTGCCTTTTCGGCAAACATGCTGACCATTTATTTTTTCTATGAAATGCTCTCCTTGTCCACTTTTCCCTTGGTCACACACATGCAGGACAAGGAGGCGAGAACGGGCGGACGTACCTATCTTGGCTACCTGCTTTTTACCTCTCTTTGCCTACTTCTACCCGCCTTAAGCTGGTGTTACATTTGGCTGGACGGGGGTCAGATGGCCATGGACTTTCTGGCCGATACCGGAAAGATTGGTGAATTTAACCAGAACACTCAGATTGTTTTGTTGTTTCTTTTTACCTGCGGTTTCGCCAAAGCCGGGTTGATGCCCTTTCATTCCTGGCTTCCCGGTGCAATGGTTGCCCCGACTCCCGTTTCCGCGTTGCTTCATGCGGTCGCAGTGGTGAAGGTCGGGGTGTTCTGTGTCTATCGCGTATATGCAGATATTTTCGGAACGGATGTCCTGACTGAAATAAGCGGCGAGGAGTGGGCGATGATACTGGCTTCGGCCACCATTCTTATATCCTCGCTGATCGCCCTCTCACAGGACAACCTGAAGCGTAGGCTGGCATTTTCCACCATTGGACAATTGGGTTATATTATCTTGGGAGCGGCGATTGCCACGGATCGCGGCCAGGGCGGGGCCGTCCTTCACATTGCGATGCATGCCTGTGGGAAAATCACCTTATTTTTCTGTGCGGGTGCCATCTTTGTGGCCACCGGGAAAAAGTATGTGAGTCAGTTGCGAGGACTCGGGCGACAGATGCCGGTCACCATGGGAGCTTTTATGATCGGTTCGCTGAGTGTGATTGGCTTACCTCCTTTGGGAGGCTTCGTCAGCAAGTGGTACTTGGCATTGGGAGCGCTGGATCGGGACGCCATGTGGGTCGTGGCAGTTTTATTGGTCAGTTCTTTGCTGAATGTATTTTATTTACTGCCGGTCGCAGTAACAGCCTTTTTCCGTTCAGAGAATTCAGGGGAGGATCACGAAGAAATCAAGGAAGCACCCTGGCCATGCGTGGTTCCTTTGGCCTTCACTGCACTTGGATGCTTTGCCCTTTTCTTTTGGTCAGATGCATTACTCAACCTATCGGGGGTTACCCCCTGATTTTATCAAACATGAGCAAAGATTCTAATTCAAATAAGAAAATGGAAGAAGGGGGTTGGCTTGATCAACCTGCGAATAGAAAAAAGATGATTCGTTGGTTTTACTGGCTCTGCGGGTTGGTCATTCTGGCCGATTTGATCTTCAGTCTCGGATGGCACAAACATGCCGCTTTTGCCGAGGGAAAGACAATGTATTTATTGGAGACCCTCCCTGCCTTTTACGGAGTTTTCGGTTTTGGGGCCGGTATCGCGGTTGTTTATCTGTCTAATGCGATTCGTTCGTGGAACGGCAAGAAAATCCTGATGCGATCTGAAGACTATTGGGAGGAGAAATAAGGATGGACATCGCTTCGGCAACTTATGAACTTGGAACCCATCCTGCCACCGCTTTGCTCCTAGGCGGGCTTGCCACCGTCTTTTTACGTGGAAGATATGCCTCGGCGGTTCTTGTCCTGACTCCACTCTTTGGTCTGCTTCAACTCTACGGAATGGAACTGGGTGGAGTATCGACCTATCATCTTTTTGGGTATGAAATAATAGCCGCTGTAGTCGACCAACAAGCCAAGGTTTTCGGGTATCTTTTCCACATTGCAGCCTTGGTTGCCGGAATTTATTCATTTCATTTGAGGGATCCTTGGCAGGTGTCCATGGCTTTGTTTTATGCGGCGTCCGCGGTGGGTGTTGCCTTTGCCGGTGATATGTTATCGCTTTTTTTATGGTGGGAAGGTTTGGCGGTGACCTCTGTTTTTCAAATATGGGGGCGGAAGACAAAAAGGGCGGAGGATTCAGGTTTCCGCTACCTGTTTTTTCATATCTCATCGGGTTTACTCCTTCTGTTTGGGATTCTTCTGCGTTACCACGGTGAGGGGGCAAATGCCTTGGCATTAAATTCTTTGACCAATGCCCTGGAGAGTGGAGATACCGGGTCCCAGTTGATTTTATTGGCCATAGGGATCAAAGCGGCTTTTCCCGGGTTGCATGTATGGTTGAAGGACGGGTATGCGGAAGCCACCCATACGGGTCCAGTCTGGTTATGTGCATTCACCACAAAATGTGCGGTTTGTATGTTGGCCCGTTTGTTTCCCGGGGCTGAGATCCTGATCACAGTGGGTGCCGTGATGGCTGTGTTTCCGATCTTCTATGCGGTTATCGAAAATGACCTGAGACGGGTTCTTTGCTACAGCAAAATAAACCAGATTGGATTCATGGTGGTTGGTATTGGGATTGGTACGGAACTGGCCATCGATGGGGCGATTGCCCACGCTTTCACCCATGTTATTTACAAGGGACTTCTCTTTATGAGTTTAGGAGCGGTGATGTTCAGGACCGGGGAAGTGCGGGCTTCCTATTTGGGTGGGTTGTATAAGTCCATGCCTTGGACGACCGCTTTTTGCATAGTCGGGGCTGCATCGATCTCTGCCTTTCCCTTGTTTAGTGGTTTCATCAGTAAATCCATCATCATCACGGAAACGGCTCGCCACGGTCATACCCTGGTCTGGATATGCTTGCTTTTCGCTTCGGCGGGAGTTTTCCATAAGGCGGGGATAAAAGTGCCTTTTTTCGCTTTTTTTGCCAAAGACTCGGGGTTGCGTCCAAGGGAAGCCCCGCCCCATATGCTGGCGGCCATGGCGGTTTCCGCCTTTCTTTGTATATTCCTAGGTTGCAATCCCCAATGGCTTTACAATTTACTTCCAAACGCAGCAATGGGTTATCATCCTTATGACGGAACCCATGTGATCACCCAGCTGGAAATCCTGCTGTTTTCAGCCCTCACCTTTGTTCTGCTAAATCTTTGGGATAAGTATCCCAAGGAGATGCCGTCCGTGAACCTCGATGCCGATTGGATATACCGAAAGCTGGGGCGGGGGTTTCTGCGGTTTGGTGCCTTTTTCTGGAATGGACTCAATGACCTGGCCCACGCTTTGCTTTTGGCCGGTTTGACCCACAGGGTTTGTTTGTTTGCTAAGCAGGCTCAGGTTAACTGTGGAAATTTTATATCCGTTGTTCATCGGGGGCTGGGCTTTTCAGGCTTTTTGGGCTCTAAGAGTGAGCAGATGATGAAAAGAAGAATAAAATTGGGAATCTACCCCATCGGACTGACCGCCCTTTTTGTGCTCTTTCTGATGCTCGCCTTTCTTTTTGCTTCGTTCCAAGCCTGATTCCATTGCCAATGTTTCTTGCCAAGGACAAGAGACATGACTTATTCTAACCCCGTGATGGTTGGAAATGAAGTTTTGTGGCTTGGGTTTACCCGTGCTTGGATGCCCGTGTTTTTTTTATTGGCGGGAGGGTGTAAACTTTTCGATCGGGATGGCCGATATATACCCGAGGAGCGGGTATGGAAAAAGATCATGAAAGAAGCTCCAAGTTACGGCTTGGAACCAACCTTTGTCTACGCCATATGCCATGCGGAAAGCAGTCTGGACGCCAATGCGGAGTCCTCTGTGGCCAAAGGGATGATGCAATTAACCGAGGCAGCCTGGTCAGATGTCACCAAACTCCACTATCGTCAGGCATTTGAATGGGAAACCAATGTGGAAATTGGCATGCTTTATCTACAAAGACTCAAGGAAATGCTCGAAAGTCAGGCTCTTTTTTCTTATCCCCGGCTTGCTGCTAGTTACCGCTATGGGTATGGAGCATTGCGTAGAGAGAAATTTATGGTGAGCCGTTTAAAAACGCCGCTCAACCGAATTTACCGGAAGCTATTTGCCGGTCATTTAAAACCGGTGGAGCCTCCCCAATTGTAACCACCCAGGATGGTACAAGAGGAGCCAGAGATTCAGCCATCCGTCCGTCTTATGGCACCTCCCGCTTTTGAGGCATGGATCAATGGATTTCTTGCCTGGGTGCAGCTGGAAAAGGGTCTTTCGAACAACACGATTGAATCTTACGAAACCGACTTGAATCAGTGTGCCCTGTTTTTAGATGCTCGGGGGGTTGGCCATTGGAAGGACGCCGAGCTCGATGATTATTCCGCGTGGATGATATCGCTGACTGATGATCAATATGCCGTGGCCAGCCTGGCAAGAAAACTATCCGCGTTGCGCATGATGATCCGTTACTTTGTGGGGGAAGGGGAATTGGATGTGAATCATACGGAACTTTTGGGCAATCCCAAAAAAAGACGCAGCCTGCCTCATTGCCTGACTATTCCTGAAGTGGAGAAAATGCTGGAAGCTCCTGATCTCAGCACGCCCCTAGGTAAAAGGGATCGTGCCTTACTCGAATTGATGTACGGAAGCGGTCTGCGGGTTTCTGAGATTTGCTCGATCCCGGTTAATGCTTTCGATCCGGATGAAGGGTTTGCCCGCGTCTTTGGAAAGGGAGCGAAGGAACGAGTGGTTCCGGTGGGCCGTTTTGCGGTGGAAGCGGTCAGGAATTATCTTCATGGCGGCCGCCCTTTTTTAAGCAAAGAAGGGACAGGGAGTGAACTTTTTCTGAGTATCCGGGGGAAAGCCATCTCCCGAAAAATGGTCTGGGTGCTAGTCAGGCAATACGCCCAAAAAGCGGGGATCGAAAAAAAAGTGAGTCCCCATGGCTTGCGTCATTCCTTTGCTTCCCATCTTCTGATGGGAGGAGCCGATGTCCGATCCGTACAGGAGATGCTGGGGCATGCTGATATCGGAACCACCCAAATTTATACCCATGTGGGGTCGGAAAGATTGCTGGATGAACATGCTAATTTTCATCCTTTGGCACAGGAATAAAGGTAATTCGCAAAGTTTTTTCAAACGTGCGCAAAATAAGGTTGAAAGAAAGTCGAAGGAATCGTTTCAAGGTTACCGATGAAGGTTACTGTTTTTGTATCTCCCAAGATTACGGTCTTGGATCCGCAAGGAGCGGCGGTCGAACAGGCAATGAAAAGTCTTGGCTACGAATCAGTGGAGGGTGTGCGTGTAGGCAAAACCATCACTTTCGAAATGGAGGGCTCTGACTCTCCGGACTCGCGGGAAAAACTGGATAAATTGTGTGACGGCTTGCTTAGTAATCCAGTCATCGAAGACTTTCGCTACGAAATCGAGGAGGGGTGAGGATATTCCGATATCTTGACCAGTCCGGAAAAATGGGATTTGGTCGCTTTGACCAAGAAGGAAACACCTTTCTTATTTTGCAGAAGGGCGATGGTGATTTTGAGGCAACCGATGAGCGGATCACACCCTTTCAATTTCTCACCCCTATTGATTTTCGCTGTATTTATGCGATTGGTTTGAATTATCGTGCCCATGCCAGGGAAACCGGTCTTGAGATTCCGAAATATCCCATGGTTTTCATGAAAGCACCCACGGCCACCCAAAATCCGGGAGACCCCATCGTTCTTCCCCGCTATTTACGAAGTGATAAGGTTGATTTTGAAGGTGAACTTGGCCTAGTGATCGGCCGTCCCTGTAAAAATGTTGAGCCTGAGGAGGCACTTTCCTATGTGCTTGGGTATGTATGTGCAAATGATGTAAGTGCGAGGGATTGGCAGAAAGAAAAGGGTGGGGGTCAGTTTTGCCGTGGAAAGACTTTTGATACTTTTTGCCCCGTCGGTCCTTGCCTAACCACGGCGGACGAGATTCCCGACCCATCTAATCTGACGATTCGTTCCTTCGTTAATGATGAGAAAATGCAGGAGTCTGGGACGGATGATATGATTTTCGATGTGCCTACCCTTATTTCCTTCCTGAGTGGAAGCACTACCTTACTGCCTGGAACCCTTGTTCTGACCGGGACCCCTTCCGGGGTTGGCGAGGCCCGTGATCCCCAAAGATATTTGGTGCCCGGGGATGAAGTCACCGTGGAAATAGATGGAGTTGGGATTCTTTCAAACCCGGTCGTGGAGGAAGTTTTCAAAGAGGAGGAAGAAAAGGCATGAGGGTGGCGATTCTTCAATTCCCCGGATCTAATTGTGATTGGGATTCCGAGCACGCGGTCCGGGATGTGCTCGGGGTTTCTGCACACCGGGTTTGGCATAAGGCACGGTTGCCTTCGGAAACGGAAGCAGTGATAGTACCCGGCGGGTTTTCGTTTGGCGATTATTTGCGTTGTGGGGCCATTGCCCGCTTCTCACCGATTATGCATGACCTTAAGAATTTTGCTGAAAAGGGAGGACAAGTTCTGGGAATATGTAACGGTTTTCAGATATTGTGTGAATCGGGTTTGTTGCCAGGAGCCCTGATCAGAAATGATTGCCTGGATTTTAGATGCTTGAATCAAAACCTTACTGTCGAAAATTCAAATGAACGATTCAATCAAAATACCCTAGGCAATTCGCTTCTTTTACCCATCGCCCATGGGGAGGGGAATTTCCGAGCGGATGAATCCGTTCTTTTTTCCTTGGAAGAAAATCAGCAAGTCCTAATTCGATACGATGGGAACCCAAACGGATCAGTGAACGCCATTGCCGGAATTCGTAACTCTGCCGGAAATGTGTACGGAATGATGCCTCATCCGGAAAGGGCGGTGGGTTCTCATCATCCGTGCCTGGATGGACTGCCCGTTTTGAAAGCTTTTCTTGAACCCCTTTTAGACTCCATTCCTGTTGAGGTGACCAGCGGATGAGTCAAATATCCTCCACTCCACTTCCCCTGAATCCGGACCCGGTTCTGAATGTCGAAATTACCGATGATTTGATTGAGCGGCACGGAATTCTGCCGCAAGAGTACCAACAAATACTCGCGATGTTGGGCCGTGCACCCAACTTGACCGAGCTTGGTATCTTTTCCGTAATGTGGTCCGAACACTGTGCCTATAAAAATACCCGTAAGCTGCTCCGCTTGTTTCCCACCGAGAAAAAAGACAAGCAAGCCATCGGGCAGGTTTTGGTAAAAGCAGGGGAAGAAAATGCGGGAGTGATTGATGTTGGTGATGGGTGGGGTGTAGCCTTCAAGATAGAATCTCACAACCATCCAAGTGCCATTGAGCCTTTTGAGGGTGCCGCCACGGGGGTGGGTGGAATTGTACGTGATATTTTTACAATGGGTGCCCGTCCCATTCTTCTCACTAATTCTCTTCGTTTTGGTGACCTCAATGATCCCCATGTAAAAAGACTCTTTCGCGGTGTGGTCAGCGGAATTTCCCATTATGGAAATTGCCTGGGTATTCCTAATATGGGGGGAGATATTTATTTTGATGAGTGTTACGAGGGTAACCCGTTGGTGAATGCTCTTTGTGCTGGCATTCTACGTCACGAAGATATTCAAAAAGGGGCTGCTACGGGTGTGGGAAATCCGGTTTACTATGTTGGGCCAGGCACAGGTCGGGACGGCTTGGGCGGTGCCAGCTTTGCTTCCCGGGAACTAACGGCAGAGAGCACCGAAGATCGCCCGGCCGTGCAAAAAGGTGACCCGTTTATGGAAAAGCTCCTTCTGGAAGCCTGTCTCGAAATGATGGCAATTCCCGGATTGGTCGTCGGAATTCAGGATATGGGAGCGGCCGGTCTCACTTGCTCAACCTGTGAGACCGCATCCCGTGGCAATTCGGGAATTGAAATTGATTTGGATTCAGTCCCTCAGCGTGAGACTGGAATGAATTCCTATGAGATCATGCTTTCGGAGAGTCAGGAAAGAATGCTGGTCATCGTACAAAAGGGGAGGGAAAAGGAACTCGAGGAAGTTTTCGAGAAGTGGGATCTTCATGCCGCTCACATTGGTGAAGTTAAGCAGGGAGACCGCATGGTCGTTCGTCATAAAGGAGTGGTGGTTGCTGATTTGCCTGCCAAATCGCTGACCGATGAGGCTCCCGTTTACGATCAACCTGCCTCCGAGCCAGCTCATGTGGCAAAGGCGAGAAATTGGTCGGTCGAAAGCATTCCAGATATTTCTGTAAAGGAGATAGAGAGCGGATTGAAAAATTTACTGAACCACCCAACCATTGCGTCGAAGCGTTGGGTTTGGCAGCAATATGATCACATGGTTATGTCGGGTTGTAAGGTTGAGCCCGGAAGCGATGCGGGAGTGGTTAGATTAAGTATTGCAGAAATTGACAAGTACTTGGCGATCGCCAATGACTGTAATAATCGTTTCTGTTATCTTGATCCCTATAAAGGTGCTCAAATCGCCTTTGTAGAATGTATGCGTAACTTGGCTTGTTCGGGGGCGAAAGCGTTGGCGGTCACCGATAACTTGAATTTCGGGAACCCGAACAAGCCAGAAGCATACCACATGCTCAAAGAGTGCGTAAAAGGACTGGCCGATGCCTGTGCCTTTTTTGATGTTCCCGTGGTCGGGGGAAATGTCAGCCTGTATAATGAGCACGGAGACGGAGCGATTGATCCGACTCCCGTCGTTTCCATGATTGGATTGATTGACAAACAGGAAAATGTGATCAGGTCTCAGCTTGAACACGCAGGCCTGGAACTTATTCTCCTGGGTGGATGGCCAATGGAGTTGGGAGGAAGTTATTACTTACAGACCCAACATGCGAAAAAAGAGGGGGCTGTGCCTGAGGTCTCCCTCGAAAATGAGAAAAAAGTTCAGGACCTTCTTATTGAACAAATCGAAGCAGGGAGAATAGTAGCGGCTCATGATCTTTCCGAGGGTGGTTTGTTGGTTTGCCTGGCAGAAATGCTCTTCGGTAAAAACAACATCGGCGTTTCAATTTCAATTCCCACAAACGGGAGGATAGATTCCACGCTCTTCGGAGAGAGTCAGGGACGGGTGATCGTTGCCGTCAGTTCGTCAGATTCTAATGAATTTATTTCCTGTTCGAAAACTGCTGGTGTGCAGGCTAATTTTTTGGGTCGAACCAGTGACTCAGGCATGATGCAGATTAAGATGGGTCAAAAAGTGGTGCTCTCGACTTCCATTGCTGATTTACATTTGGTGTGGGAACATGCCATCCCTGACTGTATGGAGCCATCCCGGAGTTAGTCCATGAGTGAGGAAATCGGACATTTTTGTGGTATTGCCCTGATTCGATTAAAAAAGCCTCTTTCATACTATGCCGAAAAATATGGCACCCCTTTATGGGGATTTAATCAGCTTTTTCTTTTAATGGAAAAGCAGCATAACCGGGGACAGGACGGGGCAGGTATCGGATCAATGAAATTGAATGTGGATGCCGGGCAGGCATTCATGTTCAGGGAAAGAAGTACCAGCAGTAAGGCTCTGGCGAAAATCTTTGAACAGCAAAATAAAACCCTTACCAAACTTTTCAAGAAAGGGATAGCCTTCCCCGAGTTTCCGGAAACAATCAAGGAACATTTCGATTATGGCGGGGAATTGCTCCTGGGTCATCTCAGGTATGGAACATCAGGTTCCTATGGCTCCACTTCGTGTCATCCCTACTTTAGAAAAAGTAATTGGCCGGGTAAAAACCTAATGGTTGTGGGCAATTTTAATTTGACCAATGTGGAGGAGTTAAACTCCAAGCTGGTTGATCGTGGTCAGCATCCAGTTTTTGATACGGACACCCAGGCGATTCTTGAAGAGACTGGTTATCATCTGGACGCGATGAATGATCTGCTTGCCAAGGAGGCGGAGTTGGAAAACATATCCGGTCAGGACCACTCCCGATGGATTGGTGAACGGGTTGATCTGCCCGAAGTATTTCGAAAGGCATCGGTTAACTGGGATGGCGGGTACGCCCTCGCCGGCATAGTTGGCAACGGGGATGCTTTTGCCATGAGGGATCCTCATGGAATCCGCCCGGGTTTTTACTTTGAGGATGAAGAAGTTGTGGCGGTTGCATCCGAACGGGCGCCCTTGATGACCGTTTTCGAGAAAAAGATAGAGGAAGTTTCGGAAATCGAACCCGGTTCGATTCTGGTGGTTCGATCGAATGGTGCTGTGATCAAGGAACGTTTTGCGGAGGATCCAGCAAGAAGGGCCGCCTGTTCATTCGAAAGAATTTATTTTTCCAGGGGGAATGATCCAGGTATCTACGCAGAAAGAAAAACGCTCGGGGCTTTGCTTGTTCCGCAAGTACTCGAAGTTGTGGGGAAAGATTTCTCCAAGAGCGTTTTCAGCTATGTACCCAATACCGCGGAGAGTGCATATTATGGTTTCATGGAGCAGTTGAGGCTGGTTCGTCGGGCGGAAGTGAAACAAAAATTGCTCGTTGCAAAACAAGCGGGTGAATTGACAGATAAACTCATTGACGACTTGGTGATGGATAACTGGCCAAAGGGCGAGAAAATCGCGAATAAAGATATCAAACTACGCACTTTTATCAGTCAGGAATCCGGTCGTGATCAGTTGGTTTCGCATGTTTATGATATTACTTACGGAGTCATTCGGGCCAGGGAAGATGCCTTAGTATGTATCGATGATTCGATTGTTCGGGGCACCACCCTGAAAAGAAGCATTTTACAAATTCTAGGGCGTTCCAACCCCAACAAGTTGCTGATTGCCTCAACCGCTCCGCAGATCCGCTATCCGGATTGTTATGGGATTGACATGTCAGAACTTGGAAAGTTCATCGCCTTCCAGGCAGCCGTTGCCTTGATTAACGAGCGAGGGTACGATGGTCTTCTCTCAGAGGTGGCAATTAAGTGTAAAGAAGCTCTGAAAGAATCAAATCCCAAGCTGAAAAATCATGTTAAGCGGGTCTATGAAAATTTCACTGCCTCTGAAATTTCGGCGAAAGTTGCGGAACTGGTCAAGCCGGACTGCTTAAATGGCAGTACGCAAGTGAAGGTCGTTTACCAAAGCATTGAGAACTTACATGAGGCATTGCCCGATCATTCCGGAGACTGGTATTTTACTGGAGATTATCCAACCCCGGGCGGGTATCGTGTGGTCCATAAGGCATTTCTGAATTATTATGAAAAAAAGGAAGGTCGTAGCTATTAATGGGGCCAACCTGCTCGAACTCCACGGTAAATCTCCCATCGCAAACGGGCTGTTTTCCAAATACGATAAAGTTGTTACCAAAAAATTGACAAAAATCCTTTGACATAGATACGGATGATTTCTTTATAACGGTTACAGGATGGACACAAACTATCAGACCCTCGTCTTAAATCGCCTTTGGCAAGCGGTCAATGTAGTGGGAGTAGAGCGGGCATTTAGTCTGCTTTCCCTTGATCACGCACAAGTGATTTATGCCGAAGATGGAAGCTTTCGGGTCTTTAATGGTCCTTCTTGGTTTGTGCATTGTAAGGAATTGGAGAACATACCCACGGCACGCGTCATTCACACGGTTAACCAGAAAGTTGTGGTGCCTTCCGTGCTCTTGTTACGCTCCTATGACCGGATGTTGATGCAGGAAATAAAATTCAACCGACAAAATCTTCTGGAAAGGGACGATTACAAATGTCAGTATTGTGGTAAAATCCTGCCACCCAAGGAACTGAATATGGATCATGTTATTCCCCGTGACCGGGGAGGGGTGACTTCTTGGGAAAATGTGGTGATTTCATGCATACGTTGTAACAGTAAGAAGAGCAATCGTTTGCCAATAGAGGCAGGGATGAGACTTTTGAAGGAACCAAGGCGACCACCCCGTCGTCCTTTTGTGACTTCATTGTATGGAAAACCGATGGAAGATACTTGGAGCCATTTTGTGCAGAGCAAGTAGTTTACATTTTTGAATGTTTCTCGCTTCAGGCGGGAATCTTGCTATCCATCAAAATATGGAACCGATCACTTCAGGTAAAGATTCTGAACAAAAAGCTATTGATGTTCTTTATCGGATTAGCACCCTTGCCGGAAAGGAAAAAAATCCGCTGCTGGCTTTGGAAGGCATCCTGGATGAGGTCATGAATACCTTTGGAGCAAGCAGTGCATCAATCAGTTTGCTCAATGCAGATTCTGATAAGCTAGCAATTGAAGTGGAACGGGGATTATCCAAATCGAGCAAGGGATTCGAATTACCTCGAGGAATTGGGGTGACCGGATGGGTTGCCATGCATGGGGAGCCTTTACTTTGCCCGGATGTTTCCCTGGAAGAAAGATATTTTCAACTGGATGATAAAATCCGTTGCGAAATGGCGGCACCGCTTAGTGAGGGGAACCGCACGGTGGGGGCTCTCAATGTAGATGCGACTGAAACTCATGCTTTTAGTCCTGCCGATTTAAGGTTGCTTGTTCTCATGGCCAATGAAGCAAGCCGCGTGCTCGAAAATATGTGGATGATCCAACAACTGCGAAGAAAAGCTGAACAGCTGCAAACCTTGGTTCTGGTTGGACAGGATATGGCAGGTACCCGAAAAGTTGAAGAGGTTTTGGAATCAATCACCAGGGAGGCGCTTTTGCTTCTCGATTGCAGTATGTCTGCTTTTTTTCTCTATGAATCAGAGACGGATGAGTTAAAATTAAACTCTCTTCAGGATAAGTCCGGATCTCTATATCATGAAGAAACTCTCAATCCGGCTGACAGTCTTTTGGGCACTTCTTTAAGAGGGCACCGACAGGTTCAAACCCGTGATCTTTTTAGGACTGAAGAACACCATTTTACGGGGTTAATTCGAGAGAAGAATCTCCACTCTATGCTTGTGACTCCGGTGGTTTATGAAGATGAACCCATCGGGCTTCTAACCTTATATGTGGATCGTTCACATCGTTACAATGACGACGAGCGTTTAATTGCCCGTGCCTTGGCGGACCTTGGTGCCATTGCGATTCAAAATGCGTTTTTGTATGACCGCGTGTTCTCTTCGGAGGAATTTCTGAGAAAGAGTGAGCGTCTTACCACGCTGGGTACCTTGGCTGCCGAGATTGCCCATGAGATTCGAAATCCTCTGATGGTTGTCCGCCTTTTGTTTGATTCTCTGGAGTTGAGTGAGCAGGCGGATTCTCATCAGGAGAAAGATCTTCTCATAATCCGTGAAAAATTAAACGACCTTGATCAAATTGCTGGCAGGATTTTGGATTTTGGAAAGAGCCGAGAGGCTTTCCGGGTGCAATGTCCGATGCGTGAGATTATGACCGAAGCCGCCCTCTTGGTGCGGCTGAAACTGGAACAGTCCAAGGTGACCCTCACCATGAATGAACCGGGGGCTGATTACATGGTTTTTGTGGATAAGGGACAAATTCAGCAAGCTCTGCTTAATTTGATTCTCAATGCTCTGGGAGCGATGCCAAATGGCGGACATTTAACTTTGGAAACCGCGGTTGAGGAAAACAGGTGGGTCAGGGTATTGGTCAAGGATACGGGTAGGGGAATACCTGAAGAATTTAAAAATCGAATCTTTGACTCCTTTCTTACCGCCAGGGTTGGAGGCACCGGACTGGGTTTGACCATTTCCAAGCGCATCATGCGGGCACATGACGGTGACTTGGAATTGATGGAGTCCACAGCACAGGGAACCGTTTTCCGTCTCAGTCTGCCGATCGTGGAATAAGTTTAAACTTCGTGGAAAAACTGGGCGTTGTTCAAAGCCTGGGAAAGTTTTTCCCTAAGTTCAAGAAACAGGACAGGGTTTGTTTTTCCATCACCACCCTTTAATGCAATGTGAAAAATATCCGTGGCAATCCCTTGCTCCGTGGCAATTCGGGCAAATTCAATGCCGAAACCGCATTCTGAAATTGTTTTCGCAAGCAGGTGAAGTAAACCCACTCGATCCGGTGCTTTAACTTCCACGATCGTTCTTCCGAGGTTCATGTCTCGGTAGACATCGACTTGGGAAGGAATTTTTTCGCCAAGTTTTTCTCGATTCGAAAATAATCGAGTTCCATCAATTTTCTTTCGAAATTCAGAAATTTTCCTTTCGGGCGAGATTTGATTGCGAAGAAAAGTGCGGATTGAATTCTCGCAGGAATCTTTAGTTTCTTCGTCCTCCACAAATCCACTTTTTTCCATTTCCACATAGAAAGCATCGATGGCAATTCCATCTTGCCGGGTTACGGCTCTTGCTCCCAATATGTTTAAGCCTGAAATTGAAATAGCCCCTGTAACTTTTTCAAATAAGCCGACCTGATCCTTTGTGATGATATCGATTACGGTGAGCGTTCGTCTTAGGTCATTTCGCCAATTAATAACTGCGGATTGCTTTCTTGAATTTTTATTAAGGAATTCACTGAGCATGGAAACATGCAAAGCCACTTCTTCCCTGCCTGAATGAGAGAAATATCTCATGGGTACCTGATCCAAATGTTCCCTGAGTTCAGATTTGTTTACACCTTTAACATCTAAATCCATGTAAGATTCTTTTATGGTCTCAGGATTAGTTGGTGCCCGTTTACCTTCGAGCACGGCAATTGTATTGGTGTAAAGTTGGGTATGCAGTTCTTCTTTATGAGCGCTCCATAAATCGGGTGCAGTGGCATTCGCATCGCAATAAGTATGAGCATAAAGGAAGCGTAGTCTCTGCTCACCTTCCACAAAGTTGGCGAAGACATCAATGGATTCGGGATCTTCCAAGTCAAATTTGTTCGCAAAACGGACCATTTCTAAATGATTTCGAATGACAAATAAGACCCGGTCATGCATTTCTTCTGAGATTCCAAGTCTTTTAAGAAGAGGAATGGCAATGTCCACCCCGCGGTCGCAATGGCCTTTTGGCCCTTCGTCTTTTCCCAGATCGTGCAGGAATAAAATCAGGTAAAGTAAGCCGGGAACTTCATTTTTTCTAATTGCTTCTAAGTATTGTTGTGAATCTGCTCTTTTCCCCTGAAAAACTTCGTCCAAAATTGTTATGCAATGTAAGATATGAACATCCGCAGTAAACCGGTGATAGAGATCATGCTGAACTTTGCAGTTTAATTTGCCAAACTCTGGGATAAAGCGCCCTAACACCCCAAGTTCATG
>CACMQL010000018.1 GCA_902615835.1 uncultured Verrucomicrobiota bacterium
TTGGATACCTGCCGCCGGCAGTCGCTCACAATGACTTCATTTTCGCGGTTCTTGCAGAAGAGTGGGGTTTGATTGGCAGTGTATTTGCTTTATTTGCCTATGCAGTCATCATATTTGGCTGCCTTAAAGCAGCCTCTAAGTCTGCGGACATGTTTGGTCGTTTGCTTGCCTCAAGCATTGCCGTCTTACTGATGGTTCATCTTTTCGTGAATGTGGGAATGACCCTGGGTGTAACGCCTATAACTGGGTTGCCTCTTCCATTTATGAGTTACGGTGGGTCATTTGTTGTTACCTGTTTCCTGATGATGGGAGTGGTACAGAGTGTATATCGACACAGAAAGGAATTTCTTACATGAATCAAAAGAAAGAATTCTTTTTGTTGAGGGTTGCATGGCAGATTGATCAACTCCAACTATTATGGCACGAAAACCAAGAACTCGAAACCGCTCTTCCCGTAAGCATCGAAGGCCTTCTTTCCAAACCGAACATTCATCCGATGAAAATGACCTGAGTTCTTCTCCGAAGGAACCTAAGCCTGTTCATATTGATAAGGCAAAACTTCGCGAGGATTCACTCCTGCGGGCCAAGAAAAGACCCATTCGCGAGCGAATACTAGCCTTCTTTCGTGGTGAAAAAAACCAAGACTACAAAGAGCTAATTATTAATACAGAAGCTCTTGAAAGAAGGGTTGCACGGATTGAAAATGGCATTTTGCAAGGTTTCGATGTGGAGAGGCTAGATGAAGAGAGAATGGTTGGAGCGATTTTCAAGGGCCAGGTGCAAAATCTCGAACCTGGATTGAAAGCTGCCTTTGTCGATATCGGTCAGGATAAAAACGCATTTTTACATTATTGGGATATGCTCCCAGGTGCGAATAATGATCCTTCCATCGAAATTGTTCGTGAAAATAAGAAAAAGAATTCTTCCAAAAATGAAGTAAATTCAATCAAAGACATCCCCAAGGCCTTCCCCATTGGTGCCGAAATCGTAGTTCAGATCACCAAGGCACAGATCGGAAGCAAGGGTCCCCGGACCACCACTAACTTGTCTTTACCTGGTCGGTTTCTTGTGCTCATGCCCTATGCGGGACAGTGCGGTATTTCCAGAAAAATTGAAGAAAAGTCGGAGAGAAATCGTCTGAAAGGGATTATATCCAATTTATCTCTTAGGGAAGGCATGGGCGTGATCATCAGAACAGCTGGTCAGAATAAACCGGAACGTTTCTTCATTCGCGATCTTAATCTCTTGCTTCAGCAATGGGACGAGATTGAGGCAAGAATGAAGTCTCATGATTGCCCCTCTTTTCTCTATCAGGAACCGGACCTTATTGGGCTTACCGCCAGAGATTTCCTGACGGATGATGTGGACCGCGTGCAAGTTGATAAGAAAGAAGATTATGATCGCCTGATCGATACCATTCAACGAATTTCACCCAAATCAAAATCCAAGGTTTCTTACTTTAATGAAGAGATTCCCATTTTTGAGCGGTTCAATGTAGAGCGTCAGATTGAGCAAACCTTTATGCGTAGGGTACTTCTGCCATCGGGTGGAGAAATTGTTATGGAAGAGACCGAAGCCCTCGTTTCAATCGATGTGAACACCGGAAGCCATAAGGGTAATCGCAAGGACGGAAAAAACTTTATCTTGCAAGCAAATATTGAGGCAGCCGCGGAGGTGGCCCGTCAAATGAGATTGAGAAATCTAGGTGGGTTGGTGATTGTTGATTTTATTGACATGAAAAACAAAAGCGACCAACGCAAAGTTTTTCAAAAGATGAAAGCCTCTATGGCTGAGGACAAGGCAAAGCACAATATTTTACCGATTTCCCAACTCGGTATTATGCAGATTACCCGGCAACGCCATGATGAGAGCAACTCCAGTGGAATCTACGAACCATGTCCTTATTGTGTTGGGAGAGGTATCGTAAAGTCACCCAAATCTGTTAGCATTGAAATACAAAGAAAACTTTCAAGCATCGTGAGGAGATTTAGGCTGGAAATGGAGACTTCTGATCTAAAATTGAAAGTATTCCTGCATCCTGGAGTGCTAAGAAGATTAAGAGGACCTGATGCAAAACTCTTGGAACGAATAGAAAAGAATTATGAGGTTCAGCTTAGTTTTGAAAGTTCGGATTCTTTTCATATGGAAAACTTTAAATTTGTGGATGAAAGTTCGGGAAAAGAAGTTCGATAACTTACAAGTATGGCTAATTTCCTTGTAGCTTGTGATAAGTGCAAGGGGTCGCTTTCTGCATTTGAGGTTTGCAGTCTTGCAAAATCTGTTCTGCAGCAACGTTTCCCTGGTAGCCAAATTGTGGAGGTTCCATTAACGGATGGGGGAGAAGGTTTTACAGATATTTTAACCTGCGGAGCCACAGGTCTTTTTCACCCAATCAAGGTAAAAGATTCCATAGGGAATCAAAAGCAAGCTAAAATCGGCCTTTGTGAAATAGCCAAGCTTCCCGCTTCTGTGACACAAGCTCTAGAACTTCCATCATCCGGAAAATTAGCCATTGTGGAAATGGCACAGTCAGCCGGTCTCGCAGATTTGACCAGTGATCAGAGAAACCCTTGGCAAACTTCGACCTACGGGGTTGGACAAATGTTACTGGAAGCAGCAAGACTGGGAGTGGATGCCATCCTTCTGGGAATTGGTGGAAGTTCAACCAATGATATTGGTCTGGGTGCTTTGCATGCCCTTGGCTTATCGATCAAAAATGAGAAGCAGGAGGAAATCCCTTTCCCTAGCCCTTCGACCTGGACAAATATCCGTGAACTTGGCCCGGAAAGCCTTAGTGATTTGCCTCCAATACGAATTGCTTGTGATGTAGAAAATCAATTGCTCGGAGAATTCGGGGCAACTGCACATTATGGTCCGCAAAAGGGTTTACCCAAAAGTGAAATTGGCCTTTTCGAATCTGAAATCAAAGATCTGCTTAATTTACTGAAACCAAAAGAGCCCAAAACTTTTGACTTAGCCAAAGCCAACGGGAGTGGGGCAGCAGGAGGAATGGGTTTCGGGCTTTCTCTTTTTTATGAGGTTTCGCTTGTCCAGGGATTTCAACTAATCAGCTCTTGGTTCGAGATCGAAAAAAAAATAAAAAAGGCAGATTTCGTGATCACCGCAGAAGGAAGATTCGATCAAACTTCCATGGATGGAAAAGGTCCTTATGAAATCGTAAAGGTCGCACAACAAAATTCAACCCAATCCTTGGTCATTGCAGGTTCCGTTGATGATAAAGTTGCGGTGCAGCTTTCTAAAAATTTTCCTGATTGCAGTTTTATTTCTTTTGGCAGAAGTGATTGGACAATGGAGAAAAATCTATCCTGTGCCCGTGAGAATTTCCTCAGCACTTTGTTGAAATACCCATTTTCTGATTTAATCTAATTTCATCTACAACATGAATAAAGAGATTAGGTTCAGAAGAATTCGAAGACTAAAGAAATGGATGCGACCCTTGCCTCGTAGGTCCAATATTCACCGGTATCCAGTTTTAAAGTGGTTTTCTAATTTTGCTTATGAGCGTTCCTTCCTTTGGACTTTTCGCAGAAAAACAATTGTCCCTGCTCTTTTTTGGGGGGTATGGATTGCCATGCTTCCCATTGTTGGGCTACAAATGGTGGTGGTTTTTTTTCTGGCTTTGTTGGTGAGGGCGAATTTACCAATTATCATTGCCCTGCAATGGATTTCAAACCCTTTCAGTATGGGGCCAATCTATTTCGCAGATTATCAGATCGGAATGATTTTTTTGCGTTTGTTCGGGATTGATTACGAACGAAATAAGCTACTCAGTGCAAATTTTAATTGGGCGGAATTTTCTTGGGCTGATCTTAAAAATTTGCTCGATACCTTTCCGCCCATGTTTGTTGGAGGTTCCGTTATTGGCATTTCATTGGGTGTCGTTTCAGTATTTCTTTACAAGGTGGTTTCTAAAACATACAAAAATGAAAATGATGATTCTAAATTTCTTTAAACCTCGCCTCCCAGCCAGTGTAACTTTTTGGATCACTATATCTTGTTTTTTGAGTTGCAACCTTCAAGTTGAGGCCAGGTTTTCTTTGGGTATTGATTACCTGGAGGAGACAAACTTCTCCATTTTGAAAGGGAAAAAAGTCGGTCTTCTGACTCATCCGGCCGGACTCAACAGTAAGGGTATCAGCACAGTTGATGTACTTCGAAGAACTTCACAGGTTGATTTGCTCGCGTTATTTGGGCCTGAACATGGAATATACGGAAATGAAAAAGCCGCGGTCCCGGTGGAAGATAGAATTGATCAAAGAACCGGTTTACCTGTCTATTCGCTTTATGGAAAGTATAGAAAACCAACCGCAAACATGCTTGCTAAGATAGATAGCTTGGTGATCGATCTACAGGATGTTGGGGTACGATGTTACACCTACATCAGTTGTATGCGCTATGCGATGGAAGCATGCTTTGAAGAAGGTGTGCAAGTAGTCGTTCTGGATCGTCCAAACCCCTTGGGTGGAATTAAGCTGGCTGGTCCGATGATTGATGAGAAGTGGATGAGTTATGTGGGGGCTTTCCCCATGCCTTTTGTTCATGCAATGACTATTGGGGAAATTGCACTCTGGTCTAAAAAAGTAAGTGGAATTTTAAACATCTCTGAAAAAGCGAGGAAGGCAGGCCAATTGGCAATTGTACCCATGAAAAATTGGCGTAGATCCATGACATGGCCCCAAACGGGTCTTACATGGATCCCGACATCTCCCAATATTCCGAGTTTGGACGCGGTTGCAGGATACCCCATGACCGGTCTGGGTGCCCAAATGGGAAAATTTAAACATGGCATAGGTACTCCACAGCCTTTCCGTTTTTTAACTTTTGAAGGGAAAAAACCAGCCGAATTAAAAAGTGCATTGGATGCCTTTCATCTCGGAGGTCTGTCATTTCAGATTAGGACTTTTAAAAATAGCGCAGGTAGAAATATTGATGGAGTTTATATTGTGCTTATGGACTGGAACAAGTGGCGTCCTACTGAACTTGCATTTTATATGATGAAGTTGTCTGCCCGATGGGAAACCCCTAGCCCTTTTACTCAGGCGAAAGAATCAGAAATAACTCTATTTAATAAACATGTCGGGTCCACTGCATGGTGGAGTCATTTGTTTGAAAACGGGGCAGTCTGTGAACCTCAAAAGTTTTTGACAAAATGGGACATGGATTCCGAGGCGTTTCGAACCCGGGTTTCAAAATATTATCTTTATTAAAAATTCACCGAGACGAGATTTTACCGCAGAAAATCGTCGTGAGATAACACATTTATGTTATGGCTGCGAAGAGCTTCTTCTGCGGTGTCCTGATCTTCCATTGCAATGGCCAATACGGGCCTGCCATTGGGTTGATGCAAAAAAGAATAGACATAATGGATATTGATTTCAGCACCCAGTAAGGATTGCGTGACTTGTTGAATTGAATCTTCATTAGAAACTTCCACAGCCAAGACATTTCTCTCAGTAAAGGCAATTGATTGCGATTTGAGCAGGCGGGCCAAGTCTTTCGGGTAATTTGGAATTAGCCGGATGACAGCGGAATCAGTCGTGTCCAAAACAGAGATGGCGAGAATATGGATATCCACCTCCTTAAGCATTGAAATCAAATCATTGAGCCATCCGACTTTATGTTCGGCGTAGATCACAAATTGCCTGATTAAGTCCAAGCCCGGACTCTTCAAGGTTAGGGATCCATCAAATTCGTCACTCATAAGAGGGGAAGTGGAAGTAATCCCTTTTCCGCTCGCAAAGTCATTGATCCTGTGAGTGTATTCTTGCAACCTTCTTTTAATACATGCATGAAAGGGTAGTTATGAAGTCAGTTTGGTCTATATTATACTTTCTCCTTATTTGTACGCTAAATCAAGTTCAATATGGACAGAACTCGGAAGGGACCCGATGGGTTCTATCTGATCTTGACACACTAAAAGAGGCTTCTTCGCAGAATGATCCCTTTGCTCAGGCGTTTCTCGCCCTGGCTTATGTTCATGGAGATAAAGGTCTTAATATTTCAATGGAAAATGCTCACAAGTTGGCAAGGATTTCCGCAGACTCCGGTCATTGGTTGGGGCTTTTTGCCCTTGGCTATCTGCATCGATTTGAGCCTCTGGGGCCTAACCTAGAGGAAGTGAGAATACGGTATCTTGAGGCTTTTCAAGACCCTGACGGTCAAATGGTAAAGTTGGCTGCGAGAAAAGATCCAATCGCTTCTTATGTGCTGGGGGAGATTTTCACTTCCGATGAGGTCAGACCCGATGTCGTACCTGATCTACAATTGGCTGCACGCCATTATGAAATTTCGAGTCAAGGCGGTTACCAACCTGCCAGCGTCCAATTTGCCCTTTTCAAACTCCATGCAATTGTTGAAGAAGGTATGGGTATCCAAAGGGATGCTAAAGTTGGAATCAATCTTCTTGAACAAGCTTCCAGGCAAAAGCTTCCTGCCGCACATCATTATCTGGGAAGATCATACTTTAAAGGGGATGGGGTTAAAAGTGATTTGGAAATGGCGTTGGTTCATTTTCAGGCAGCGGCCGATCGTGGTTATGGTTTATCACAACTAACCGTGGCAGATTTTTATGCCTACGGAGTGACTGGGCCTCCCAAAGTTGATATCGCACTTCGGTATGCTCGGTTAGCACTAAATTATAATGAGGCAAGTGCATTGGAAAAGATTGGTGAGTATCAAAAAATTCTCTCGGGAGACTCGAATGTTTCTTCAGCCAGATCATCGCCAGAGCCGCCTACATTTGATACAAACGCTAATGATGATATTCCGGAGCCACCAAAAACTCGCAATGATTTGGTGTTAATTGCTCCTGCTGTTCCAGAAGCCATTCGATTGCCTTCGCCTTATGCAGCAGATTCCTTCCAAAACTTCCCTAATGTAACAAATAATCCTCTCACATCAGAAATTCCTAGCACGAGTAATTTTGAGGCTGCGAACACCGTCACTCCCACTGATGAAGGTAATTCGATTGCCAATTTACAAGGATCCAGCCCTTCACCGGCTTCTTCTGGAATGGCTTATCAAGAAATTTGTGAATCAGCTAAGAAGCTTTATTGGGGACGGGGTGTACAAGTGGATTATCTGGGAGCACATAAATACTTTACAGAATCTGCCAACGGTGGAAATGCGGAAGCGGCTAGATATTTAGGAATAATGTACCTCAGAGGTAAGGGTGTGAGAAAAAATCTGCAAACGTCAGTCGACTGGTTTGAAAAAGCAGCGAAAGGCGGAGATCCCCTGGCCCAAAAAAATTTAGTTACCATCAAATCGATGATAAAAAAGTAATTTGCCAGCGTGTGTTTTATGTTTTACCTAAACGCATCAAATCATTACTAATAAAGTATTGGAGAGATGGCAGAGTGGTCGAATGCGCTGGTTTGCTAAACCTACTAGTAATTTTGCTAAAGTCCGCTTTCCCTCTTGTTTACTGATAACTTTGAAAAGAGTTGTTGCGAGTTATCTCAGTTGTATGCTTAATTTTGGTGGCGGATTGGTGGCGGAATAAGCGAGATTATCATAAGGTGCTACATTTCCTTTTTAATTCACACTTTCAAGCAATCTACTGTCTCTTTCCAATCATTCAGCATAGCCTTCGCTTTTTCAGAGTGTACCTCAACTATCGTTTTTTTGCTACCACTTGAATTTGAATAGCTGATTGCATTTATATGAGTATCGAACTTTTTCATAATTTTATTATGTAAGGCATCATACTCAGCATCACTAGTACCTATGTCGTGATGTATTTCGCTAAATTGGTTAAAGTAGTCGATTGCTTTCTTAAAAGAGTTATCTGCTAAACCGAAAGCACCATCTGCTGATTGTGCTTTTACATTACTATTACCAAAACCGATATTATCCATTAAATAGTCGTCTGCTCTTTTTAGCCTCTTTCGAGCTTTAAGCATATTTTGGTGAATTTCATCGATAGGATTCTTTCTAACTTTTCGAGATTGCCACCAAACTGACCAAACAGTGAAAGAGATGCACCCGACAAAAAAAAGCATTTTCTCACCTTCGCTTAACACTGCAAGAACTGTGACCATTTAAAACTTACTATTTTTTTTCTCTTTCTTCTTACCTTGTATTTTATCAACGGCTACACCTTTGAGCCACTCTTCGACGATAACGGTAACAATACCACTTTTTAGGGTATCTTTACCAAAGCTCACAAGACCTCTAATCAATGGATAAAGAAACATAAGAGGGGTAACGGTAGCTATTAGAGTTATTGCAAAGCCTACCGCTATTTCTGAGGCGAGTAAAATTATACCAGTAGTAATGCTTACTATACCGCACCATATAAAAACACTAATTTTTACTCTCTTAGTTTTACCGATGATGCGACTACCCTCGCTATCGTATTCGTCTATTTCTTCAGTAAACATAGATAAGGCTACTCCATAGTCTTTCGCCATTCTTCTAATGTGCCTATATTATCTTCCCAATCTAATCTTTGATCGGTTAAGTATCTCTCTAAATTTTTAGCCTCTTCCTTTGATTCAGGCTCAACTTTGCCTATGAAGAACTCAATCCCAGCATCAAAAGCACCGACTGATGCACCTTTAGAAAACATAAAAACTGGTTCATCATTTCCAGCCGACTTGGAATACTCTAAGTTTTTAACTTCATTCCTTATAATCTCTGTAAACTTCTCGTTTTTGATTACGGGCATCGTAATAAATGTTAGCCAGCGGTCATACATCTTTTCGCTCTTTTCAGCATAACCCATGTTAGAGAAACCGATTCTTATAAAACCGTAAGTATAGCCAGCTACAAATGGTGTCTGGATGAACTTATTAAAGACATCTATATCAGACTCCATAGCTGACATTACTTGTCGCCAAAGTACTTTACTTATCACAATAGCATTTTCTCTATCTCCTTTGCTAAAGTACTTTGTTAAGACACCGAACATCTATTGAATTTAGCCTATGTATCGCATGGAGCAATATAATTACATAAACTAACCATAGCTTATTTGTGGCAGTGACTTCTCCATTACAGTAAATCTCAACTTGTGAGCATTACTTTTCAAGTTTAGTAGAATTTTAGCGGCTTGAATCTTATTATAAGTTGAAAGCTAATTTAAAAAGCCCGTTACGAGTGTTAAACGAACTATCGGATGAGTCTGAAAGGCTAGTTTTCCACCACATTTAAACACCTCGTGAACTCGGGGCAGACAAACAAAACCTCTTTGTTTTAGGCCAACTAGGAGCAACAGAATTTACGACACTCCGCAAGAAGGCCAATCCTCTTTCTCGCGTCACCCAACAGATTGAGCAGAGACGAAGTTTCAGACAAAAGTTTTGGTCGAGGTACTTAGTCGATTGTCAAAATTCCGAAAGAATTTTTTAAGTGTGGTTAGTCAATTCTTGTGGCCTCACCTATTGGGAAAGCTTTAGCATCTTTGGGTCTCGAAAGAGTATGCCTGATCATATCCCGCCTACGGATTTACAACCTACGGGCTTATTTGGATAAAGGGATCGGGATGGGTTGAGCAGTTTTACCGCAATGACTATGAAAGTTTTGACAAACCTTCATATGGTTTTATTGACTCTAATTACTAAGATTATTCTATTGTTTAACTTAAAGAAAAATGGCGGAAAAAAGTAAGAAAGAATTAGAGGCGGAGAATGAAAGACTTAGATTACAAGTGGCTAAGTTAAAAAAGAAAGAAAACAAAAAGTCTCAAACATTTGTAAGTAAGAATGAAAATTTATTTGCAGATTTGATTGAGTTTTTAAAAGTCAATTTTAAGGATGAAAACAGACAGGGGATAAAGAAAAGTAGATACTTTTTCGACAGAGAAAATTCTAAGCCTTGTTTTAAACTTAATGTTTTTGTTCGAGATTTAATTGAATTTCGAGCATTGCTGAATGACCCTGAGAATTTAGGTTCAAGAATTTCCATGGATGAAGGTAGCTTGATTACATTTCTCTCAAAAGGTCGGAAGAAAAGAGTAAAAAAGTTGGAGGTGGCAACGCCACCGGAAACTTTAAAGAGTATAATGCCCTCAGTAGACTAACATAAGTTCTTAGGACAATGAATTTCGATTTCAAGCGAACAAAAAGATGGGCACAGTACGGCTTGGGCTATTCTTTTGTCGTTATGCTTTACCAAACTTATGGGACAGAAACTCCACTCATTAATTATTGGAAAAACTGGGGTGAAACCGATGAAGTAATTCAATCTGCAATTATCGGAGAGTATTTGGGGATGTTATTTGGCGGACCGATGATGTTTGCTTTTGCTTCTATTGTTTTAGGACTTTTCCTCAAAAAAAAACCTAATTAACATGATTAAGGGAGACGATAAAACTAAACTTAGAGACTCTGTTGTTGGGTTTATGGTCATGTGGGTTGGTTTTGTTTTAGGCGGTTGGATTTATCTGTCGTTTGATTTTTGGGGAAAACAAGGAGTTGTGATGATAATTGTTGGAATTGCTGGATTTTTTGGTTGGGTTGCAGGTGTAGCAACTCTTGCTTGGTGCGAAGAGAATTTACCAAAGCGATGGGCTGGTTGGGTTGGTTGGTCAGTACTTCTTTTGAATTTTTTTCTAGTTCATGGATTTGCTATTAGGTTTGGGTTAGATGAGTGGTGAATCTAACTGATTAATTCTTTCCAATTCCATCCAAGCCTTGCTACTTGTTGTTGCAGGGTTGCGAAAGACCAGGGTTTTCCTCTTCGGGTAACAGAATTATTTCCATTCAACCAATGGGCAACATTCCTTAGATTCGCGCTTTTGAGGACAGAGCTGGCATCTTTTATTTGTTTTTCCAATCCAACCGACTCAGCCCATTCAACTGCCAAAGCTTGCCGTTTTACGAGGCCTTTTGTCTGCAGTATTTTTGCATTCAAAGTTTTACCAATCGGGCCGATACGATCTTTAGTTGCTTCTTTGATTCTTTGCTGAATTTGTTTTCTTTCTGTTTCCGCAAAAGATGCCAAAAGAGTAAATTCAAGATCGCTGATTTCGCTTATTTTTCTGTCCATGCTGGCAATGTGAATTTCAACCCCTGATTCAGATGAGGCCTTTTTTAATTGCAGAAGAGTTATTTGGTCCCGACTCAGCCGATCCAACTTTGTCACCACTATTTCCGCCTTCATTTCTTTTGCCCGATTGATCGTAGTGGAAAGTTGGCCTGTGTTTAAAACCATTGATTTTCCCGATGCTTGGACTTTGACAATTTCAACCAATTCACCACCGATTTTCTCGGCGAAAGCTTTTATTTGTTTTGCCTGCTCTTCCACCGATGATCCTTTTTTGAATTGGACTGAAGTGCTTACCCTTGCGATTCCTATTATTGATTTCATTGCCTATTTTCTCCTTATTATTTCTTCGATTATTCCCGCTAGATTTCTTTTGTCTTTAATTGCTAGAACAATTCCCAACACCACACCCGCAACCAAAAGAGTCATCACGGGATGACTCTTTCGAAGATTGAAAGCTTTCGCATTTGACGAACATTATCGAAGTAGAAGCTTCTTACTTGTCCCGATCTGTTTAGGCATTTTGCCCGAAACCCGATTGAGTTGATTCCAATTTGCCGACTAGACTCATTTGAAAAGGTCGTTTTGTTTGATCCCTTGATTGCAGTGCAGTTGGTGACAACATAAAAACCTTGGTTACCGTTCTTCTTGGTATAAATGAAGCCGTGTCTTGGGGTGAAGAGTTTGGTGATGAATTTGATCATAATTATTGTTTTTTTAAGGTTTACTAACTGAAGTATGAAAACACTATCTCATTTACTTTATGCTTTTGCAAGATTTTTCTTATGTTTTTACCCCCCACCCATTTTCTGAATTTATTCTGCTCTTGCCCTTTGTAGATCAGGCAAAGGGTGGGTATTTTCATTCTCCCCTGTGGCCGATAAAGCTAGATTGCGGTGGTCATACTTTATGCTTTTGCTTTATTTGCGGGGTGGCTAACTTCTATTTATTTCAAATGAATGTCGTTTTTTTATTTCAAATTATAACTATAAACAACATATCTAAGACAATTTGGCTTATTTAAAAGGTTTCTAGCCGATAAAACATATGTTGCTTATAATTTATAAGGGAGTAAAAACATATTAAAACTATATTGAAAGTATATTATAACATATATTAAAACATATATTGATTAGATTATTGTCTCTAATCGAATTATGCTTGTTATTTTTGGCGTCGAAACCTTATGGCCATTATTCATGGAGATCGAAGGTCAACTTTAGTTGACCGGAGATCGCTCTTGCAGGAGTGCAGGCCAAGGAAACTTATCTTTCCATTCTCTTGGATCTTCGGGGCTGAACAATTCGGATTTATAGTAAGGTTCGCCAAGGTCATCGTCGGCCATTGTGGGCTTTATTTTTAAAACTCTTTCGTAAAGCCGACGAAGCTGGTCTGTTGAGTGATTTGTTACTTTATAGTTCAAGGCCGTTAGGTGTGGCGATCCTCTGGTCAACATTTCTTGGCCTGTAACCCGCAGGTAAACGACTTCAAAAGGGCAGCTCGGCATCGTATTGAGGTATTTAATGAACTTGGCCAATCTTCTTGTGCCGTCTTTTGCCATTCCTTCTTTTTCTTGGAAAAGAAATGCCAAGTAAAATGCTCGATTCGTATTTACCTTTAGATTGTAGGGATTCATCGGGCTTGCCATCAGCCAAAACTTTCCGCCCAGGTTTATCATGATATGCGGATAACTATTTTCCCAGTCCAAGAGCAGTCTTGCCGTCTTCATTTCATACTCTTGATTGATGAATTTCCAGAAGTCGTGCTTGAATTTGCCGTCATATCTTATCGGTATGTTCAAACCTTCCCGCCATTCATACTCTATTTTCGGTAGTTGTTTGAGAATTAGATGACGAGCAACATCATCCTCTCTCATGTTTCTAATGAAGCTTGGGGTTGAGATTGGCGGAAAGCTTGTGTCCGCATAGTCCCAATCGCAAACCGCTTTAGGGATTCCTAATTCTTCTAGTAATGTGGCCATACTAGTTTATACACCAATGGCCGACTGGTTTACTGATTATTTAAGCATTATCTGCCGTTTTAAGTGTACCTATATGTATGGACACAATGGCCTTCAACAAAAGCATTCATTTTACATCTTTGCGCGAGAATGAGATGGGTAGCAGTTTGGCTCGTTATTTTGATTGCTGCATTCATTTCAACACTCAAGCCGAAAGGCGGGCTTACTATGATTATTGCTTGTATAACATAGAAAAAGGCTGGCTAAAAAGTTGCGAGCAAACAGATGATTATTTTACCGATTCAATGGATGGATATTTATGCTTAGAGCTCTACACTATCAAAAATGATAATTCAAAAAAACTAGGTAAGATTAATTATACTAAAGCGGATAAATTCATTTATGTTATAAACAATTTAAAAAAAGTTATTATTATAGATGTTTTTGTTTTAAAGAATTTTATTGCCCGCCTAGAGGCCTCAGATTCATTAAAAACGATAAGGCCTGACGATCACCAAGAATGGAAGGATAAGCATGACACTCTGCCGACGATTTGCGCTTTGCTTCCAATCGAAGAAACACTTCTTCAAGACCCGAAAAGTCGTGTAATTCCTTTCAACGAATTAACAATTTCCAATTATTATGATAGATACCATTAAAGAAAAAACCATAGTCAAGATTCAGACTAGTGATGAAAATGCAAAGCGGTGGGCAGTGTCCGCATCAAGACTCGGAATGAGTAGAAACGACTATCTGCTTACCTTGCTTGGCAATTCTCTCATTCCACTTCCCTTGACATCTGTTATCCGCAAGAATGATCCTTGCCCGATGGATCATAGATGAAGAAGGCCAACTAGAATTAAAATGCCGATTCTCCTTGGAAAAAGTTGAAGGTTGCAACGCAACCGGAAACTTTAGTTCAGTTTGCAGATTGAGCATAATCTTTAATCTACTCCTGTTCATCTATATCGATACCCTGAGATTCTACTACATCTCCAGTGTTTGGATCATGAAAGGTTATTCCAATAGGGGCACTCCGAACTTTGTCCGCCATGGTTAAGCCCCTAAATTTTTTCATTTTTTTCTGTAGTTTCCAATCACCAGTTTCTTTTCGGGTAATCGATTTACCGTGTGGGCCTATCTTGAAATATTTCTTACCTTCACCAGCTGTAATGACTGACTTGTAGTGTTTCCTTAACACATATGGGCTATTGCCCATGATCTTTGAGAGCTGAATGTCGGCAAAAGTTTGCTCTTTGTTGTACAAGTAAGTTGCAAATGATCTACGGCATTTGTCAGCATCTCCGCCTTCAAATTTGAGATTACTAAGTTTTACAACAGCCCGCCAATTTTGCTTAAAATTTTTCGTGGTAATTAAATCGAACTTTAGATCTTTTGCATAACTGAGAAGTATCTGCAGGTTATGATTATATTCTTGTAGTGGAGCCCAACGAGTTATTCTCGTCTTTGCTCTTTCTTCAGAAACCAAAATTTCTGGCGAAGAAGAATCCAAGTTTATATCATTCCACGAAAGAGGGTCTGCACCAACTGGAGATTTGAATGCCCCGCCGTGAATCTCAAAAGGGCGAAGGCCAGAAAAACATGCTAGAGAAAAGTATGCTAGCATGACTCCATCTTTGTATTCCGTTGCATGTTTTATAAGTGAGCGCGCCTCATCAATTGTGAGGAAGGTTTTGGATGGGCTAGGGGACGGCAATTCACTGAACCCATTGAAGGTTTCACACGGATTCCCATCCTTTTTTAAATATCCTTTCTGGATAGCACGGTTCATTAGTGCACGAATCCCAGAATGCCTATTTACGATAGTCTGATCGGATGGCTCATTTCCGTTCACCAGCTTTTGGTATACTACTTTTTCGACATCCTTGAATGTAACCTTATGAGCCAGTTTATTCCCGAAAGACTTTCTGAAACTTTTGGTATTATCGTTTCTTGAACTTATGGAAGATTTTTTCTTTCCAGATCTTTTAGCTTCTTTGATCCACTCCTCGTAAACCTCATTTATGGTTGCTTCTTTGTTCGGTAAGTCAGCGACAAATTGCTGAGCAACCTCCTTGAGACTTATTTCTTTCGGTAAAGTATCAATGGCAAATTCAGCTTCTCTAAGTTGGCTTTCCGACAGGAAGGTGACTCGACTTTTTGCTTTGTCGTTTCGTAAATCTTCTCGAAATTCAAAATCTTTAATGTGCTGGAATGCAGATTCATAATCTTTGAAGCTTTTTGTCTTTGATTTCTTTTTCCCATTTAAGGGGTCGAGGTCAGTTGGATCTTGCCAGCGAAGAACAAATCTCTTGTTGCCTTTATCGAGTCTGCACTCTAGCCTGAAGTTTATGTCATTGCTGTGTCTATCTCTTACAGGAAAAGAAAACTTTAGACCTTTTTTCCAAGTAGTGTTTGGCATGTCAAAATCGTGGCGAAATCGTGGCGGGCTTTCAAGAAGATTTGACAAATTCGCTCAACCCCCTTTATTTTACTGGCTATGGAGAGATGGCAGAGTGGTCGAATGCGCTGGTTTGCTAAACCGGTGAGGAGCTAATCGTTCCTCCACGGGTTCGAATCCCGTTCTCTCCGCCACTTTAATTTTAATTTCAATAAAACAGATCAAGTTTTGACAGAAAAATATAGAATTGTTTTGAGGTGAGCTCCCATGTATTTCCTTAACAATGATAAGTAAAACACAGCTATCTATATGGGCATTAACAGGTTCTATGTTTTGCTTTTCCTGTAATCAAGGAAGTAATCCTTACAGGTCACAACAATCTTATCAGGCATCTGATGGTATGGATAAGGCTGTAGAGGTTCTATCTCTAGATAAGGATCTCCCAATTTTGAGGAAGATGAATTTACAAACCTTGACGATTGGAAAAAATCGGATTGAAATTGAAAACTTGATGGGGCCACCGGAGGGTAAGAGTCTGGACGGTGGGAATGGGTATTTATGGGATTACCGAAGACCTGTTTACGATGAGTCCAGTGATCAAGTGTATGGCTGGAGTTTGATTTCATTTAAATTCCTCAGTGGTCGATGTTCTTCAGTGAATGTCAGACTTGAAAACCCACCGGTTAAACCTCCTGTTCCAGGCTCCGGGGAAGAAGTAGAAACTCCCTAATTTATTTATTATTCAGGGAAGCCTGAAGATGGCAATGCCGCTGGAATTCGTGAACTGATTAACCGCTTTTCCCCCCTGCTCCGAGATTTTTACCTTAGAACCGGATGAACAAGTAACTGTCACGGGTCTAGGATGGGTAATAGACATAGATTCTCCTTTGCTAAGTTTTTTCCAATCGATTTCCGTCCCAAATTCATCTTGAACCAAAACCCAGATATTTGCCTCTGCAGTTACAGTATAGCGAGAGTTCAATGAAGGTTGGTTCAGCTTGGGTGGTGGGGCATAATATTCTTGCTTGTAGTTTGGAATTGAAGGAGGTGAATCTGGTGGATCACCAAAATTTTCATTTAATGAAGGAGGATTGGGAGGGTAAGTGAATGAGGGTTGCAAGACACCGGAATCAGAAGGAGGCGTGTAATTTGGTGTCGAATAAGTAGGGTAGGGTGGAGGTGCATCCGGGATGTTCGGGTTTCCACCACAACTTACAAAAAATAAAACCAAGCAGGGGAACAAAATATATGATAATTTTGAAACTAAAAGACGCATGTGAATGGACAAAAAGTTACAATAAATCAAAGGGGGAAAAGGATTCAACCAGAATCTTAAACCTAATTTGCAAATTAGGTATTTTATTCCTGACTTCTATCTTATGGAATCGAATAAATTATATTCGAAGTTAGCTTTAAGTTCTTCGGAAGAATTGGAAATAAATTTTTTTGTGGTGGGATAGATAAGCTGATGTCCACTTTCAAGTTTTCCTGTAAGAATGCTACCATCCTTGGAAAAATTACAACTGGTAAATTTGCTTGAAAGTTTTTCAGCTAGGGTTGCGATTAAATCCCCTGTCTGGATAGACCAAATCCTCAAGGCACCATCATGCGTGGTTGCGATCAGTTGCTTGTTGGGAGAGTAAGCCAGTAAGTTTGATTGACTCGTTTTAGATTCAATTTGATTATTAAATAAATAATCATCCAAGTTCAATGGCCTTGTTTTTCTTTGACTTGAAAAATTGAAGTAAAAATCGGGAGTTTTTTCGATCTTCCCGCTTGGATGTAAAATTACTATAGAAGCATGTGCTGGCAAGGCACGGAGAGAGCAACTTCCCTTATCTGTAATAAGAAGAATTTTTTTACCGTCCTTCGACAATTGAAAATCAATTGCACTCGAAAGATTGGTGCGAACGATCTTATAAATAAGACCCGATTTCCCTTCAAGGAAACTTAGCATTCCATTAGCATGAAGAACAATAATGTAATGGTTCCCCGGTAACCATTTAGCTTTGAGCACGATGCCCTCCTTACTCTGCCAAACAGTCTTGGTCTTTCCGGTTTTGGAATCGATAATCATTATGTTTGAATGAAATCCTGATGCCAAAAGACTTTTTGCATCATTGGAGAATTCAAGATGTTCTACATCACTTTGATAGTCTTCGCTTGATAGGATCCAAGAAGATTCCTTTTTTGAGAATTCGCGAAACACAACCCTTCCATCTAAACCAATAGAGGCAAACCTTTTTCCTTCTTTATCTACAGCGATAGATGAGAGGGGGGCATGGTGGTCCTTGTATGTGGTTATTATCCTTTTGTTCTTTCCATTAATGCGATGAACATTTCCTTTTTCGGTTCCAACTAATAGATGATTCTGGAAAGGGATTGGGGTGATTACGAGGCCAGTACCATTAAGATCAATTTTCCATTCCGGCTTTTGGGATGCAAGTTTTCTGACTTCCAGTTTTGATGATGAATTACAACTCAAAATAGTTTTCTTTTCCAGATCACATATTGCATGCGGAAAATTAGTGAAATGGCGGGATCCCATCATAAATTCACCACAACCTATCCTTGTTAATGGGATGGGGGAAAATTCTTGAATCTGACTCGTAGAGATCTTATTAAATTTATCTATTTTTGAAGCATGAGATTCTCTAACTGAAAGGCTTGGGCCCAGACAAATTCGAAATCCTCGGTCTCCATTTGACACGGATGGTGCATTGGCACCCCGGTAACCTGAACGACATCTGGCATAGTCCGTAAGAAAGCTGCCACCTTTGAGAACCTTCCAGTCGCCATCCAATCTTACTGGATCTTTGGCACCTGCTCTGGGAAATGAAAAAAGGTCGGTTTTATTTACGCTGGTGCCATCAAGACACCATTCCCAAACATTTCCGTGCATATCAAATAACCCCCATGGATTGGATAATTTTTGAGATACAGGATTTATCTCCCCGGAGGAGTTTTCGGAGTACCATCCATACTCTTTTAAATGCTCTTCGTAAGCTTCCTGATTGTTCGGGAATTTGCCAAAAAAGGTGTTGCAATAGGGGCCAGTTGAACCGGCACGAGCCGCATATTCCCATTCTGCTTCCGTAGGTAAACGCCAGGTCAATCCATTAGGTGGAGGAAATTTCTGGTTCATCAATTTACAAAATTCCATGGATTCAACCCAACTGACTTGAACTGGTAGATCTGGACCCTTTTTCTTGCTTGGGTTCGTTCCGGTTATTTTTTCGAATTGTTCTTGCTTAAATTCAGTGGTTCCAAGCCAAAAGTCATTGGATATCAATATTTTTTTCCATTTTTCATTTTTGGATCTCCCTGCCTCCTGGGTGGTTGAATCTTTTGTCGTGTAGTTTCCCTCAGTTAGTTTTGCATACTGATCCCAGAGGGCAAAAGAGCCATTTTTTGAACATGTGAAAATAGTACCATCTTCTCCATCACAAAGGGTTGCATTCAAGATTCCAACATCCGGGTGTGGGGTAAACCATAGAATTTCCCTTGCTTCAGAATCCTGAGCAAGGAATGAAAGTCTTTTCCAATACCAGCTACGAAAAGAGGGATTTGTGTTTTCGAGAATGGAAAGAGCTTTTTCACTGTTTTGTGATTTCAGCTCCATCTCGGCCATTCGGAGTTGGGATAAATATTCTCTGTGGGATTTAAGAAGAAGATTGCTGCTAAGTCTTTTAATCCTTTCTAGCGGAACCTGGAAACTGCCCAGATAAGGGTGCTGACCATGAAGGAGGTGGTTGCTGATCGAATTTAGCTCAAAGGAAAGTTTACCTAGTGATTTCGTTAGGTTGATTTCTTCGTTAAAAGTAAATTCACTTTTATAAGGATCATTATTCGGAAAATGGACTGACCTGATATTTTCGTATGGGACCTCAAAAGTTCCTCTTTTTGTTTTGATAAGTAAGCCGTTTTCGGTCGAAGACGATGATTGAATTGAAGTGTAATCTCCATTTTTAAAGGCAATAAATTGCCCGCGATCTTGCATGGCGGTTGCAGGGGGTGTGGTTAAAAAATATTGTCCAGTCCATCCGGCAATGGTCAGTTCTTCGAGTTTTAAATATGAATTGCCTCCCTGGTTTATGAAAAGCAAACCGCTGTTTTCCGTAAAATGATCGGAAGTGGGATCTTTCCACCTGGCCACTTCAGTTTCGTTTACGAAAACAATGAATTCTTTATGTTGTCTGTGGGCGTATATTTTAAAGTCAGCTTTTTTCACTCCGACCAACGAGTCGACCATTACAGAACCCAAAGTTTCTCTGATTGTCCTACCCTTGAGCTTGCGGTTGGATTGAAGATTAATTCGATTATTGGAAAAAGAGAGATGGTACCCTTCGCTACCGTAACTTCCTCCGTCTGAATCAGAAAAAAAGCGGAGGGCCAGATAAAAGGATCTCTGCCAACTTGCTTCAAATTTGACTTCAATCGCATCGACTTCTGGCAGAGTGGTTCCCGTGCTTCCTGAAAAAACCGAAATTAAACTTCCCTGTTCTTCCGTCCATGCCTTAGTGTTACTTTTTTTCCATTTTTCAAAATCGTAAGATGAATCATAGAGCACTTGGTAGGATTTAGGAAGAAATTCCAAGGATTGAACATCCGAAATATTCGCTTCCAAATTTTGGCCAAAACCGGATGAAAAAATGAGTTTTTCCTTACTCAATAATTTCATCGCACCTCGAATAAAATCCTTGTTTTTAAAATGAATCACCATCGAACCAGTTGGTTTTACCAACTCCTTTTCTAGCCTGTTAAAAAGAATCGACTCCACAGCCTGATAATCAAACACCAGTGGATTCTTTGAAGACTTGTGGCTCCATACTAAATTACCTTCATTTCTGATTTCATGCAGACTTCCCAACAGGGATGAACCGTCAAAAAAAGAAACTGTTTCAAGACCCTTGAGTTTCGCGATAGTTTGATTCTTTTCCCCGAAAATGGAAGTAAGTAAAGTTACGGGTATGAGGAGGAGAAAAAGAGTTTTTCCATGGAGGTGAATACATTTACATCTCATCGCTCGTAAATCGGTAAATACCTGTAATTCAATGCCATGGATAGTAAGGCGGCAGAAGTGGCAAAGGTCGTTCCATAGTTGCCTGTCCATGATCCGTTGTCTGACTGAGACGCCTGAAGCTGGCGTACATTGGTTAGGTTCCATCGGTTCCAGTCTTCAGGGGAACTACGAAACATGGCCTGTGCTGTATAGTAGAGACTGTAAAATTTGTGCCCTTGATCTCCAAAAGCTGAATTTTGGCGCAAATATTCTACGGAGGCTTTGTAAGCCTTAGAATTGGTATCTTCACTCAGGGCCAGGATCAGGGAACCGATTGCAGTACGTGGTAAATTGGCACCTGAATTTCCAGTGTACCCAAACCCGCCCCTTTTATCCTGGCATTCGAGGAGGAACTTTTTGCCTTTGGCAATCGCCTCGTCCGGCACATCGATACCCGCATTTTTGGAAGCGAAGAGGGCAACTAACTGGGCTCCAGTTATGGTGGTGTCTGCATCTTTACTTTCCGGGCTGTATCGCCAAGCACCTTTTGGATTTGTATTTTGAGCCGAAACGATCAGATTGGTTGCCTTTTTTAATGAGGGTCCGATCTCAGCGTCATTGGTCACTCCGTAGTACTCGGCAAGGGCAAGGGTGGCAAAACCGTGGTTATACATAGAACTGCCGATATAGCCTGTCTCTTTATTTTGCTGGGTGAGGATCTGCCTGATAGCCTTGGTCAATGAGTGGGAGAACGGGCCAAACTCGGGATCATCCCCTCTTGAAAGAAATGCAAGAACCGCCATTCCCAAAACACCTGGTTCTGAACCATAGGATGAATCTGTCCATCGGCCGTCTTCCCCTTGTGTATTCTGCAAGAAAAGGAGCCCTTGAAGGTAGGATTGATCCAGGGAACGAACAAATTCGTCGTTTTTTTGTTCAAAAATTTCCTGACCATCTGACCGTATGACCAGTCCCAGCAAAAAGAAAATGACAGAAGCAGTGGGTTTCAATCTTCGATGGCTTTGTAGTATTTTTCCATGGCCTCCTGAAATTCAGGGGCGATGGATGGGTTGCCGCTTCCATTGCTTTGAGAGGAAGCATCAGCCTTGATAGGAGACGAATTGTTTCCTTTAAGAGAGTTGATGACTTTTTTCGGACTGCCACCCTGGGAAGAACCACCTCCAGTTTTACCGGCAAGGGGACTTTTTCCTTTGGCTTCTCCGGAGTTTTTATTTCCCATTTGCATCATCAAAAGTTCCATGGCAGTAAGATTTTTGTTGTCTCTTGCTTCTTCCCCCTGACCTTGCCCCTCAATCAACAAATTGATGAGGTCACTGAGAATTTCAACGGATTCTTTTTGTGCCTCTTGTGTAACTTGGGTGAAAACCTGTTGCGAGAGTTTTTCGGATGACTTGGACATAGCCATATGGGTATCATCAAAGAGAGGATTAATCGCTTCCTCTGCCATTGAAATCTGGGTATCGGTCAAATCGATCATAAGAGTGTTCTGTTGTTTTGTCAGAGAGGACGCCCAATTATCTTTATTTCCGCGGAATCCTTCTTGGTCGAGGTTAGAAGTTTTAAAAAGGATTTCCTTTTGGGTTTTTCTAATTTTAAGTAATGAAAGGATTTCAGCCGTTTTGTCTTTTCCACCAGCATTTCCTCCGGATGAGTCACCACCGGGAGAATCTACCTGCAAGAGTTTTGCCCATAATTCGAAAAGTTGTTCCCATTGATTCAATCCGTTTAGTGCTTGAAAGGAAATGTTGTTTCGAAGACTTTGGGCAACTGAAGCCAGTTCTTGCTTAGCTTTGGCTTGTGTCATGAGCTTACTGACTTCGCCGTACTCCGACTTGTTAGTTCTTTCATGGTATCTGCTTATTTCATTTTTAATTTCATCCGCATCAAGGCTTACTTTGGACTGAATTTTTTCCATTTCGTAAACCGAAACTCGATTATCGTTGTTTAGCTGAGTTGTCATTCGTCCGATGGAGGACGGCAGAAGAGAAACCAATTTTTGAGAAATTTTTTGCTCCGTCCTTTTTAATTTCCTTAGTCTTTCAGCAAGGGTAATTGCTTCCAGCTTATCCAGTTGATTTGAAAATTTTGCCAGCACATCTCTAAGCTTATCCAAAGCTTTTTGTTGAGATTCAGCCGCCTGTAACATCGATTGGCTGGCCTTGGAGGTTTGGGAGTTGCCTGCTGCGTTTAACTTTTGCTTTGCTTCACGCATTGGATTTTGGGATGTCTCTTCCATTTTCTGCAAGGAAGTAGCAAATTCCCTTAATATTTCTAAGTCAAATAATGGGTTCTTCGTGGCTTCATTCAATGTGTCAAATCCACTTCGGGTTATTGAGTTGAGGCTACTGGCGAGATCTTTTTGGTCACCCTGCAAGTTTGAAATTTCATTGGCTGACTTTCGGTCCAATTCACGATCATCCTTATCATTGATTGTGGTTTCTAAAGAGAGGGTTTCAAATTGAATGGCTTCCTGCCAGCGGGCTATTTCTGAAACTTCAGCAATCACCAAATCCATCTGAACACGGATCATTTCGGCATGTTTCTCAGGTCCTACAACTTTCAGTTTAAGCGGTTTTGAATAAACGGTATCCCTGTGTGGGTAGTGATCTTTGGAACTTGCATAAAAGACGATCTCATCTCCGTCGCCAATATCAAAAATGCTTGGATCAAAAGGAAAAGAAAGATCGAAACTGATTTCGCCACGAGAAGGAAAAAACTTCCTAAATAGCACTTGACGGTCATTGCTTTGCGATCCCTTGGAGATCTCAAAGAGTAGGGAAATTTCTGATAAACCGAAATCATCCGAGTGTTGAAAGTTAATTTTTCGGGTTTCAAAAGCCAAGACTGGCGAAATATCAGTTTGCGGATTTAAGCGAACAGAGGGCGGGAGATCTTTTTGGATATCGACAAAAAGAATATCAGGTTCCATTTGAGAAAACCCAAAACGATCCATCAGATGAAGCTCGTAATTTTGATTTTCCCTGATTTTCCCAAGTTGAAAATCAAAGTAGATGGCGTCTGGATTTTGACCTATTTGTGCCTGCCCGCTTTTGAGAAGCAATTTTGAAATCTCCCGATTTGCTTTGCCGTGCAGAAAAATTTTCGAATGTTCAGGCACTGAAATCTTATGATTTAGAACTTCATAGTCTTCAGTATCCATCGATAGATAGGCAGGATATTCAACTGTAGCGATCACTGACTCAAGCTTGGGTCTTGGGATAGGCTTGACCTTAAATTCTCTTGAAAAATCACCGGCCTGAAGCGTTGTTGAGAAAGACTCTTTTTGGGGGGGTAATCTAAATTCATACACCTGACCATTGATCGGTGCCATCAAATCAAAACCTGGAGCACCTGTCTTATGCAGACTTGCATAGTTTGGTTTGCCTTTAGAATTTTTCGACAATGAAAACCGTGTGACATGGCTTTCATTCGCAATGATATAGAGGTCTCGCTTTTCGATATTTGTAAATGCAGTCAGTGTAGCTCTTTCAATCGGGGAAAAAGGAAGAGCCCATCGATAAAATGAATTTCTACTTAGCTCAGGAAATGAAAAGCAAAAGAAGACCATGATTACAAAAATTGTGGAGGCAAATATGGCTGGGTTGCGTATGATTTTCCATGGAAAGACTTCTCCAGGTTCAATCGAACTAATTTCTTCCAGCATTTTTTGCTGGGCTGCCTCAAAGATCTGGCTTGAAAATGTCAGCTCTGCGGATGAGCCAGTTTTGGCAATTTCGGCAATCCCAAGCAGTCTTTCCCCTTTTGCACGGGAGATTCCCCTCACTTTTTTAGCCAGCCATAAGGTATTACAGGTGTGGCGGAAAATGTGGAGGAATAGGTTCCACGCGGCCCAGGTGGAAAGAAAAATTCCGGTAAAGAGGATGACCGAGCGCCAGGCAACGGGTGTCTCCCAAATTCGATCCGAAACACTTAGACTCATCCATGAAATCCCCAGAAAGAAGAAAATGAGAAAAAGAAATTTCAGCACCAGTCGCACGCGGGCTGTTTTTTGTAGAATATGGAAAAATCCGACCAGTCCGTCCTTGAGCTGGTTCGAGGAATTCGGGGAGAATCTCTTAGAGATAAAATCCTGATTATTCATTTTTGTGCTAAACCATCCCAAAGAATTTCCTGCCCGTCCAGTATATTGCCAGCAGAAAAAAAAGAAATGAGCCCCAATACAAATTGGTCCTTAGGTTATTAATCTTCAACATCGGAGTGGTTTTGGATTCGAGTGATAAGGCAGAAATCACATCTTTGGCATCGCGGTAATTTTTTGAAACACCTCCAGTTAAATTTGCGAGTTGTTGAAGCGCAACGGGATTTGCAGGATTACCCTGTTTCTCGCGATTTGATTCTTCTACATAAAGTTTGGTTTTAATGAAATTGTCAACTGGTTCACAGACTGCTTCGAAGCGTAGCTCACCGGCAGCTGCTGCCTGAATGGAGGCTAGGAAAACTCCCGAACAATCAGGATCCTTTCGAAATGTGACATTTTCAACTTCTCCATTTGCATGTCGGGCAACCCCTTTCACCTGACCTTTTTCAAGAGGAAAGCCGTATTGATCATGAACGATGCAACGGAGAAAAACTTTTTCACCAAGCCGGGGATTTTCAGGGCTTGGGATTAATTTAATTCCCTCTTTTTCTGCTAAATATCTACCATGTGCCATCCATCTGACAACCTGGCTCCAGAAACGATAATGATATTTATCCTCCACGCCTCTACGCCATCTCCAGGCCGAATCAGAACCTAAATACAGTGATTTACCGGCTCCCGTCTGCCGGATCACAAGGATAGGCATTTTTCCCCACTCCGTCACATAGTTGGAGTGGACCGCCAATACCTCTGAGCCTGGCCTGCTTTTACTCACAGTAGCCGACCAATGAAATCCTGGTAGTTTAGACCAAAAATCTCGGCTTTTTTCTCCGGTGCCGCGTAGTTTAGTTAACCAGTGGTCTCTTCCCTTTTGAGTCAGGATATAGGATGCAGGATTTTGAGTCCCAAGGCCGCGAGGTTTTTCGAAATCGTAGACTACCGGAAGAATCTCTCCTAGGGATGTCTTGGTAAGAGATTGTTGCCTGCCTCTTCTGCCGGGCATAAAGATTAGACCTGAGGCCTGATATTGAATTAAATTTGCGAGAAGATCGCATTGATCTTCATTCAGTTCAGCTTCATCCAGTCCGACATCTCCAAGAAAAATGACATCGTAGGGAGACAAACTTGCCTCATCAGTTGGAAACTCGGGGATGTAGGTTGCTCCACTCGGAGAGTCCATTCCCGGGTGCAAAAGAACACATGATAAATTTACACCGGGATCCCGGCTTAGGGCATTTCGTAAATACCGGTATTCCCACCGAGGAAGAGAATCCACAATGAGGACTCGAATGGTCTTACTTTCTACCCGGGTGCGTATTTTTTTTTGATTATTTTTTTTGTAAGTTTCTTTCTTCACTTCACCGAGTATGATTTCGAAGTCAATTTGACCCTCTTTCTCTGGCAGCCAGGAGAGGTTTCCCGAAATGCTCTCACCTCCCTGGAAATCAACCGGTTTTTCCAGGATTTTCTCGCCGTTCGAAAAAAGGGAAAGAGAAGTCTTTTGAGAAGTTTTGAAATGATTGGTTGCCTGCCAGCTAATCATTACCCTTTCCCCCTGAAGAACATAAGACGGAGCGAAAACTTCATCAAGGGAAAGATCAGGAAGGGAAGCATCCGATCCCGTGATTACGCTGTAAACGGGCACAGATAACGCCCGACTTTTACCAGCTACCGACAATACCGAGGATCCATTATTGGTATCGCCATCCGTTAGAACAAGAATGGCTTTCACGGAGTCGTTTTGATTCAAAACCTGTTGAATAGCATGTGTGATATTAGTGGCCTTGGGACCTGCGGGTGAGGAAAAATTTTTAACCAAAAAGGAAGCGTTTGTTTCCAGATTCTGAACCCATTGGTTTTGAAGAAATTTTTTTGACCATGCTGATCTTTCAATGGGTTCTCCATCTTCCACCATGACATCCTTGGTTTGCATACTTTCCGATACATCCTGCAGGCAGATAATTTGTGATTTTTTGGTATTATCAATTTTTTCGACCATCCCGGGGTCAAAAAGGGTAAAAACAACCAGCATGACAATTAGAACGCGAAAACTTTCCAGCAGGGCAATCCTGCGTTTTTTTTTCATTCTCAGCCAAGTCTGAAAACTGATAATCAAAGCAATAAGTATGATTACAAAGGCGAAGGCCCAGGAGAATGGACTTCCTTGAATTTGCCAGAATCCGGTTTCGAAAATCATTGCAAGGGCACTCTTCTGTTAAAACTTTTAGGTGGTAAGCTGAGAGCACCCTCGAAAAGAAGAAAAAGAATCATGCAAACCAGAAAGAAATTCCAGATTTCGGCTCTTTGAAAGGAAGAGTTGGCAGATTGAGCGTCACTCCAGGAAGCATATTCAGAAGAAATTAGCTGTCGCAATTGGTTATTTTCCAGCTGGTCGTAAGTGGATTCATCTGCCGGACGATTAACTGCCACCAAATTTCCTAAATGCTGATAAATCCCGGCATTAATGGCAGGCTTGTCTCGTTTTTCACCGGTGATCGCAAGTACACTTTGAAGTTTGCGGGAATGATTATCCCCGCATTCCATTATTTGGAAATTTGTTTTACGCTCACATTCTTCGATAATTCGTTGCAATGCGGGTACGAGAACAAAACCCTCGTCCAGACTCGACCAGGCCTTATTGGGGAGAGTGGAGAAAGAATACAGCACTCCTCGGCCGTGGATCTTTCGGGTCAAGAAATTATTTCCATCGGTATAAAAGGCTAGTGGTTGGCCTTCCAGCGGAATAATTCTTTTCTGAATTTTCAGATGCGATAGTGGTAATTCCTTTCCATTGGCGGTGTTTGCAAATACTCCTTCATTTCGAATCCATTCGCGGACACTGCAAAAATCGTCTTCTGATAAAATTTTGTAATCACCCCATTTTTGAAAAGTAAAAATTTTATTCTTTGATTCTTCTGATGGGAAAAAAATAACCACGCCACCATCGAAAAGGAACTGGTCGACCCACCCCTGACTTTCTTGGGGAACCTCTCCCTGTATGACTAGCAATTCATGCTTTATTAGCTCTTCCTGCCGGTTGGTGAACAAATTTTCAGTCAGAAAGACTTTCTCAGGATTTAAAGAACAGGCAGCAATAATACATTTTTTTGCCTGAGGATCTTCACAGGAAATCCCTACCTTTAGCATGGATTGATTCCCGTAAGTGAAAAAATATTCATTATCTTCAGCGAATGAGTCTTCTGGCAGGCTTATGCTTATCCATCCCGTTCTTGGCTGTCCGGCGAGTGGAATTGTTGGAGTCCAAGTTGTGGATGGATAGGTAAATTCAGACTCCATTGGAAACTGAATCCCATTGATCCTGATTTTAAGGGCTAATTTTTCCTGACCTTTCTTATTTCCCAAAATCTGCAGAGTGGGGAAGAAGGAATCAGTTTCTTCGGAATAGGACTTACAAGTAAGACTGTAATTGAAGGATTTTCCAGGCTTCATCTGTAAAAACTTTAGTTTCCATAAACCCTGCTTTTCATTGATGGTTTCGTTAATACTTTGGAGCATTTCAGAATTTTGATTTACTTGCCAACTTGGTCTCTGAAAGTCAGAGACTATCAATATTTCTGCCTGAGCCACATCTGCCTCATCCAACCAGACCAATGCCCGATTTATGGTTTCCGGGAGAATCGCACCGCTGTCAGTTGGGCCAACAATTTCCTCCATTTCTTCAGTGTATAGAGTATCAACCGTGTCCAAAAAAATGGGCTCCGCCCAAAGGGTCTCCATCACTACGAGTTTGCTCTCAGGCCATGATTTTGTGAATCGATCAAATTCCTCCAGTCCATGTTGCAGAAGAGTTTTGGAAGAATTCTCAGATTTTTTTCGCATACTCGAAGATCTATCCAAAATCAACATCAGAACTTCCGGCTCTTTTGCAGCCAAATCAAGCAACGATTGATTTCCTGATGAAATGGGGCGAGCCAACAAAATCACCAGCAAAGCAATAATCAGCATCCGTACTAGCAAAGTTAGCCATCGGCGAATCTTTGACATTCTCGAGGATCTTTCCTTTGCTTCTACAAGAAACCTCATGGCAGCCCATGATTCACGGCGGTGTCTCAATAAATTGAGGAGATGGATGATTAAGGGAGCCGCTGCGAGAAGGATTCCAAAAAGGGCGATGGGTTGTAAGAAACTCATCAGGTATTAAGCCTGGGTTCTCTCGAATGAAAATTCACGGAGGGCATCATCCACCCTTGAATCAGTCACTGTAAAATAATGAGAGCACTGACTTTCAGTACAAATTTTTCTGATCTCTTCTAGATGTTTTCCCATTTGCTTCAAATAGTCATCCCTTATGATATTTGTTTCGGTTAAAATGGAAGGCCCGCCCTCAAGATCAATAAATCGAGTGGGACGATCAAAAACAAACTCCACTTCCTGTCGGTCCATAATATGAAAAAGAACTACCTCATGTTTGCGTTCCCGCATATGATGGATCACATTGGAAACCGATTTTGGGTCCTCGAGAAAATCAGAATAAATAAGGAGTTGGGCTCTGCTTTTAATTGATTCGGCAATTTGATGCAGTTGATCAATGACAGGGCTCTTTCCGTTGGCTTGTGCTTGACTTAGGTTAAAGAGTATATCTTGTAATTGGGCTGGGCTACGCCGAGCAGGAATTTCTTCACCTTTTTCTGGATGCAGCACAGAAAGTCCTACTGCATCACCCTGCTGTAAATATAAATAACTCAATGTACCAATCAATCTTTTGGCAAATGCAAATTTGGAACTTGGCTTGCCAAACTTCATGGAAGCACTGCAATCCAAAAGATGATAACTCCGCAAATTGGTCTCTGCCTCAAATTCCTTTAAAAAATACTTGTCTGTTCGGGCGAGGACTCGCCAGTCGATTCTCTTGGGATCTTCGCCAGGAGTGTATTCACGGTATTCTGCAAACTCCACACTAGAACCCTTGTGATTGCTTCTGTGATGACCGCTCACACTTCCCTCCATTGGGAAGTGTCCCAGCATCGGAATGCCTCCAAGTCTGGCTATTGCCTTTTGGTCAATGTATTCAAAAAAATTGCTCTCCTGAAGAGGCATTAACTTTATTTTTCTTCCTTGTTTGCTTCTTCGATTAATCTTCTAACAACATCAATACTGGATATCCCTTCGGACCTAGCATGGAAATTCGTGATGATCCGGTGATCCAAGACCGCCAACGCCACAGCCTCCAAGTCATCACTAGTGGTAATAAAATTACCTTCGATGACTGCCCGGGCTTTGGCTCCGCGAATTAAAAACTGGATTGCTCTGGGTCCTGCTCCCCACTGAACGGAATTTTTAACCCACTTCGGTGCATCAGCCGATGCGGGCCTTGTCTTTCGGACTAAATCAACTGCTTTTTCAAAAACATTTTCAGGGACCGGAATTTTTTCAACGAGTTGCTGGAAATCTTTCATTTTCTTTCCGGTAAGTACTTTTGAAAGTGTGGGCAGATCCCCCCCGGTCGTGTTTCTCGCAATGGATAATTCTTCATCTCGACTTGGATAATCAAGTCTAATCAGGAACATGAATCGATCAAGTTGAGCCTCAGGTAAAGGGTAGGTGCCTTCCTGTTCAATCGGATTTTGAGTGGCTAAGACAAAAAAAGGCTTTTGCAAGTGGTGGTTCTTGCCGGCAATCGTAACCCTTTTTTCCTGCATTGCTTCAAGCAAGGCGGACTGTGTTTTAGGGGGTGTACGATTGATCTCATCGGCAAGCAGTACATTTGTAAAAACGGGCCCCTTAACAAATTTAAATTCGCGTCCTTCACCGTCCTCTCTGTTTTGCAGAATTTCAGTTCCAGTCACATCGGAAGGCATAAGATCTGGGGTAAATTGAATCCTCGAAAAAGAGAGTGAAATCGCTTGGGCGATGGAATTGACCAAAAGAGTTTTTGCGAGGCCAGGGACTCCCATCAATAAGGCGTGACCTTGGGAAAGCATACATATAAATATTTTTTGAATAGCATCCTCTTGTCCAATTATAATCCTGCCGATTTCATTTTTAATAATGCCAAAGGATTCTTGCAGCGATTTAATGGCAATGATATCATCTTCATTCAAGGAAGATATATCTTTATGCATTTTTAGGGTTTTCTTATTTTTAGTTTGCGGTGCCATCAAAATTTAGCCTTTCGAAATCTTTACTTTCGAATCAGAATCAACATATTAAATTCATGATTAGGGTACAGCGTAAATTCAAGGTAATAAAAGCAAATTCCCTCAAAGACTTGGAAAAAGATGTAAATGAACTAATTCAAAGGGAATACAAGGATACGGAGGGATTTTTATATCGGGCATCCGGGAGATGGCAGTGCCTTGGCGGTACTTTTACCGACAGGGATAACTGGTTTCAATCAATGGTTTTCATTCAGCAAGAGGAATAGAATACCTTTTGGCCTGATCCAATTATTTAATTTGCCTAAGAGAAGATATTGGGAAACAAAAAAATAGATTGTCTCAAAAATAATTTTATCAAACTTACGAACCTATGTTTAATTAAACCATATAGGCTAAAAGTAAGGGTAAGACTGAAGGTCTTTTTAATTTACATGCCGAGAAAATTTTATGAATTTCAAATGAAGGCTTACTTTTCTCTTTGTCTCTAACATGGATTGTCTCAGGTAGCCTTCAAGGTTGAAAAAAACTGCACCAACATCTATCCAAGATACATCACCATGGTAAAATTCATTAGCTTCTTTCTATTTTTTCAAAGTGTATGCTCTCTGTCCTACGGCCAAGCGGACAAAGGAACCAACCTACTGACGAGCCCTCCTCGTTTGCCTTCAAATATTCCCCCGCCACCCAGTTTTGCATCGATTTCCTCCAAGGCGGGTAGATTTCAAATTGTGAGTGCGGAGTATTATTCCCAAGATTCAAAACCCTTTTTGTATAAGCGCCTCATTAAGTACGATACAACCACAGGGGAGGCATGGATTCTTTATTCCAAGCGAGATGCAACAGGTGAGAGAAGAATATGGGTACCTTTGGCCAGTAGAACACAAAAGTAAAGTTTTTCCAGCTATGAAGACTCTTTCTGAGTGGAAAGTTTGTCGGCTAAGCGTGACAATTTCATCTCGAGACCTTCAACTTTTTTAACTAGTTTCTTATTTTTGAGGCTAAAGTGTCCGATGAGCATAAGAATCCCGAACGAGATAAGTGCTATTTTTCCAAATGGAACTGGCCCCCAAGATTTGTTCCATGCCACATAAACGGCTGCAGTCCCCATTAAACCCAGAGCGAGTAGCATAAATGCATTCCATATCATTCGGCTTTTTCCCTGGGGTCTTTCTCTTCCAAGGACTTGTATATTATTCATCAACAGAAAAAAGCTTAAGTAAGCCACCGGGATCAGGGTGAAGCCTAAAATTGAGGTAGGTATTGCCAACCAAAAGGCAGCATCCTGCCAAAAGAAAGGTCCGAGTACCCCAATTCCCGCAAGCAAGGCACCTACTCGAAAAGTAGGTCCGCTGTGAGGTTTTCCGAGTACTTCACAAATGGCATGACCATTGATCGTCATAAGAATAATAATCGTTGACAGGGCCATACCCAACACACCAATTCCAAAAACATAATGTGAAAATGCCTTGCTTTCAAAAAGTGATTCGAGGGAATCAGCCAAGTTGAAAGCGTCCCGTTTTACCAACATGGCTGCTAATTGACGATCAGCCAGAGGAAGTGACTCAAGGATGGCATCCTGTTGAACCGGAGCGAAGGAATCAAATGTAGTATCATTCCATTCCATGCGAGCCCTAGCCGTGGCAAGATCTAAATATCCTTTTTGGAGATTGAAATGGATTTGTCCTTTTTGATCAAAGGCTGATTCTGGCTTTCCATTAAATCGAGCTCCGGCTGCAATGACAACACAGCTAGTGGCAATCATGTAGGGAATAAGAAGGGCAGTCCATAAGTCAAATTTTGCAAGCCCACGATGCTCGCGACCCCATTTTCTAGTGAGAAGTACAAAGGGCATAAAGAAAGTCATGTTTATACCCACTGCGGTTGCGGCGGCTGAAATCATTACATCCTGTTGCAGTCCAATAATTTTAGTTTCCCAGAAACTTCGAAACTCACCCGTCTCTTCGAGAAAAGGGATGTAGGTTTCAGCCGGGGAGCTGAAAAGGGAAAAATTGGGAACAAATCCGGCAATAATGGAACCCCAATTGGCTTCTCCACTTATGCTTAGTTTTATGACAACTCCAAAAAATGAAATCACAACAATCCCAACCATAATTTTTAATACCCAGTCAAAAATCTTCACCCCGGTGGAACCCTTGTCATAAGCACGAACAACTAGGAAGGCAATGGTAAGGATGAATGCACAAATGAGAACTTTACCCCCGGTGTTATTTAAAGCTGGTATGAGGTTTTGGGTAACCGCAGCCGTTCCGAGGCTAAACTGAGGAAGACACCAAACAAGGTTTGCCATAATTGTCGCAATGGCCCAACCCCAGCCTAGTACCGGATTGATTTCATTATTTATAGAGATGAAGGGGCTTTGGCCGGTGGATAATGTGACATGACTTATAGCTGAAAGCATAATTATGCCCAAAATAATTGCCACAGGTTGCAACCAAAGCAGGCTGTACCCAGCAAGAACTCCTAAAAAAAGGCTGGAAGCTAGGGATCCGCCTCCTAGGGTAATGGCACTTTGAAGCCAACCTGGACCTGAAAGCCGGGTGTAGGCGAGGAGTGTATTGAAGATTCCGGAGGCTTCTGCCTGAGCCAGATATTTTTTTTCGCTCTCAATGGATGCCATACACCTGTAAATCAGGTTTAAGCGGTAAAATGTCAAGGAGTCATCTTGCCCATCAATAAAGTGATCGGGCGAATGAACGAGTAATTACTTCACTTTCATGATCCCACGCATCAGGGCGAAGTGACCGGGGAAAGTGCAAACATATTCATAATCACCGGTTTCCGGGGCAGTGAAGGTAATGGTTTCATTTTCATCAGGTCCCAGCAGTTTGGTGGATGCGATGGTATCACCCTTAACTGATTCAGGTAGAGCATTGGTTGCATTGGCTCCTGCTCCCATGGCTTTTTGACCAAAGGCAACTGCGGAAATGCCTTTTTTGAGAACAACAAGATTGTGGCCCATTGCGATTTTGGGAATCTTTCCAATATTTTTAAAAGTTAGTTCAACTTTCTGTCCGGCTTTTACTTCAAAACTTTTAAGATCGAATTGCATGGTGTCATTTCCGGAAATGGTTATTTGAGCGGAATCAGCGAAAATCGACAACGATGGCAGGATCAAAAGGGTGATAAAATAAGAAAATTTCATGGAGTAAAAATTAAAAAGGAACGCTCGAAACTCAAGCAGAGTAAGAATCCAGTTTATACTTTGGTGGAAGGCATATATCGGTAATACACCTCCAGCATAAGAATGGTCATGGTTGTGCGATAAATATCAGTGTCACCATGGAAATGCTTGCCATGGGGCCAATGCCCATCTGATGCTTGTGCTCCGCACACGATTTGCTGGAAATCTTTATTCCATGCCCGCCAATATTTGGAACCTCCGGAGACTCCTGTTGCCTGAAAGCAAGCCTGTGCGTGGTAGTACCACTCATATACATCGATATCTTTCCAGTCTTTCTTCTGGTTGGCAATGATCCAATCCAGTCCCATCGCTGCTTCTTTGGAACTTGCATTTTTCCAGATTTGCAAACATAAAACGCCCGTTCCTGTCAGACTGGGCTTACCTCCTGAACTTTCTTTGTAGGCAAATTTTCCTGATTTATCCTGACATCTCTTGGTATACGCCACGGCTTTGTCCATTGATTCATCGAGACCATCTATGGGAATACCGGTGAGAGCCGCAGCTTTCAGTGCTTGTATATTCCAACCAGTCACGGATAAGTCGGTATGAGCAACAGGTCCTTTGCCGTAGCCATAGGCCCAGCCACCACTTTCGTTTTGTCCTTTGATGATAAATTCAGACGCACGTTTGGCATATTCTTTAAGCTTTGGAATTTTGGTCATGGTGTATGCCTCGCAGAGTGCGTAAGTACGGATGGGGTGGGAGTAAGATCCATAATTTCCGGCACCAACACTTTTATCAGGCGGAGTACTGGTTAAAAAGTCGATACCCTTTTGGACTGTGGGCCCGAAGGTGGGAGAATCTTGAAGTTCACAATGCCCGAGGTAGGCAAGCAAAGCCATTCCAGTCATAGCATCACGGAATACTGGCTTAGTTTTCTCACCGGCAACAGGTTTACCTTGGTCGTCCTTATCTTTCTTACCCCAGCCGCCATCTTCATCCTGGACTGACTTGAGCCAGTTTAATCCTTTCATGATGGCCGTTTCGGTCATG
>CACMQL010000019.1 GCA_902615835.1 uncultured Verrucomicrobiota bacterium
ACTTCTCCCGAGCCACAGCTATCTCATGAGTAATTAAATCGATTATCGCAAGTCTCTCAACTTCACTCGGCTGGGACACATGCTCGGGTGGCATTTCTCCCAAATTCAGCTGATCTACAATTTCCTGCCAAAGTTCCTGTTCCCGGAAATCCTGAATCGATGAGGATAACAGGTCGAAACGACGATCCGCTTTCTGTTTTTCTTCCCCATGACACTGGTAGCAATACTTACTGACAAATTCTCTGGGATTGGTATCTGTGACCAATGGATACTTCTCCTGTTCCTTTAAGATATTCTGGACATAAGCTTGATCTGGTCCCGAAAGAATGGATAGCGGAAAGAGGAATTGCTTGGAATCACTTCTTTCAATGATAATCTTTTCTCCTGATCGGCTAATTAAACGTGCCTGTATTTCTACACCTTCGCTTGAGGTCCAAGTACGGAGAGGAAATTCAGCGGAAAAACATTGGAGTCCGAAAGCCAATAAGAGAAAAACCGAAAGCCGAAGATTACTCGAATAACTGCAGGCTATGAACCCATAACGGGATCGATCAAAGGATGCCAATCTCAACATTACTTAGGAAAAATTCAGCCCTGAAAAAGTACCGGTGCTCTTCCCAAAATTATCCCGTTCCACTCCAAACCATTGTAGTGCGGACAGCCAAAGGTTACTCAAAGGTATCCGTTTATGATGCTCTTCCGGAGAAATAATATGCCCCTTGTGATTTAATCCACCCCCTGCCATCAGCACGGGTAAATTCTTGTTGCTGTGCCTGGATCCGTCACTCATTCCGCTACCCACGATCACCAGGGTATCATCAAAAATCTTGGCTTCCTGCAACTTGGTAAACAACCGATTTACCTGGCTAAAAATATAATCCTCCGCAACCTGTAACTCCGCCAGTTTGTCCTCTCCCTTGCTGTGATGCGAAAGCCCATGATAGCCGTAAGATACTCCATCCAAATCGGTGGTGGTAAATCCAATTGGAATCTCAAAGGTGGCAACCCGGGTGGAATCCGTCTGCAAAGCAAGGGTAAGTAAATCAAAGAATAAAGGCATTTCCTCAATATCCATCCGTTCTTCATCGGTGATTGGACTTATTCCGGGCTCAGGCTTTGGCCGGTCAAGCCATTCCTTGGACATTTGCAATCGGAGTTCGACCTCGCGTACCGAAGTCAGGTACTGATCCAGTTTATCACGATCAAAACCGTTGATTTTTCCCTGCAAGGATTTGGCGGAACCCATGAGAGCGTCCAGTATACTTCCCCGATGGGATAGTCGATTACGCTCAAGATTTCTTTCCGACTGCGAGGACTGGGTAAACAAGGCATTAAACAAACGAGCCGGGCTGTTAACCGGTGGAATTCGTACGCCGGTACGGGTCCAGCACATATCAGTACCCTCCCCAATTCCGGCAGTGATGGATGGAAAGCGGGCGGCGGTGCCGACATGTTCCGCAGCAATCTGATCGAGGGAAACATTTTTCTCCGGGAAACCCTTGGATTCTTGTTTTTTTACCCCGGTAAGAAAAGAATTTACTCCGCCATGTCCCCCACCCACATCATGATCAAGGTGAGAAAAAACCGTGAAATTCTTCCTATGCCCTTCAATATTTTTCAGGGTTGGACTACTTACATAATCCGTTCCCTCCTCCTTCGGGAAAAACGCACCTGGATAAAAGCCCAAGTGATTCCCAACCGCAAGAATTCGCTTGTTTCGAACTGTTTCAATTGCCCCGTAAGCCGTGGTGGATGTGCTTTCAAAGAACGGTATAGCTAATGCCAACCCTGCACCCCTTAAAAAGTTTCTTCGATCAATCATGCTCCGGCGTGTTACATTCACACTAATTAATAGTAGACATTTACTTATTTAACCCAACTCTTTTTTAAATTGAAAACGATCCATCAAGCAGACTACGACTGTGTGTGGGAGAGTAAGGATGGAAATGCCAAGCATTGCCTTTCCCAACCAGTCGAGTTGGATCCCTCGGAAGGAAAGCGGTAGGGCAAGTAAAAACCATAGTCCAACTAAAGCCAAAAAAGTCATAAGCCCACTTATTTGTAGCCAGCGTGCCTTGAGTTTCAGATAAGCACCTTTCTCCAGACTTTCCTTCCCTATCGGGTCTATCCAGATTATACGAAGACTGTGCCGGAGACTGTGCCAAAGTGCGAAGTAGGTCCCAAGTGCCCAAAGGGGAGGAAGCCATAAAAACCAAATCAAGAGAAAACAAGCTTCAAAAAAGTCAAAAGCCCAGGCTCCCTTCTCATTTTTTTCAAGCTTGTGAAATGATAAAAACAATTGCATCACTGTAAGAATTAGTGGAATTGCAAGAAAAAAGGATTGATTTTGGGTGATCCAAACAAGGTCATAATTTACTTGACCGCCCTGACGGATCATCTCCTCCAAAAACATACGATAAGTCTCGTTACCCAAATAACCGGGTAAGAGGATAGGAATGCTTCCCCTCGCCATTATGTGTAGAGATTTTAAAAAAAAGGACCGTTCGAGATAGCCCGCCCGGTGCATTTTTACCGATAAGTATCGATCTCCCTGCCCCCAGTGAAAAATGGTGATGACCAAAAAGAATACAGCCGAAGCCAAAGGCTGGAAAAACCAGCTGATCAGATACAGAACCGACAGCGTTGGGTAAAGTAAAAGTGTGGATATTTTGAATGCCCATGTACTTTTTTTGATCATTCCCCAGATTAATATATGATCAGCCCCACCATGAGGCATTCCGAAAAGAAAGAGACTTAAATAAAGCGGGAGTAATTGGTAGGATATGGGCCAATCAGAGCTCAATATACCCAAAACACCCATGGGAATAAGAAGCCCAAGCGTAAGCTTGGTCAAACCTATCGAATAGGACTTAGGTAAGGGTTCCCCGCTGGATAAGTAAATCCTTATTGGATTCCATTCTATCCATTTCATCAATCTTGATTTCTCCATGCCTGCCAAAGACAAAGCCCCTGCAGGACAAACAAATTAGTCAGGGCAAAGAAGAGAGCTTCCTCAACCGGAAGAATACCCAGTTCAATGCCAGAACGTGTGGCCTTAGAAATCCTCCAAATACCCTCCGAAATCGCATGAGCATCCACCAGGCAAAGATATAGCGTAAAACCGGCCCAAACCGGCAGCCAGGTCTTAGCACCTGAGACAAGTGTTCTCGCCCCCAGTCCCCACTGAACCATCAAAGGTGGGAATGCCCAGACCAAGATTAGACCGGCATAGGTTCCCGAATCACTACTCAAACAGTAAGCCCCAATCAGGCCGGGAATTAAACCCAAAACAAATCCTTTGCCTGAAAAGTTAAGCCTAAAAACTTTCACTTTTTGTGAAATCATAGACCATAAAACTCCTGCAAGCATGGTTTGCATGACCATAAATCCATATTCCTCAATGGGCACAAAGCCGATAGTCCCAAGAACTACTCCTTCTGGATAACTCCAAATATTTTTCATGATGAGATAGTTATCCCACGGGGTGGTGTAAACTAATGCAATAGCACTCATCACTCCAATGCCCGAGAGGGTGTTCCGATCAAGGCATTTTTTTTGCCCAGCCCAGGTAGTAAAGGCAAGTAATGGAATGCCTATCAATTGAATTAGGAACTCCAGGTAGGTCATATTTTATCAGGATACAAAGGCCCGAAAGAAGGAGGGTAGTAAGATTCTCATTTTTTTCGTCCCTGTTACCACTGCCCGGTTTGCATGATAGAAAGACGGATCTTTTTTAATAAGTTCACCAATTTCCTGATACATGCGACCCGCCCAGCGGACCACAATCCTCATTCTTAGCGGTAGATAACGAATTCCTGCTTCTCCACTGGCATACCTTTGATCCGCAATCCTGAGCAGGCGGCTCTTAACTAGATTGATTTCTGCCAGAGATTTTGAATTCTCTGATAGCAGGGTGGAAACGGTGGGTAAGTTTTCAAAAAAATCTGCGGGTAGGTAAATCCTGTCTTTTTCCGCATCTTCATGAACATCCCGGCAGATATTTGTAAGTTGCATCGCGATACCCAGATCATCGGCATGCTGCAAGGCTTCTGTATCCGTAACTCCAAAAATTGGACAAGTCATCAATCCAATCGTTCCTGCCACTCCATGACAATATTTAATCAGCTCAGCTTCCGATTGAACCCGCACACGGTTCTGTTCACCAATCATCGCTTCCATTAATTCTGTCAGAGGCAACGAGGCCAAACCCCACCTGGCCTGAAGGAATCGATAATGGTCAAGGAGTTCGTGCGGATGATGATTTTTCCAACAGATCATCGCTTGCTTCAGTTTCTCCCCTTCCCCCTCGTCCGCCCAATCATCCAGGGTCCTGCAAACATAATACAACCTAAAAACAGCTTCAGCTCTTTCCTTCGGTAGCAGGAACGAAGCAAGCGAGAAGGTACGACTTTTGGAGCGGAAAATCCGGTGAAATGCCACCTCCTCACCGAGTCGGGAAGGGGGTACCAGTTTTTCCACCACCTTAGCCGAAGAGACCACTCCCGGAACTCCGGCTCCGGGGTGCGTACCCGCGCCGCAGAAATAAAGATTCTCCAGGTCTTCTGACCGGTTATGAAAACGAAACCATGCGGATTGCCGAAAGAGAGGGGCTATCGAAAAGCCGCTACCCCATAAAGTGTTAAATTTACCTTCAAAATCGTCTGGAGTCACAAAATGAGAAACTTTGAGGCAGTCTCCCAGGCCGGGAAGCAGGGTTTTCTCCAACTGAGTCTGCACTTGCATGCGAATCCGCTCCCCCGCCTCCCGCCAATCAATATTGGCCAGCTTATTGGGGACGGGTGCCAGCACATAAAAAGCATCGCCGTCCTTTGGAGCCATACTTGGATCCGTCGCTGACGGTCGGTGCAGGTAAAGACTCAGATCATTGGAAAGGATTTTCCGACCGTAAATATCTTTGAGTAATTCCTTGAAAGCCTTTCCCATGATGATGGTATGATGCTCGACTCCTGGATAGGAACGACTCGTTCCAAAATACCAAACAAATAGGCCCATGGAAAATGAAAGGCGACCGAGTCTTTTGTCCGTCCACTTCGATCGGTGCTTGGCGGGAATTAAATCCCGGTAAACCTTGGGAGGATCGGCGTCAAAAACGATTAAGTCGGCCGATTTTAGCTCCCCTGACTGCAGACGAATACCCGAGGCTTTTTTACCCTCGACAAGCACCTCATTCACTTGCTGATTGAGCTCAAGTTTAATCCCCGCTTCCCTCATTAATGTTACCAAGGCTTGGACCAATGCTCCGGTTCCTCCTTTGGGGAACCAAACTCCCCATTTTCTTTCCAAGTAATGAATGAGGCAATAAATGGAAGTGGTTTGCAGAGGATTTCCTCCAACTAGAAGGGGATGAATACTAAATGCCCGTCGTAAACGGTCATCCTTAAGAAAATTACCAACCAAGGAATAAACTGAAAGGTAGCTTTTCAGGGATAGAAGAGCCGGAACTTGAAAAATCATAGTCCGGAATCGATGAAAAGGTTGATCTGCCAGTTTTTCAAAACCCACGGCAAATATGTTTTTGGAGAAGTCTACCAGTTTTTCATATCCCGACCCTTCACCAGGAGAAAGACGGTTGATCTCGGCGATAGTATCTTCAAGACGTCCTCCGTAGTCCAATTTTGAACCATCCACAAACTCAAACCGATACCAAGGCTCAACAGGAAGAAAATCTACATAATCCGATCTTTTTTTACCATACAGCTCGAATAATTCATCAAACAAAAAAGGAGCCGTTATGACTGTTGGGCCTCCATCAAATTTATATTTCCCTATTTCGTATACTTGGGCCCGACCACCCGCTTTTGGATTATTATCAACCACGGAAACTTCATAGCCAAGTCTTCTAAGTCGTAAACTCATGGCCAAGCCACCAAAACCGGCACCCACAACAATGGCTCTACGGGGGGGGCAGGAATAGTTCCCGTTGATCACTTCTCTGTGGAGGGGTTACCGTAACGATCAATAGTTAGGAATTACCCAAGATTTTTCTGGCTGACTGAATGGGAGAAGTGAGAGTGATGAACGGTTTAATAACACCGGTAAAAAAATCGCTCATTTCAGGGACATGGAGTTTGGCCAAGTCCATTGCTGATGTGATCAGGCTTGTTTGAAAATCCTCAATAAATTCTTGATGTTTCCCTTCGAAGGAAGCTGAATTTTCCAAAAGGTAGTATAGGTTCGGTCTATTGTTTTGGAAGTCGGATGGGTTCCTACGACCTTTTTTGATACCATGATAATCAGACTGATCATCACGGATTTGGTAAGCGATCGCCAAATTTGTGAAGATTTCAGTTATAGAATTAAGGACTACTTGGTTTTTTCTGGCTGCAATGGCCACACAACGGGCGGGCAGGGCAAACATGACTCCGGTTTTGTCACGAGACATTTCAGTGTAGCCTGAAAGTACATCGCTTGTAATTTTGGATGCAAAATCTAATTCTTTGAAAGCTCCCTTGACCGCAGTGTAGACACAATTGGATAATTCCGATGACCAAGAAACCTTTACCATTGGTTCAATATTGATGAGACCCGAGACATTAAATGATTTGGCAATCAGTAAATCTCCAAGCAAGAGTGCTTTTTCTTTACCGTATCTTTTCCACGGGGTTTCATATCCCCTTCTCTCTGCATCATCGTCAATTAAATCATCATGGATGAGACTGGCATTATGCAGAAGGTCAGTAAAAGCGGCTATGTCTAGTAGCAAATCTTCTTCAAGGCCAAAAGATTTACCAACGGAGAAACAAATTTTGGCACGAATTTTTTGACCTGACCAGAAATATGGATCATCCACAAAGTCTCTGAGTACGGGATCTTCGCAAAAGTAATTCCTGAGCCGCCATTGAAGACGGCTCAGGAAGTCTAAACTGCAATCCATAGATTGAGTATCTAGTGGAAAAAATTAAACTGTCTGATCGCTCTCGCTATCGCTTACAGCTGCGACCCAGATGGCAAGTCCAAAGGCCGCCTTGTTTACCAAATCTGCTAAGTTGTAGATAATGTTTAATGCTTCGCTGTCACTGCTTCCACCACCCATATAAGCGACATAATATCCAATCGGATAAATGGCCCAGCCAAAGGTAACGATCGCACGGATAGTTTTAAAAGCCTGCTGACTGGCTGGGTTACCGCTGTTTTCGTTTAATTTCGAAGCTTCTCCTTTGAAAATTTCGTAAATTATGTAAAGCCAACCAGCCATACCAACTACAAAAGCGGGACCGACATCTGCATAGCCAGCTTCCCCAGCATACCCACCAACCAACATAACTAGCGAAGCAATGAGTAACTTCCAAAAAAGTTCCACGCTCACCTTGGTAACTGCTGCGAGAATTAAATAAAATTCGACAATCTGCAATGGAACAGTGATCAACCAATCAATGTATCTAAAAACTGTGGGGCTTGTCCCAGTGTTGACCCACACCTCTCTCATGTACATGTAATGCCAAAATGCAATACCTGTTACCAGCCCAGCCACTGTTAAGGAAGTTTTCCATTTACCCTTAACGCGGTCACGCTCGATGAAGAAAAATACCGTGGCGGCGAGCATCATGGCCGTAGCAAGCCAGAAACTTACTCCCACAAAGTCGTCTGGAAGGAGGGAACCGTCGTAAACAATTTCAGCTGCTTCGGGTTCTTCTGCATGGTCATCCGCATATGTCACAAATGGGATGAGGATTGAGCTTATTAGTATGAGTAGGATATTTTTCGTTTTCACAGGATATATTTTATGTTTTGAGTTTGGGGTTCGTAAAATACGAGTTATGATTAATGACGAACTGTATACATTTTACAAATAAAAAATTTGTTCAAGGATTGTACATTAATCACATATACATTTATGTATTGATTTCATTCATACCAATCTTCCATTTTTTCTGTATGGGTTGTCAACCCACTTTATTTTTTTTGACCAAAAATAACTCAAGCTACGATCTCTTATAAATCTTTCATCAAAGAATTTTAAAGCCTAGAGGGCATTGGAGTAAACATTCTTAAATCTCTTAACCATGCTCCAACAAAAGAAAGAAACTAGCGATTTCAAGATATCCCAGGCAAAAGAGAATTTTAGGCAACTAATGATTTTAAATTTTTTGTTAGCTATGCGGTGCATAATCCAGATCGATCCCATTGGTGTCCGAGACCAACACCTCGATGTATTTAAGTTCCGGTGATCTTTCTATTGTTCCAGTATTAATGGGATTCCTATTAGTAAAGAAAGTCTAACTTTTTGCATGTCGTTCTTCCTCCTATGCCGGATTGGTGTCCTGTTACACTGATTGTTTCCTACTCATTATCAAGTGCCCACCAGTTCAAATCTTATGGATCAGGAGTGATCGTGACCAGTATTGCAATTTTCATTTAATCCCTACTTCCGTAGTTTAAGTGTGGCAGTCACCGGATAATGATCGGACGGATATCTCCCCCCGAACTCTGAACGATCAATGTTTGCCGATAGGACACGAAAATTTCTCGTGCACAAAACCCAGTCAATTCGATTACCGGAGGTTCTTCCATTCCAACCGCTCAAGGTACTCTCTTCTGTGGTATGTTTGGCATGTATGACTCTGAAAGTATCGACTATTCTCCCCCCTACTAATCTTAAATGAGGGTCACTTCCTTCTTTAGCATTAAAATCACCGGTTAGAATCACCCGGGCATCTTCGTGCAAATCTTGAATCCTTTTTTTTAAAAGAAGAGCCGCCTTCTTTCTCGATTCTCTCCCCTTATGATCAAAATGAGTGTTGATGAAAAAGATCTCCTGTTTGTCATTCATTTTATCCCTTAACAAAGTCCAGTTGGCGATCCTAGGCAGGGAGGAATCCCAGCTTTTACTTTCAACGATTTCGGGTGTTTCAGACAACCAGAAAGTTTTTCCCTCCAGCATTTCATATCGATCCTTGCGATACATGATGGCACATTGCTCTCCTTGTTCCATACGACGACTTCTCCCGTAATAAGCATAATCGGAAAGCCTTTCTTTCAAGTATTCCTCCTGAACCTCCCAAACCTCCTGTAAACCCAAAAGATCGGGTTCGAAATTCTCAATGGTTTTAAGCACCAATTCTTTTCTCTTGTCCCAGTGATTCTCTCCATCATTGGCCACGCCTAGCCGGATATTGAAACTCATTACCCTTAAATCCGACTCCCTGGAAAATACCGAGCCAAAGAAAATTAATAGAAATATTAAAAGACAGGATAATTTTCGGTTTGGATGAATGGGCATAAAATTCTTTCAAACCAGTTAAACAGCCATCGTCAAGATAGAGAGTAGGAAATAAGCCAAACGATTTGACTATCTTACCGCAGAAGACTTTCTTAAATTCATGTTTCAATCCAAACAGTTACTTCTTCTCCCTAGACTGGGAACAATAAGTACTCTATTGACTCTCTGTGTTTGGTTGAATGCAGAAAATAATCATACCCAATGGAACTGGCACGGAGCATTCCCCTGGGTTTACAGTGACGAGGATCAAGGCTGGCACTACTGGCATGCAGGAAATGACGGAAAATTTTACCGTTGGAAAGATACAAACCAGACTTGGTATCTCTATGATCAAGACTTAGACAAATGGACTGCTGTATCTGTGATTGGGACTTCCATTGAAGACTCCAAGAGCGACTCAATCGATAAATCTGGATATGAAAATTGGTGGGATTATTACAACAAATCGGATGATTCATCTAAAGACAAGTCCTCCAATTCATCTAAAGATTCTGAAAGTCTCAGTTTACAGCACGATGGGCTTACCCGGGAATATTTACTTTATGTTCCCAGTTCCTACGATGGTGGTTCAGGGGTCCCCCTCCTGTTTAACTTTCATGGTTACGGCGGTACCAGCAGTGGTCATCTTGCAACTGCGGATATGCGTGTGCTTGCCGACCAGGAAAATTTTCTTCTCTGTTATCCTCAGGGCTCCTCCGACAGTACAGGATCCGGTCATTGGAATACCTCCCTGCCCGGTGGAGACAACAAAAGCAGTGCTGATGATACCGGTTTTGTAAGTGCCATGATCACATCCATTTCCACTAATTACAAAGTAAATACCAACCGAATCTACGCCTGTGGCTATTCAAACGGCGGCATGATGTCCTATTTTCTAGGCGGATTGATGAGCGACCAGATCGCTGCCATCGGATCCGTTTCCGGTACGATGCTAGACGGTAATCCTGATCCCACCAACCCCGTCCCTATGATCAATCTTCACGGCACTGCCGATTATGTGCTAGCCTACTCAGGTGGGGATGGGAGTACATCCACCACCGATACTCTCACCTCCTGGGCCGCTTGGAATGGAGCAAGTACTACACCCGTGGTCACTACCATGAATTCCGGCAATCTTAGCGTGGAAAAATCCGTCTACTCCGATAATAACGGCACTTCCTGGGTCGAACATTACAAAGTGATTAATGGCGGACATGTCTGGTTCAATCTTGATCTAAATGGTTCGGATACCAACCAGTTACTTTGGGACTTTTTTAAGCGGCACGATCTCAACGGCCCGCTTTAAAATAATTTTTGACTGCAGCTCTTTACTTAGCCGGATTTTTAAACCAAACGACATTATGGCTACGCTGGCCGGCCACCAAGATATCTTTGTGCCCGTCACCATCCAGGTCGGAGATCATGGTATCGTAGGCCATTTGATCGCGACTTAGAATATGGCGGGTGAAATTTCCCTTGCCATCATTTTCGTACCAGACTGCCAGCTTGGATTCATATCCAACGGTACTCATATCCATATCGCCATCTCCATCAATATCTCCAAAATCGGTCGAGTGCGTGGAATCAATGGTATCATCAATCATATGCTGTTTCCAGTCGGGAGCCTCAAACCATAATACCCCCACGCCGTGGCCACGGGTTGCTAGGATGTCGATCTTACCATCCCCATTCACATCCGCAGGGGCAGCATGCGTAGCTCCAAATTGTTCTCCGGCTCCTGGAAGCAATTCCTTTCGCCAGGGCTTGGTAATATCCGCCTGAGAATAATAAACGGCGAAATAATTTCCGTTTTCAAAGGGCTTACCCTTGGCCCCCATGGCAAAGTCAATTCGCCCGTCTTCGTTAACATCCCCAAAGTCGAAGTAATGACTGCCTCCCTGAGCCGTCCCTTTGGCGAGGGGAATGATCGTCCACTCCATAGGTTTCTTTTTTCTAAGCTTGGGCTTAAGCCAACAAACCGATCGGGAATAAGGTCCCTTGTCATCGCTAAAATCATTGGTGATCAAATCATTCTTACCATCCTGGTTGATATCGAAGGAACGAAGGCAATGAACTCCAAAGATCTCATCGGTTATCAGATGCATTTCCCAAGTAGTGTTGGTTGGATTTTGATCGGGGCATTCAAGCCAGAACACTTCCCGAACATAAGAACCCACAAAGTCAAGATCCCCATCCCCATCAACATCATGAAGGACACAATGAATACAGCGTGGTTTCATCTTGGCATATTTGGGCGTGGCTTCGGCAAATACGAAGGGCTGGTCATATTCAGGACCAAAATACATAAAGAATTTTCCTTCTGCCGAGAAGAGAATTTCCTGTTTCTCATCCCCGTCATAATCATGGGCAGTCGCCGAATTTACATGGGATCCGGAATAAATCTCCTGACTTGACCAACCCGCATCCTTCCCGAATCCATTCAAAATCAGACAACATAGGCCAATGGAAAAGACAATTGTTGTCATGGCCATTTTAAAGGTTACTTCTTTCCGGACCACAGGTCTGTGGTGGGATCGTAATTTGGATTGGGCTTCATCATCTGGGCACCCACCCGGTTACGCCAACGATGAAGTTTGCGGAGCAGCTTATTGGCTTTCTCAACCTCGATCTTGGCGAGGTCTTTTTGCTCTCCAATATCCTGGACGAGGTTAAACACTTGAACGGTTCCATTTTCAAAATATTCAAGCAGTTTGTAATCCCCATCCCGAATCGCACCTCCCGGACTTTGCATCCCATGGTTACTGTAATGTGGAAAATGCCAATAAATTGGCCCACGATCCATTTTCTTACCTTTAACTAAACGAGTTATGCTCTTGCCATCAATCTTCTTGGAATCGTATGGCAAACCAAGCATTTCCAGAATGGTGGGGTAAAAATCAGTGCTGATCACCGGTTCATCGCAGACGATATTCTCCCTTCCCTGATGGGGCCATTTCACAATCATGGGAACCCGAATCCCACCTTCATATAACCAGCCTTTAGCTCCACGCAAGGGAAGATTGGAACTCGAAGTCGCGGTATCCAATAGTTTTTGAGGAACCACCCGGGCCGGGGTTCCATTCATCACCGACATACCCCCATTGTCAGACATAAAGAATACAATGGTGTTTCCCACCAAGCCATGCTCCTTTAACTTAGCCATCAAGGTACCCAGGCTCTGATCCACCGCTTCCACCATTCCAGCGAACTGGACATTATCCTGCTTCTGTTTCACCTTAACCAAATCATTGGAGTAGGATTTATAACTGTTGGCATAAAGGGGGCGTTTGATCAGTTCGTCCAATTCGTCCCGGGTGGGAAATGTTTGGCTGTCCGGGTTGCCTTCGAGAATATAATCGGGTCCGGGTTGGGGTTTCATTCTTGCCAATTTCTTTTTGTACTTTTCCACGAGGTCCGGACGACCATGAATGGGATCGTGGACCGAGAAGTGGGACATGAAGAGAAGGAATGGCTTGTCCTTGTTGTCATCGATGTAGTTGGCCGCCAATTCCGCCAGACGATCGGTGACATACTCGCCTCCATCCAGACCGGGAATTTTCTTGGGGTTGTAGAATCCCCTCCGGCCCAGGTTGGAATTCACGGAATGGGGAACATGAAGATCAAAGCCATGTTCGGTTGGACTGGTGTCCCTGCCCAAGTGCCACTTACCAAACAGTGCGGTGGCGTAACCTTCCTTCTTCAAGACCTCAGCCAGGGTGTTCTCCTTGGGATCCAGAGCCATGGCTTTGTCCGGGTTTAATAATATCTGGTATGGTCGATCGGATCGACCATTGAGCCACTCAGTTAAGTTCATAGTGGCAGGATACTTCCCAGTGAGAATGCTAGCCCGGGTGGGGGAACAAACATGACAGGCAGCATACCCGGAGGTAAACTTCACCCCCTCCTTGGCCAATTGGTCAATATGAGGCGTTTCATAAAAAGAGGATCCGTAACAAGCCACATCAGACCAGCCTAGGTCATCGACGAGAAAGAAAACAACATTTGGCTTCCCAGCCGAAATCTGAGAAAATCCAAAAACAAGAAGGATAAAATGCAAACGGTTCATTTGGCATCTCCTTTGCGGTTAACATAAGCATAATAAGCACTTAGCATGATTCCATCTCTCCCCTTAAACCAGGTATGGAGAGCGGTTGGGCCTTTCTTCAGGTTCATGGTGAAGATTACACCCTTGTCCTTGGGTGTGACCCGTTTGGTTAAACCTTCGAACTGGTAGGACTTCTTTTCAGAAATATTCAAGTGGTTATGTCCGCTGACGAATAACATTGCCTGAGTGATGGGCAAGGCCGTGCCACTGCCATCAGGTAAGGTTCCGCTGACTGTTCCGCCCGCTTCCTTGGGCCAGCGTCGCAGCTCAATCTCATACTCCCCTGCCCTCGCCACATTAATGAGCCAATAGCCATTTTTCAATACTCCCCTCCGGATTTGCCCCTGCTGATCGACAAAGACATCGAGCCATTCGGTGGCTGATAATTTGCTCGGGTTCTCGTACTTGGATCCTACGATTATCCTCTGTTCCTGATTTGCCAAATCCTTCACCCCTTCCCACCAGGAGTATAATTGCCGGCGCATTTTGGCCACCACTGTGGGGTAATGATCAATTACATTTTCCTGCTGCAAGGGGTCCGATGCCAGGTCATAGAGTTCCCGATCTTCAAGCAGGCGCCAGCGTTTCCAGAGCACCGCAGCCTGATCGGCCCGCATCTGAGTCTGAGAATGAGGCGACGGGTAATTGGAAAACCCAGGCATGCGACTGTAGTTAATGATTAGAATACGATTCTGGGGAACCTGTTCTTTCCCTTGAAGGACAGTGGCCAGACTGATGCCGTCAAACTTGGCATTTTTCTTAGGTTTGATTCCGCATAAATCCAACAGGGTGGGCAACAGGTCCTGAACCTGAGTAAGGCCACTCACATCGCGGGGTTTACCAAATCCACCTTTTGGCCAGCAAATAAAACAGGGAACACGATGTCCGCCCTCCCAGATCTCGGTTTTTTTTCCCCGCATACCGGCATTGAAATACTGGGGCCCGAGTAGACTTCCATTGTCGGTCTTGAAGATTAAAATCGTATCTTCGGCCAGGTTCTCGTCTTCCAAAAATTTCATGAGCTTGCCCATATTCCAGTCGATATTGCGGATCATCCCCAAATAGAGAGCGAGGCGTTTTTTGAGACTATTATCCAAGTGATCGAATCTGGTCTGAGCAAGCAGCTCGGCAATCTCCTCTCGGTCCTCTTCCTTTGGCCAGAAGGGACCGTGTGGGGTGTTAGTGGCAAGATAACACATGAACGGCTTATTCCTTTTCGCAGACTGCGACATAAATCGCTTCGCCTCATTAAAGAAAACGTCCGCACAATAGCCTTTGAACCGCTTTTCCTTCCCGTTTTGAATATAAACATCGTCAAAATAATCATTACCCCAATAGGCGGGAACGGAGGGAATCGATGATGAAGGATACCAGACACTTTCCTGAAAACCCCGGTCCTGTGGCCTGAAGGGATAATTGGCTCCGAGGTGCCATTTTCCAAACACTCCCGTAGAATACCCCGCTTCCCCGAAAAAATCGGCAATGGTGGAAACTTCGGGTCGAAGGAGGGCCCGACCGCTGCTGACATTAACCGCACCGTTTCGAGCAGCATCCAAACCGGTGAGAAGTTGACCACGGGTGGGAGTACACATGGGTGCCACATGATAATCGGACAGACGAATGCTCTGCTGATAAAGACGGTCGAGATTTGGGGTCTGCAGGACCGGATTGCCATGAGCGGAGATTTCGGGATATCCCTGATCGTCAGTCATAATGATTAAGACATTGGGACGGGCAACGACCGACAAGCAAAGACAAGCAAGAACACCTATTAAAAAAGAATTTCGCACTTGGTTGTTCATGAAGTGTAATGCAGAATTCCTGAAAAATAGTAAGGTATGCAACTAAGTCTTTTGATTTCCATGCAGCTTAAAGATGAATTTGATTCCTATGGACTAAAGGATGTTGGCATCGGGTCAACCTTCCAACCGGGAAATTTGGGAGCCCTGTAGAAGGGATAATAGTCCCACAAAGCCGGTTTACCGGTAAGCCTAGGATCTCCGGTCTTTTTGAGATGTTGATGGAGTCGTTTTCTAAGTTGGGAAAGAATTTCCTCAAATTCACTTTGGTCGGCATGGTTGCGAAGTTGATACTGATCATCCGAGATCCTGTAGAGTTCCTCTGCGGGTCGCTTTCCAAAGGCAAGATTTGCGAACTTGGAATATTTGGGATCATCCATCATTACGGTTTTAGTGGGTGAAGGATCCACTTCTCCGAAGCGAATGTGACGAACACAATGTTTTCTTTCCGGAGATCCAGCCGGCCAACGACTAGGGTCAAAATTCCTAATATAAAGATAATCCTTTGTCCGGATGGCCCGGCAGGGATATCCCTTGCCACCCTCCCGGCAACCGGCATGTCTTTCCATGGCAATAAAGGCAGATTCTCTTACTATCTTGGTCTTATTTCTAAATATATCCGCCAGTCCTTTTCCGGTCATCATTTTGGGAACCGAAATTCCGGCAGCCTGCAAAAAAGTGGGACCCAGGTCACTCAAGTTTACCAATGCTTGAGAAACCCGTCCGGGTTTTCGAATTCCTTTGGGCCAACGAATGGCAAGTGGAACATGAGTACCGGCATCGTATAAACTGGCTTTGGCTCTAGGGAATGGCATACCATGATCACTGGTTACTACCACGATGGTGTTATCCAATTGACCAAGCTTTTTGAGGGAATCAATGGCACGGACGACCATCTTGTCGAAATGTTCAACTTCAACAAAATAATCGAGGATATCATTCCGAACGATAAAATTGTCGGGAAAGATTCCGGGAACAATCACATTGGACGCGTCCTTTCCAGTACGTTCTCCTGCTCCCCGTTCATATGCTCGGTGAGGTTCACTCGTTCCCAGCCAGAAGCAAAAGGGTTGCCCCTTTTTTACCTGTGCGAGAAAATCATCAAAGTTTGCGGCGTAGTCCGTATTCCTGATCCATTTGAATGGCGGCTTTAGTTTTCTATTATCAAACTCCATACCGGCGGGATTGGTATCACGCCCGCCCGCAGAGAGACGCCCGGGGCTCCACGCTTTTCCGGTAAAACCTACCGAATACCCAGCCTGGGCCAAGGCCTCCGGGTAGGTGATGAACTTCTTTGGAAGTGTGCTCCAAAGGTTACCCGCTTCTTCCAATCGCCAGATCGGCTGGCCGGTAAGGATGGCACTGCGGGACGGGCCACAGGTAGGCGCGTCGCAAAATGCTTGGGTAAAACGGATTCCCTCCCTCGCAACCCGGTCAAATGCAGGGGTCTTAACTACCGGGTCTCCATTCGCTCCGGTATGGGCGTAGGACTGATCATCGGATATGCAAAAAAGGATATTGGGACGTCGATCCGCGGATAAAATCCATACCGAAAGAAATAAGAGCAAAGATCGTGAGAATGCTCTCACGACTTCTTTTTCTTCACAATGACCGGATCCAAGTTTGCTTCAATCTCAATATGATCCGGAGTGGATGAGCTCACCCCATTTTCAGGTACTTCCATACCGGCAGTCCAAAGAATCGCATTGAGCATAATCTTACGATAATTATCGTCTTGCCAGCTGACATGATTATGCCCGCCGGTAAATCCAAAGCCTCGCCCACCTTCCGGTCGTTCATAGGCCCAGGCAACATGTTGGCTCTCCCCATTGGCCACAGCCTTGCGTACCGCCGGGTTTCCACTGCGTATACCATCCGGTCGCTTCAGGGTTTCCAGGGGGGGGATATCGGTGAGAATGGCAGTAAATCCGGTTCGATCCTCTACGAAACGCATATGATAATACCACTCATCATCCACACTAAAGGGTTGTACACCGTTCCAAATAGAATGCTTGCGGGGCATAAAGTTTGGTTTCCAATGAGGATTCACCGACCAGTTAAGGTCACAGAAGCCACCCATCCATTGGAGAAACTTATCTCCAGGTGCTCCACTGACCGCTTCAGTTGCCCAGTGGATCATGATCACTCCAATTCCTTTTTTCATCAGGGCATCAAATTCCTTAAGCTTAGGATTGAGTAAATGATTCCCATGCCCGGTACAAAAGACCACGATGGTGGAGGCATCATGGAGAACGGATTCATCCTTGGGATACCCTATGTCCTCCAAGACCACAGCCTTGATGGGCAAACCGGACTCGTTCAACCGCTTGGCCAGAATCATATTTCCCGCCCGATGCTCGTGCTTCATCCACCCGTGGCTGGGCTTGCCTGAAATAAAGACCACTTTTTTCTTTTTGGGAGCCACTGAGTTTTTGAGACTAGCAAGAGGCATCGTGCTCAGTTTGACTTCATGCCAGTAGCCCCACTCGTTTCGCCAATCTGTAGGATAATTCTCCAATTGAAGATGGATCTCTTTACCCGCGTAATGAGATAAATCCACTTCGTGCGTAAGCCATTCATCAATTACTGTCCTGGAAGAAACTTCGGCCTTGGAGACGATCTTTCCATTTATCTTAACCCGTAATTCCCAGTCTCCATGTGGGTGATGGCTGACGGTGGCATGCAGAATCGTTTTCAAATCTTCTTGTATCTTCAACTTGCGACTCAGGATCGAGGGAACTCTTTTCCAAATCGGATGGGTTCGGGTGGCAGTCTTATTGCGAAAGCTCTCAAAGCGTACCACTCCACCCTCTCCTGAGCCATTAATGGAAAATTTATGAGCCGCTTTTTGAATCAGTTTTTGCCAATTGGCCAGGTTTGATTTTGAGGACTGCGGTTGGTTGGACTTGTGAACGGTTTTTCCACCGAGCAGTCGGCGGGGCGTGAACTCCTGTAATCGGGGAAGGGCGGATGCAGAGGCCAAAGCCATGGACTTTTGCGGATTTTGGACCACCATGGGCTCCAAGGCCAACCAAAGCATGCGGGGAATGTTATTATCCTCCATATCTTCCCCAAATTTGGATAAGGATTCCAAAATATTCCAGCGCTGATCATGAGGCATACGCTGGAGGGCGCTAGCCAGATAGAGTCGCACCACGGGCGACTTTTCCAATTTTGCCATTTGTGCAAATTTTGAGCGTATCACTTCGGAAGGATGTTTGTTTTCAGCGAGTAATTGAATGGTCCAGGCCCGAATGTACTGCTCGGAATCACTGAGGAGGGAAAGCCCATGCTCCTCAGTAATTCCATTAGTCACATGAAGAGCCCATAAAGCACGCAAGCGTTTACCAACGGTTTTGGCATTTTTCAGCATGGACTTGAGTTTTAGATGAACAGAGGAGCTGCTGAGCGTACCGGAAATCGTGCGATGATGTAGAATCGTGCGGGACTGACGAACATACCAGTCATTAGAATGTGCCTGCATCTCAACAAGTTCGACATCACTAAGCTTATTCAAATCGAAGGCTTTAGGACCTTTCACTCCTTTGGGCATAATGCGGTAGACTCGAGCTGAATTGGCGAATCGAATCTCATTTCCGCAGATATTTTGATCGTGCCAATCCAAAATGTAAATCCCGCCGTCTGGACCGGTCTCCACACTGAATCCTACCCAGGCCAAATCGTTTGCGAGCAGGAAGTCAGGACCATGCTTGCCGATGAAGCTCGACCCCTTGGGCACCATGTAGTCGATTAAAACCGCATGTTGATGAATATTGCACATGAAAAGTTGATCGCGGTATTTCTCAGGAAAAACATCCGCCAAGTAGAAACGGGCACCCCCATGAGCAGACTTATGAACATGGTCGCGAATAGTCTTGATATTATCGTACACATAGGGATTCACATTCTGCTTACTTTGCTTATGATATACACCTCCCTGCACGACATGGAAGAGATGGGGAATCACACAACAGGTGGCAAAGCCCTGCCCCATATCATTAAAATCAAAGCCCCAAGGGTTGGATAGACCCTCGGCAAAAATCTCAAACTCCTTGGAATGGGGATGAAAGCGCCAGATCCCGGCATCAATGAATTTCCGGTCTTCCTCCTTGGCATTCGGACTTCCAACCAGCGATTGGGTGAAAACACCATGACATCCATACAGCCAACCGTCCGGACCCCATATGAAACTGTTTAGGGTTTCATGACGATCCTGAATGCCCCAGCCATCGAGCAGGACTTCATGAGGACCATCGGGTTTGTCATCCCCGTCGGCATCAGGAATGAAGATCAGTTCGGGAGGCATGCCAACATAGACCCCGCCCATACCCACAGCAATACCAGAGCTGAAAGAAAGGTTTTCGGTAAAAGTCTTCTTCTTATCAAAAACACCATCCGCGTCCACATCCTCAAAAATTTGAATGCGGTTTCGCATGTCGGCACTGTGTTTTTTCCGGGTTTGATAGTTGTAATTTTCCAAGGTCCAAAGCCGCCCGCGGAAATCAAAACAAAAGGCTATAGCTTCGCCAATGTCCGGCTCGGCCACGAAGGCCTTGACCTCAAAACCTTTCAGAGTCTTCATCTTGGTAATGGCCTCTTCGGGAGTGAGAAAGGGTGCGTCACTGGTCTTAGGCTCCGCCCAGGTCAGGAAGAGAGGAAGAATCAAAAGGAAAGGTAAGACGTAAGACTTCATGGTAGCAGGGTTGATTTTACGGTTCTTATGCAGGCGAGGGAACTTGGAATCAATTTATTTTGTATCTCTTGGATCATGCATAGATAAAGGGTATATCCATAGGTTCGGCTATTCAACAGCGAAGATTCCCTGCATAATTAAACCATGACCGGGATAAGTGCAGATAAAATGGTAGTCCCCAGGTTCTTCCGGCACCGCGAAATAGAGGGTGTATTTCATGCCTTGGGCAACTTGTGGTGTAGAGGCGAGCAGCTCGGGTATTTCCGGAATGAAATTTTTCTTCAGGCCTGCCGCTCCCATGGCAACCGCCGCTTCCATGACGGTCTGGCTTGAACCCGGAGTGATGATGGCCAAATTGTGTACCATGCCGCTGGAATCGTCGTTGGGGAAGACAAAAACAATTTTTTCCCCTGTTTTTGCCTCAATACGGGAGGTATTAAACTTGAGACCCGGTAGCACACCCACCTCGATCAAGCGGGCTTCCGCAAAACCGTCGGGTACCGGTTTAACCGGTTTTTTGCTGATTTCGGAAAGTTCGCCCATTTCCAGAATCTTTCCGTATACTTTGTCGAAGGCAACACCCAGCATTTTTCGCAAATTACGGGCGGTGTAATTTGGAACCTCCGATTTGTTGATCTTTCCGTTTCGCAACCCCTCGAGCAATGCCTTGGCATAGAAAGGACTTGTTGACAGGGTATCAATGGTTGCCCGTTTGGCAACGGTATTAAAATTCTGATATTTGGAAATCAGTTCATTGGGAGCTTCCGGGTAATTAAAAAAAGAATAGGCCCGAATTGCATCCACCCTTAAACGGCTATCCAGTAATAAATTGAGCTTACTCGGAAGCCTCTGAAATCGCATTGCCACCAAACCGGTAAGAGCTCTCTTTCGGTCATCGAGATTCGCATCTCCGTTGAGCACAAGTTTCAGTGCATCCTCACTCACGGAAAGATCTCCAAAAATTTGACTGAGCTGGTCAGCCAACTTAACAACTTCCGGATTTTCAGATCGACTCAGTTTAATACGCAACGACTTCCATAAGGCAGGTGCTGCAAGATCCCGCTTGCCGGATAGTCCGTCGAGCGTACCACGAAGAATCGAGGCCTGTACCGCAGAATCTTCGGTTTGCGTCAAGGAGTTGAAAATATGATTCAGTTGAGAATTAAGGGAATTTCCGTGTGATTGCAGGGATAATTGCCAGCAACTTAAGCTTAGCAAACAGGTGCATTTTAAATTATGGAAAAGCAGTTTCATCTGAAATGACGGATTAAATTGTAGGGAGAGCTTTGGGGGATTCCAACCATGGCTGCCGATTTGCTGGGAATTCCCAAGGATAATCTCTTTTTGACTTCTGAAAAATTTAGATCTTCGCTCAGGTTGTGGAATTCATGGCTGTCCTTTTCCAAATCATATAATTCCTCAAATCCATCAGGGTATTGAATCAGGCGATAGCGGCGATCCGAAACCGCATGAGAGGGATCAGAATCTCCCTGAAACTGAAAGGAGGTCAGGGAAAGTGATTTTCCCCTTTTTTCCGGATTTCTCAGCTGGGAAACCAAAGACTTTCCGTCACACTGCTCGGGAACCGGCAGGCCAGCCAGTTCGCAAAGTGTAGGATAGAGATCGGTCAGGGTGACCGGATAACGGGTTTTTACTCCATCCTTACTGACTCCAGGGGCATGTATAAATAATGGCACTCGGGTAGTCTGATCCCATAAGGCAAATTTTTCCCAGTTCTCTTTTTCACCAATATGAAAGCCATGATCCGTCCAGAGAACGATAATGGTATTCTCTTTTAGACTTGATGAATCCAGGGCGTCCAGCAAACGACCGACCTGATGATCAACATAACTGATGCTGGCAAGATAGCCACGCATCAAATGCTTCCATTGCTTGTTTTGGCTAACCCACTGGTGCCAATGTATACGCCCATGCGGACGAGCATCCTCGAGGTCATTTTTCAAGTACATAGGGAGCCGGACTTTTTCAATCGGATAAAGATCAAACCACCTTTGGGAAACTTCAAATGGAATGTGAGGACGAAATAATCCCACGGCCAAAAACAGGGGTCGGTCTCCCTTTTCTTTCATCCGCTCGATCGCCCAGTCCACTACGAGATGATCGCCATAAGTTTGGTCATCCTTTTCGATAGCTGCGGCACCAAAGTAATGATTGCTGAGTGGTCTTTTACCAATAAATCCCTTGTTCTGGTCAATTTCCGTGCTTTTCGGTCTGGGCCAATCCCTGGAAATAGGATCGAGCGGATCGCCCCGATATTCATCCCAGGCATCGGGATCATTCTGGGAATCGCCCGGAGTCCACTGGAGGGTATGAAAAATCTTCCCTCCACCGACAGCCCGGTATCCATGATCGCGAAAATGCTGGGATAGAACCACCACATTTTCCAAAACCTTGGACTCATGCCGCCAACGTGGACCATGGGCTCGGAACATATTTCGGTAAATCCCGGAACGGACTGGATGCACACCGGTCATCACCGCAACCCTTGAAGGATGACAGGCGGGTGCAGCACAATGAGCATTGGCAAAAGTTACCGATCGTTTCGACAACCTATCAAAATTTGGAGTCTTAATTCCAGGATGGTTATCAAAAGGAGAAATGTAGTCATTAAGATCGTCGATGCTGATGAATAAGACATTCTTTTTTTGCGCCGCATAGATTGAAGCCGATACGGTGCAAAACCAACTTATTATCCAAACTTTCACTTTGAACCAAAGTTCAAGTAAATCAGGAACTCATACTCCAATCCGGCAAGCGAGTGAGCTCCCCCCCCTTGATAGCGGACTGATGAGCGAGAATACCAGTAAGAGTGATATTGGCGGACTGAACCGCATTGGGGTAGCCCTCTCCTTGTCCACGAAGGAGTTGTACGAATTGGTGAACGAGATGAGGATGCGAGCCGCCATGTCCGGCACCCTGGGTGAAACTCAAATGTTCTTCACCATCCTCATTGGAATAAACGCCTCCGGTAGTGAATGGAGCAATTTCTTGGGGCAGCAGTTTGGCAAAGTCTGGGCACTCCACCTTCTCGGGAATATCCGGTTCAGGTTTCTTAGCTGTATGCACCACCAGAGGTTCACCTTCGACCAGGGGCCATTCGACCGCCTTTTCGGATCCGTAGACTTCAAAACTTTCACGGTACTGTCGGGCCACATCGAACAGAGAACGATAGACCTGGGCACTCAAGTCACTGTTGCGGAACTTGAGATGAGTGGTTTCCACGGCGAAAGGGGAATTGTAATGACCGTGCATTTCCTCACGAATAGTTCCGCTCGGGAAACAACTGACATACTCCGCCTCATGCCTGCCCAAGCCAAGAACCGGTCCAACACAATGGGTGGCGTAATGCATCGGAGGAAGACCGGGCCAGTAGCCCGGCCATCCATCCATGTCCTGTTGATGGCTAGCCTTGAGAAACTGCAACTTTCCAAGCTCTCCATTCTCGTAGAGTTCCTTCATGTAGAGAAATTCCCGGGCATAGACTACGGTCTCCATCATCATGTATTTCATGCCACTCTCTGCAGATAGTTTTACGATGGCCTCGCAATCCTCGACTGAAGTAGCCATGGGCACGGTACATGCCACATGCTTCCCGGCCCGCATACCCTCAAGGGTTGCCTCTGCATGATGCGGAATGGGCGTATTTATATGAACCGCATCAATCTCGGGATCTTCGAGCAATTTTTCGTAATTGGTAAATCTTTTGGCAATCCCGTACTCATCGGCAATTTTATTTAGGCTTTGCTCGTTCCTCTGACAAATGGCTACGATCTCCGCATTGGGATGGCGCTGGTAGATGGGAATGAACTCGGCACCAAAGCCGAGTCCGACTATCGCAATTGTAGGTCTTTCAATATTCATAAAAAAAGAAGTGGGGATTTGTTGAAAAAAGAAGCCAGACTTAAAGAGGAAGCATTTATTATGTGCAACTAACTTATCATAGATCGCCGTGAAACAATAGGTTGACTTCGTCATATTTTATTGAAAGTTCGCCATATGCAGATTTCCCTATTTTCTAAAGAACAGAAGTTGTTTCTCGAAAACATCCAACCACCTACTAGTTTTCTTCAGATGCTTGAAGCCCTGGAAGGAATTTCTTTTTTCGTTAAGGATATAGGGTTTCGTTTAATATTCGCCAACCCATACTTCTTCCGTAGGCTGGGTCTCCGATCAGAAATTGAGCTCATCGGAAAAGATGACTTTGAACTTTTCCCCGAGCCCCTTGCTCGTAAATTCAGAAAAGATGACGAAACCATTATGCAGAGCGGACGGCCCCTAACAGGCTTGGTTGAGCTCTTCCTTAACCAACAGGGTATTCCTGCATGGTATCAAACCAATAAATTTCCCGTTTTTGATCTAGATGGGAAAGTTTTGGGAATCATGGGAACAGTGCAAAAGTATGAAAAATCAAGTCTTACTGTCAGCCTGGACTCCAAGGTTGAAACTTTAGCCAAGGAATTTAGAAATGAAAAAAATAACCCTGTCTCAATCCCTCAACTGGCAAAAAAAATAGGTCTATCGCATCGACAATTGAATCGTAGATTTAAAGAGGCTACTGGATTATCTCCCCAACAATTTCAAGTTAGGGTAAAAATTGAAAAAGCTTGTAAACTTCTGCGTGAAACCGAGAAAGCTCTGGTCCAAATCGGATTAGAATTAGGGTTCTGCGATCAAAGTGCTTTTACCGCTCAATTTCGCAAGCGAATGAGTATGACCCCCAGGCAATACAGGACTCAATACGGACGAAACAGGTCATCCGTAAGCTGAGTAAAGTGCGATCATGCGGGGAAAGTATCTTGCATGACCTACAATCTTCACTAGCTTAAAAGCTTCATTTAATTTGCAATATTTCATTAGACATACGGCCCGTTTATCCTTCTACGCCTTGATCATGCCAGGCGCATCTTCAAGCGTCGTATTGCTAAATGGTCCGTCGGCACAATTAGGGAAATCCGCTAATCTCGAAAAAAGATGATCAATTCGGAGATATTTATTTGACCGAGGGGTACAGCCTAGCCGGTGGCCACATAAAAAAATTAGCTAACTCCATGCGTCACAAACCGATTGACTCGAAACTTTTCTCAACCCACCGCAAAAATCTCTGCGAGCGGTTGCCCCACAAGGCACTGGCCATTTCCAATGCCAACGATATCCTCCCAACCAATGCAGACGGAACTTTACCCATTCATCCCAATTCAGACCTTTTTTATCTATCGGGGATCGAGCAAGAAGAGAGTATTTTGGTGCTTTTCCCCGATTGCCCCAAACCCGAGCACCGCGAAATTTTATTTGTACGGGAACCGAGTGAACGCTTAAAAATCTGGGAGGGTTACAAACACAGCCAAGAAGACGCCCGTAAAATTTCGGGCATTCAGACAGTCTTTTGGACTGAGGATTTTGATAAAGTTTTTCAATTGCTGGCTGCCGATGCGGAAACTTTTTTCCTAAACGACAATGAACACAGCCGGGCATCCAATGAAGTGGAAACTCGTGATCAACGGTTCAACAAAAAGATTCAACGGGACTACCCGCTCCATAAAATTGATCGCCTTGCTCCTCATCTGCATGAATTACGCTTTTGTAAAAATCCACTCGAGATCAAACTGATTAAACACGCAGTCGATGTCACGGCCCATGGATTTCGCCGGGTACTAAGTATGATGAAGCCGGGAATCGAAGAATACGAAATAGAAGCGGAATGGGCGAAAGAATTTATCAAAAGAAGATGTAAGTTCGCCTACACACCTATTCTGGCATCCGGAGGAAATGCCTGCATACTCCATTATCTGCAAAATGATCAGACCTGCCGAAAGGGACAACTTATCCTAATGGATGTGGGAGCCTGCTATGCCAATTACAATGCGGATCTTACCCGCACGATCCCCGTTAGTGGGAAATTTAACCGCCGACAAAAACAAGTATACAATGCCGTTTTGCGGGTCCTTCGCCAATGCATTAAGAATGCCACCATTGGTAAATCGTTAAAGGAATGGCAAACGGACTCCCATGATATGATGACTGAGGAAATGCTTCGCCTGAAACTGATTACCAAGGGACAGGTAAAGAAACAAGACTCGGATCTACCGGCTTGCCGGAAATATTATATGCACGGCCTTGGACATTCCATTGGATTGGACGTTCATGATGTAAGTAATGGACAGATGGAATTCCGCGAAAATTCGGTTTTTACCGTTGAGCCTGGTATTTATCTTCCTGATGAGGGCTTCGGTATCCGTCTGGAAGATGACATTCAAATTACCAAGAATGGTCCCATTAATCTAATGTCTAACATTCCGATCGAAGCCGATGAAATTGAAGAGATCATGAACCGGTGATTTAAATTTTATAAAAATGAAAATTATTAGTTACCTACTCGCAATCATTGCCCTAAGCTCCTGGGTAAATGCCAAGAAACCAAATGTCATCGTAATCATGGCGGATGATCTCGGATACGGAGACCTCGGGTGTTACGGGGCAAAGCCAACGAATTTAAAGACTCCAAATATCGATAAACTGGCTAAGAAAGGCATCAAATTCACCAGCGGATATTGTTCCGCTTCGACCTGTACGCCCACCCGTTATTCTTTCCTTACCGGGACCTATGCTTTTCGTGGTAAGAACACCGGAATTGCTCCTCCCAGTTCCCCCCTTATTATACCTGAAGATACCTACACCTTGCCCGATATGCTCAAGGAAGCAGGGTACAAAACCGCAGTGATTGGCAAGTGGCATTTAGGACTGGGAAGTCCGGGTGTCGGACCTCAATGGAATGAGCAATTAAAACCCGGCCCAAGAGAAATTGGTTTTGATTATAATTTTCTGCTTCCCACCACCAATGACCGGGTACCTCAGGTTTATGTGGAAAATCATAAGGTGCTTAATTTGGATCCCAACGACCCTCTCTGGGTTGGAATGAAACAACCAAGTCCCGATCATCCCACTGGGATAACCCATCGCGAAACCCTGAAGATGGATTGGACTCATGGACATAATCAAACGATTCATAACGGCATAAGCAGGATTGGTTTCTACACTGGCGGTCATGCTGCCCGGTTTCGGGATGAGGACCTAGCGGATAAATGGGTGGAGAAATCAAAGGAATGGATGGGAAAGAATAAAAACCATCCATTTTTTCTCTTTTTTGCCTCCCACGATCTGCATGTACCCCGAATTCCTCATGAGAGATTCCGTAACACTTCTGCTATGAGCTATCGTGGAGATGTCATCGTACAACTCGACTGGTGCGTGGGTGAGATCGTAAAATATCTGAAAAAAGAGGGACTTGAGAAAAATACCATGATCATCTTCTGCTCGGACAATGGACCGGTGGGAGATGACGGCTATGCCGATGAAGCCCTCGAAAAAATGGGGAATCATCGGGCAGCAGGTCCCTACTCAGGTGGAAAATACAGTATCTTCGAAGGCGGTACGCGCACACCCTTCATTACCTACTGGCCGGGTACCATCAAGCCCGGCGTGTCGAATGAAATGGTCTGCACCATTGATCTGGCTGGCAGTCTTGCAAACCATTTGGGAATTAAACTTCCTAAAGATGCTTGCCTGGACAGTCTGGATGTTATGGATGCGATGCTCGGAAAAAAAGGAGCCAAAGGACGGCCTCATTTAATCCAGCAGGATAATGGTCGTGGAAACAACTATGGATATCGGGTTGGTAAATGGAAACTGCAAAGACACGATTCGAAGAAGACCAACAACTATCAGGTAAATAAATTACTCGGTAGCCAACGCGGACAAAAGGTACCTCAGTTTGCCCTATTTGATTTATCTAAGGACTCTTATGAAAAAAATAACCTGGCGGAGAAAAACCCAAAAGTATTCGAAAGAATGAAATCCGGGTTACAAAAGTTTCTCGACGACGGAAGAAGCCGTTAAATTACTCCCTCTTTTGGAGTACAGGTTTTATGCAACTTCTACTAATTAAAATGAATAGATGCCTAGGTGTGGGAAGTTGCAGGGGGAATGACTATTGCATTACTTAGTTTACTTGCGTCCTCCTTTGTACCCATGGCCTGGTGTCGGTATGTATTTTCCACGGGCACCATATTGAAACTTTTTGAATTTGGAAAAAAATGACCAAGGGTAGACTCGAAGAAAATACCTGAGTTTTGGGCTCTTAGGACTTGCACTTATCCTGAATTTTTCTCTTGAAGATTTTTATCCCAGTCATCTCTCTTTTTATCTTTTGTATATTCAGTTGCACAGATACAAGGGAACAGCCTGTCACAAAGCTTTATGAGCTAAAGGGACGAGCATTGGGCACAACCTGGACGATCAAAGCACTTTCTCAGGATGAACTAGACCAAAAAGAATTACGGAAAGATATTGTGCGACGACTTGAAGAACTAGAAAAAATCTTTTCTCATTGGAGAGCTAAGTCAGAGCTTTATCAATTTAACGCAGCCCTGACCACCACTCCAATTTCAATCCATCCGAAATTACTGGAATTACTCAGACATGCACAGTGGATGCACAAGCAGAGTAATGGTACCTTTGATCCCACCATCGCTCCGGTTGTAAATCTTTGGGGATTCGGACCGGTTGGGAAGACACGCTCCACCCTTCCAACCGAGGATCAAATTCAGAAAGCAATGTCTTTGGCAGGCATGGAGAAACTGGAAATTTTGCCTCAGGGAATGGTTCGAAAAAAAGTGCCCACTCTTCAGCTTGATTTCTCCGCCTCAGCAAAGGGCGAAATCATTGATCAAATTTGCAAGCTTCTTGATCGTTGGGGATTAAAAAATTATCTTGCGGAGATCGGCGGTGAAATAAGAGCCGAGGGAAAAGGTCGAAATGGAAAAGGTTGGGTTGTGGCACTCGAAGATGGGAATCTCCAAAATCCCCAAGACATGTCATCCGTAACCTTGCGAAACTACGCCGTAGCTACTTCCGGAAGTTACCGACTTACCAAACCCAATCCTGATTCCAACCGCAGTGCATCCCATTTGATTGATCCCAGGACGGGTAGACCCATCGAACATTCTCTCGTTGCGGTCAATGCCTTTGCACCAACCGCACGAGATGCGGATGCCTGGGCTACTGCCCTAATGATTTTGGGCACGGAACAAGGAATGCAACTGGCTGAAAAAATGGATATGGTGGTAAGGTTTTCTATTTTAGATGGCAAAAAAGTAAAAAATATTCATTCCACTGCATATGACCGTCTCTATTTTTCGACCATCAGCAAGTAAAAATATTTCTTACGCCTCCCTAACAACCCATTTTCCTAAGTTGCCAGGGAATTAAGCCAATAATTGAGTCATCAAGTCCTCTTGCATTCATGCAAAAAATCAAAACAGTAATACATCCTTCTAATAGACCATGTAATTACTAGGAAGTGAAAAGGGGAATATTTTTGGAACTGATTAACATGGTGAATCATCAAAGATATGCCTTGAGTTAAGCTTCCAATGAATAACCAATCGACTTGCATCAAGTCCTCGACCAGAAGTAGGATCGGAGGGATGAAAATTCTTATTATTTTCACTACATTGCCCGCAGCTTTGCTCAGTCAATTTACGGAACGGCCCAATGTGATCTTGTTTATGGCCGATGATATGGGCATGGGGGACAGTTCGGCTTATCAGTTTTTCACCAAGAATTCCGATTCACAACAGATTCATACACCAGCCATGGAAAGACTGGCGAACATGGGAATGCTTTTCACCGATGCCCATACTCCATCTTCCCGGTGCACGCCGACACGATACGGATTACTCACTGGACGATACCCTTGGCGGGCCCGAATGAAGCACTGGGTGCTTTTTGGAGTACAGGGAGATCCACTGGTTGAAGAAGACCGTCCTACCCTGGCTACTCTCTTTCGTTCCTGCGGTTATGCAACTGCGATGGTGGGTAAATGGCACCTTGGCCTGCGGTATACCCGATCTGATGGAAAACCGGCTGCCGGTTGGGCTGATGCAGATCTGACCAAGGATGTTTTCGACGGACCCTGTGACCATGGCTTTGATTATGCCCGTTTTACCTCCCGTTCCCATGGAACTTCCGGCCCTGATGCTGGTACGACCGGTCCACGAATGGGTAAAAATAAAAAAGGGGACCGTAATACCTCCAGTCAGACAATTGGTCCCGGTCACATTCATAATCGCAGAATCATTGCAGCGACTGGCAAAGGTAAACAGCTGACAAACACAGGAGATTTAGTCTATGATCTCCACTCCCTGGGTAGTCGTCATTCGGACCATGCGATGGAATTCCTTACCCAGCATTTACGAAACCGTGAAACCTCCTTTGATCCCTTCTTTCTCTACTACCCCAGTAATTCCAATCACGGCCCCTACACGGTGGATAAGGAAATTGGGGGGAATAAGATTAAGGGAGCCGGCAGGATGGTTTCGGGCGTCCCTGCATCCCTACGTCTCGATTTCATTTATGAGAATGATGTGGCATTGGGAAGACTGCTGGATTTCCTTGAAAAAACTACGGATCCAAGAAGGCCCAGCCGGAAACTTATTGAAAACACCATTATCATTTTCACCTCGGATAATGGTGCGGAAGTAACCGCAAAAACGGCCACTGGCCCTGTTCGAAGCAATAAAGGCAGTTGTTATGAAGGCGGGCACCGAGTTCCCTTTATCGTATCCTGGCCCAAAGGAAAAATAGGAAACGGAGATGCAGAAAATCCTGGAAAGAAAAGTGACGAATTAGTCGGACTACAGGATCTGTATAGCACCTTCTCCAAGATCCTGGGAAAACCTCTTCCCAATCTACGGGAAGGCAAAAAGGGTGCGGAGGACAGTTACAACATCCTTCCGGCTTGGAGAGGGAAACCATTACCCAACCGCCCCATGTTCTACAACGACCATAAGGAGGCAGAAAACGCAGCTGCCTGTGCGATGCGGATCGACAACCCGATCGTGGAAGGAAAACCGATCAAGGGTAAATGGAAAATTTTTTTTGATGATTCTCTTTTGCGCTTCGGTAAAGCTAACCCCACTGAACTTTTTGAATTATCGTCAGATCCTATGGAATCCAAGAATCGTCTCGCCCAAAAGGGATTAAAGCCCCTAATCCAAGAATTGAGTTCCATTGCCGAGCTCCATCGGAATACGGGAGGTCATCGATTTGTCGAATTTTCCCCAGAAAAGCGTTTCCAATTTGATTGGAGAAAACCATTACCCGTGCCCGCTCCGCTCACCTTTTTTGTCTCCACCAAAGGAGGAGATGGAATCCGCGATGCAGAAGGACTTGGAATAGAAGGTAAGGACTCTGCCCGGGTGGATCCAGGGGAAGCCTTTGCCATTCGTTTTGAATCGGATGTGCTCATCGAATCCATTGGTTTAACTGCCGGCAAGGAGGGATCATGTGGCGGCTCCCTGCGGATGGGGAACCGGTCAGCCCTCGCAATTTATTGTACGGATGCTGATAATGACGCCAAGGACCAAAAGGGAATTATCAGCGATCTTGGTGTTCTGAAAGAGGGGGAAATGCTCATTCTTGACCCAAACCCTCACTGGGGAGTGGAAGTTCCAGGCAGCTGGAAATTACAATCCCTCGCCGTCCGACCCTTCGAAGTATTACAATGAAAAGTTCATTTATTCTATGATTCCTGATCAGTCATCTGCTTGCCGGGGGTAAAAAGCCAGAACAGTCTCTATTCTAGTGACAGGTAGAAAAGAAAAAAAGTCTTCGCCATTTCTTGCAGGTTCGAGAACGAAACAGGTGAGGAATCGAGAGGAATGAAAGCCCAATTGTACCGGAATCTATCCATGCTCACCAAGATTTAACAAAGTACGAGGAGACAAATTTTCAAATGTCAATCAGCCTAAGGAAAGCGGTTTGAGCAAGCTTGGATTGATGGACATGGAAGGAAAGTTCTGGTAAGTGAACGCTGCTTAAATTGAATCAAATACGATATCACGACCTAGATGCTCTTCGAGCTTTTGCCATGTTGCTGGGCATCGTTCTCCATGGATTGCTTTCTTTTACCCCCATTCCCATCTGGCCGGTTCAGGATAATGATCAATCAGAGATATACATGATTCCACTTATGTTCATCCACGGATTCAGGATGTCTCTCTTTTTCTTCGTCAGCGGTCTTTTTACCAGAATGATATGGCAAAAAAAAGGCACTCTCGGTTTATTACAAAACAGGGCCAAGCGGATTGTCTTACCCTTTTTAATATTCGGAGCCTTACTCTTCCCCGTTCTGAATAACATGGGAACTTTTTTGATTACGGGCAAGAATCATAACGAAACCGAAAAAACCATTATCATAAATCCTGAATATCAAGTTCCGAATGATCTTGGTGGAGCTTCCCGAAATGGAAATTTAAAGGAAATCACGGAGTGGCTTCAAAAAGATGAAGACAT
>CACMQL010000020.1 GCA_902615835.1 uncultured Verrucomicrobiota bacterium
TGCTGGACCAATGTAAGAATATGCAAGATTTACACAGCCCTCAGCTAATAAGTTTTCGCCCAGTAAAAACTCCGTCCAAAGTTTCCAATCTTCTCCTCCCATTACCTTGCGAGTACTTTCGATTTCATTAGGAGAGGCCGGGTCAATTGAAATTTCCTTAACTTCTCGCCTATCAGTATCCAGGGTTTTATTTCGATAAACCGCTCCGATTGGTTTGAGGCAAGCACGATAGTTTTCACCACTTTCAGGGTCGGTCCTCCGCGGTGAAGCCAAGCTGTAAACAACCAAGTCAAACGCACCCCCCAATTCTTTGGCACGCTCGAGAACTTCCATTTTGCATGCCTGAGAAAAGGCATCCCCATTTACATCCAAATGCTTAGTACTTCCCATTTCGCATAGTTTATGAAAAGCCAATGAATTATAATAACCAGCACTGGCTGGTTTATTAGTCTTGGGAGGGCGCTCGAAATAAACGCCGAGGGTATCGGCACCGGCAGAGTGGGCAGCAGCTATCCTGCTAGACAAGCCATAACCAGTGGATGCACCAATTACTAAAACTCTTTTGGGTGAGTTGTCTTTTTCCATAACATTTGCTTGGGCAATTTCAACCTTTTGCTTTACGGAGGCCATGCACCCAAGGGGATGAGAAGTTATGCAAACAAATCCTTTTATTCTTGGTTTTACTATCATATTAATTTTTAAAACTTTGGACATCTTGACGATAGTGCAGACTTCGTCCAAGCTAAATCATTACTTATTAAAACTACGCTTACCTTTTGTGGACTATAGGGAGAGAAAACTCATTTCAAACTTCACCGGCCTTCCGCTGGCAGATGACCCAAGAAAGTTAATTGAACCCGCCAAGTTTACTGATGTTATTGATCAGGTTTGGGAATCCTGGAAGATCGGAACGGAAACTTCTCCCGAGCAAAAGATTTCTGAAAACTGGGGAAAGTTGGTGGGGATGCAGTTGGCCAACAAATGTGCTCCCGAAAGACTGGATTTGGAAAAAGGTTTGCTCCTTGTTCGTTCCTCGAGCAGCACAGTAAAGCAGGAATTAACTTTTAAAAAAAAGGGGCTAATTAAAAAAATATCAGGCTTGAGCCCGGATCTCCGAATTACAAAGATCAGGATTCATTAAATCCGATTTACTAGGTCTCATGCAGGTATTCCACGGGCTGGTATCTTGCGGCGACAAATCTGAAAACAAATGCAGTAAGTAATATCAAACTGGTCCAAAACCAGAATTCCTGAGCTTCTGTCATTTTGGAAGAGCCATCCTGCTCAAGCAAAAGAAATTTTACCTGAGAGGTTAGGAAGTTACCAAGAGAAACGGTGAGTAGAAAAAAGGCCATCACCAATGACTTCATTTGCCTCGGTGCCTGCGTGTAGGCAAACTCAAGGCAAGTAATGGATATCATCACTTCAGACGCAGTAAGAAAGAAACAAGCCAAAATCTGCCAAGCAACCGACGGGAAGGCACCAGTATCAATGAAATGTTGAAGCACCGAAACAATTCCAAAGGCAAAGCCCATCACCCAATAACCAATTGACATCTTCCTAAGCGAAGAAAGCACGCAAAACCTGGCGAGCAAAGGGTAAATGTAAAGTGAGAAAATAGGTATCAGGATCAGAATAAAAAGCGGGTTCCAAACCGCAGCCACTTGTGAAGCCAGCATTTCTTTTCCCCCGAAAAGAGGAAACCATTCCGGGAAAGTGCGATCCAAACTCCTCGCCTGAATTTGCCAGGATGTCCCGATCTGATCAAAGAGTGCCCAAAAAACGATCACAAACGAGAAAATCAAAGATAAACGAAAAATTGGCTTCAGGCTTTTTATTGAAAAGGTCTCTTTAAAGTAAACTGCCCCGCGCGGTGGTATGTGAGCAAAGTCTTTTCTGCCAAGCCAGAAAAATAAGGTCGCCACGGCCATTAAGATGCCCGGCAAGCCAAAGGCATAATGAGGACCAAAAATAATCTCATCAGGGTTTTTATGACCAACCAAAATTTTGGCATAAGGATAAATACTTCCGCCAAATGAATTAGCAGAATTTTTGGCCTCCAGCAAAAAAGGAGTCAGTAAACCTGAAAGAAAGGCACCGAAGTTGATCGAGAAGTAAAACCACCCAAAGACTTTGGACAGCAAAGTTTTATTACTCTCGGAGAATTGATCACCTACATGAGAAGAGACACAGGGCTTGATTCCCCCGGAACCAACTGCAATAAGTGCAAGTCCTGCGAGCAACCACAGCCTTGTATCGCCAGAATATCCCATGATTGCAAGGCATCCATGCCCAAGGCAATAAACTACTGAAAGCAGGATGATTGTAAAATATTTACCCAGGTAAGCATCTGCCAAAATCCCCCCTAAAACGGGGAAGAAATAAGCTGATGCCACAAAGAGATGATTCCAGGCTTCTGCTTCTTTGATCGAAAAAACATCCAGGCTACCATCAGGCTGCATCAGGTAAGTTGTCATGAAGACCAACAAAATACTTTTCATGCCGTAAAAAGAGAATCTTTCCGCCGCTTCATTTCCGATAATGTATGGAATACCAGGAGGAAATCCTTTCGTCTTTACAGGCTTATTTCTGTACTTGCCCATAGAATTAATTTCTCTCGAGTCTCTTTTGTGCCTTTCTCCGGGCCAACTCCGAATCAAGATCGCTCAAAATTCCATGATCAACAGGATCTGGATCAGTTTTTTCAACCCTGTCCGCTGTTTGATATGGTTTTGAATTTTTTCGAATTTCCAATGTCAAAAGTGCAAGGTTACCAGTTAAGAGTAAAATTGAAAAACAAGTTACAACCCCTAGTGGAAATTCCAATAAGATGGAAAACAAAATGGCGATGGCAAAGGTAAGATTGAATCCGCAAGAATACTGAAAATATTTCTTTTTTGATGAATTCATACCTCGTGATTAGTAAATTTTGTGTGTAATGAACTTGCCACGGGGCTCTTTTTAAAAAAGAAATAAATGGTGAATAACTTTGAGTTCATTTTAATTGGAAGCGTACTATTTTTATGCTCCTGTGATCAACTGAAAGATGTAAGTTTGCCAATCGAAGATCAAAATGAATCGAGAGAGGCCTCAAACAATGAGATAAAACAAAAGATTAAACCTAATAGTTTTACCGAGGTTGAGCAGAAGACTGTAGAAGAATCATCAAAACCCGAACTTCCAGAGCCTTTGGATATAGCACCAGTCGTTCCTACTGGCCCGAAACCAGAAATTGCATCTAACCCCGTCCTGCCTGAATTTAGCGAGGCTTTATTAAACGCGGTTTCGAACTGGACGAAAATCCCTCCTTCCGTCTTCCCCTTATCATCGGTCACCATCAACCAGGAAGTGAACTTCATTTTAAAAAGTTCAAATAATGAAATTATCGGTAACGCAAAAAAATCCCCTGGCGAGGAAGTTGTTGCGATGGGTATCTATCAGGGTGATCTGATCGTTGCACCCTCCCTGAATGCTAGAACCAGAGGTAGGATACAAATTAATCAAACTGATTTCAAACAGGGGGTAGCTTATCTTTTTGAATTAAGAAACAAGCAACGGGCTGAGTTTGAAAAAAGGAAGGCCGAATTGACCGAAGGTCGGACCCTAAAAGATAAAAAAATGAGCAAAAACCAGCCAAATCAGGAGGAATCGCTGTTCGAAGATATTCCCATTCCCGGCGATTTTGGACATGGTAAATTTTGTATTTGCAAAGATTGTCGCGAAAAGAGATTAGCCGCAACTGGATCATTGAAATAAACTCTAATTATTATGAAAACAGGAATTAAAAAGAAAAATATCAGGGATGTGGAAATTGGTGATCATGTAAAGCAGACCGTCGCCACAGGGGGGAAAAAAAAGTGCGGTGAAGTCCTGATGATTCTTCAGGATAATCCGGGAGACCCCACCCTTGAATGTGTCGAAGTTAACCCCGATGATCTTACTCCTCTGGAAAAAGGTTCTGAGGGTATTAGAACTTTCAAAGCTAAACGTTCAAAGTTGAAAATATACACTCCGAGGAAGAAACTTTTTGCAAAAAAGACCTTCGAAAAGGGAGATGTGGTTCAAAATAAGCGAGGGGGAACCATAAGATATGGAAGAATTGTTTGTTTCGTTCACCCTGATGGACTCTATTCAAAGTCACATGAAGAAGGTTACAATGGAAAAGATTTACTTGAATGCGTGGAAATAGAAAAAAAACCTGGTTTGATGCAAAAAATGGATGCGGACGGTGAACCCAAGCGCTTTCAGGCACAAGGGAAGGATTGCAAGATCATGAAAGTCATTACCACCGATTCGAAGGGAGAACCCACCACCATGCACCGTCTTGATATACCCGATGAGGAAAATTAATTGTCTGTAAAATAATTATCCAAATCAAACTTTCTCAATCTTACTGTCTTACTTTTGGGACACTTGTAAGCTTCAAACTTTGCATTTCCCCGAACACCATCGCTCCCCGCATATGTGATTCTGATGATCCTATTTTCCCACCGAGTCATACACCATTTTAATTGGTATGCATGGCTTAAGTAATCAATAGCTTCGGTTCTGTTAAGGAAATACTCGTCGTTTATTTTACGAACCATCTATATAAAAAAAATCACATAATGCGTCCAACTAATAAAAAATTACAGAAGAATATTAGTGGTCATAATCCCCTTTTTTAATTTTCTGACATGTGGCAGTTGAGACTCCCGTTTCCGCTGCAGTTTGAGCAAGGGTTTTTCCTTCGGCAAGAAGTTGTTTGGCTAGGTTTACAATTTCTGCCGTTACCTTACCCCTTCTGCCTTCAATCCCAAACCGTTGATAAAATGTAGACTTGGCTACAGGAGGGAGTCCGTTAATATAGCATTCAAGGTAATCAACTACCCCTCGAAAAACTTTCCTTCCATCTTCTCGACGATGTTTTTCGTGATCCTTCTTGATCATTTCATAAAGTAATGACTGATCATCTTTGGTAGTTTTTTTGACTTCAATTTGTTTTTCGATCTTGCGTTTTAAACGCTCAAGATCCTTCAGGCTTTGATTTTCGTCTATATCCATAATATGTAAGGTTTTTATATTATTTTATTACTTTTTATTTCTATAATGTAAAGAAATATAATTTACATATTTCTATCTAAACTACGGTACTGTATTGCTTCCAATAAATGTTTTTTTTGTATAATTGTAGAATGATCAAGATCTGCAACTGTGCGTGCCACTTTTAGTATTTTATTGTAGGCCCGAGCCGACAAAGATAATTTACTAATTGCTTTTTTGATTAATTCTTTTTCTTCTCCTCCAGTTGAACATACTTGTTCCATTAAATTTTGAGGAATTGTCGCATTGGTATGAGTGGTCAGACCGAACTCATAATACCTTTGTTTTTGAAGATCCCTGCAGGACTCCACTCTTTCCCGTATCGCACTTGAGCTTTCTCCTTTTTGGGAGTCCTGAAGTTCATCAATCTTAACGGCAGGTGTTTCGATATGAATGTCAATTCTGTCCATCAACGGACCGCTAATCTTCGACCTGTATTTTTGAATCTGAGGCATGGAGCATCGACAGGTATTTTGCGAATCCCCAAGAAAACCACATGGGCATGGATTCATTGCACCAACAAGCATAAAGCGACACGGAAGCGTGACCTTACCAGCACTCCTGGAAATCGTAACCTGACCATCCTCAAGGGGTTGCCTAAGCACTTCTAGCGCAGAGCGTTTGAATTCAGGTAATTCATCGAGGAAAAGAATGCCATTGTGAGCCAGCGAGATTTCACCAGGGCCGGGAATGGCTCCTCCCCCCAAAAGACCCACATCACTTATCGTGTGATGCGGAGACCTAACGGGGCGGACCATACCTTCAGTTTTAATAAATTGATCACTCCCCTGAACTGAATAAATATTTAAAATTTCAAGGAATTCATTCATCTCAGGCTTGGGGAGGATAGAAGGGATCCTTTTGGCTACCATAGACTTCCCTGCCCCCGGAGGACCAATGATCAGTAAATTATGAGCACCAGCGACTGCTACTTCGATGGCCCGTCTTAATCCATATTGCCCCTTCACATCGGTAAAGTCATCCAGAAAACCGTTTTCCACAAGATTGGAATAAGGTGAGTGCTCTGGTGACAGCGAGTCAACGGAAGTCTGATCCTCAAAGAAAGCAATTGCGTGAGCCAGGCTATCTATTGGATATACAGTGATTCCCTCTATCAGACAGGCTTCTGTTGCTGAATCCCTGGGTAGAAGAACCCCTTTTTTGCCGATTTCTTTAGCTAAAATGGCCATCGCGAGTCCTCCTTTAACTTTTCTGACTTCACCGGATAATGCCAGTTCTCCGGCAATCAAGAAATCATCCAGGTTTTCACACTTAATTTGACCGGTTGAGTCGAGTAAGGTAAGGGCAATCGGCAAATCAAAGGCAGCTCCTTCCTTCCGGAGGTCTCCGGGTGCCAGATTTATCGTTACATGGGTTCGCGGCTTGCTGAAGCCGGCATTTCCAATACTTGAAAAAACTCTGTCCATGGATTCCTTAACCGAGGTATCTGGTAATCCGACAAGGACACACTTCGGGTCTCCTTTCTCTCCACTATTTGCCTCCACCGTAACCTTTAAAGCAGAAACTCCGGAAAGTGTGGCAGATAAGCTGGTTGAGAGCATTTGAGCTACAGCCTGTCGCGAATGAGTTTGGAAACGGAACGAAATTGGGAATGAGTCGAGCTACCCAGCATTGAATAAACCACCGTCTCCAGCGGAATCACATGACAACCAAAAGAGGAAAGCTGAGACAGCACTGATTTGCTATCAGTTTGCCTCCTTGCACCAATGCAATCAGAAATAACAGTCACCTTTAGGTTTTCACGCAATGCACCGAGACTGGTCTGATAAATGCAAATGGGTGTCTCAATACCGGATAAAAAAAGGTGAGTAATGTCATTATCTTTAAGCCAGTTAACAAAATCATCACTACCGAAAGCCGAAAAAGTATCTTTTGTGAAAACCGGGAGTTCAGCTTCAAGGTCAAGAATTCCATCGATGGTTTCGCCTAACTTTTCAGGAACCTGTTCGGTCAAACATTGAAAAACATTTAATAATTTGAAAATCTTTATCTGCAAAATGACTGATGACTGAAATTCTTCACGGCTATCGATTACGGATAGCAGACTATCCTGCATATCCATTACCACCGATCCACATCCCTTCATGGCGGGAATCAAATTATTATTCGGTTTCATCAGTTGATTAATCTTCGTTGCCAAAATCTAGACATTTATTGATAAGGATAAAAGTGAATATTCATCCAACGATATGCCTTTGAAATCAACCATGAAAAATTTCAATCTTAGAGGAAGTATTCTATTTGCATTCATCTTACTTTTTTCCTCCAGTTGCAGAAGTCATCGATCGAATCCAGACAAAATAACCATGAGACCGAGAGTTTTCATAGAGAACTCCGCTCCTGTTCCCATCATCGACGAATACGACTTTACCAATGTACAGATTGGAACGATTGACAACATCTTTACCGAAAATCCTAATGACCGCACCTACGCCCTGTGGTTTAGCCTCGATCGCCGTAGCGCCATTACCCTGCAAAAGGAATCAATCCGGAGACGAGGGCAAACACTTCAATTAATCATTGCGGGGCAGCTTGTTGGATTTCATGTTGTTCAGGAAGCAATCACCAATGGAGTGGTTGCATTTATCCTTGCCAACGATCTGCCCGAAGAAAACGCAATGATGCTCTACAGTGAACTTGCCCAATCAATCACTCACTTGCAGGCAGAACTGAGGGAACAGAAAGGATGAATTTAAATTTCTGCCCGACTTCCAATCTTCTACGCTTATTTCTTCTTGGCACCCCCTCCTTGTTAAACGGGGAATTATCTCCAAACTTCCAATTATCTTGGCCCACTCCAAACCCTGCCTTTGCCCAGGGCATGGGCTATTCGGCTTTCCTGCAAAAGACGGGCCCTGATAAGGCTTTTTCTTCCGGGGCTTTTGGCTGTGTGCGCAACAATGGTTATAAGTTCCACGAGGGGTTGGACTTATTCCCGGTCAAAAGAGATTCCTCAGGCCGCGCGATAGACTCAATCTATGCTGCAATCGACGGGATCATAGTATATGTTAATGATATTGCGGGCCATAGTGCTTACGGTAAGTATGTCGTGCTTGAGCATGATGGCGTAAAACCCATGCTTTACTCACTTTACGGGCACTTGGCTTCGATTGATCCAACAGTGAAGAAGGGAATGCCCATTAAGGTTGCCCAGAAAATTGGGAAAATGGGCAACTCTGCATCTTACCGAATTCCCCTCAACCGTTCCCATCTTCACTTTGAAATCGGTCTACGATTAACCGATAAATTTCAATCATGGTACAACACTAAAAAATTCGTGAGTCCTAACCGGCATGGAAACTACAGTGGGTTTAATTTAGTTGGGATCGACCCCCTGCCTTTTTACGCAAAATATCGGTCAAAAGCCTTCAGGACACCACTTGACTATTTAAATTCATTGCCTCAGGAGGCCAAAATTCGAATTAAAACAAAAAAAATCCCTGACTTTGCAAAACGCTACCCTGAACTATGTGACTTTTCCCCAGAAAATAAAATTTGGAATGGATGGGAATGCATTTTTGGGCCATATGGTCTGCCCATCAAGCTTCAGCAGACAGGCAATTGTAAAGAAGATGAGTCATCTATTCAAATTATCAGTTATGATATAAGCCAGCACGATCGAAAATGCCGAAGGTTAGTTGAAAATAAAAAAGGCAAACTTGTCCCCGGAGAACAACTAAAAGTCTACTTAGAGTTGATGTTTGGTGTTCATCTTGAATAAAAATCTTAAAATTGCAGTTTTCATTACAAGTCATGGTTTTGGCCATGGAACTAGAGCCTGTGCGGTCCTCAACCAAATTACAAAATCCAGAACCTGTGAGTTTGATATTTTCTCAACTTTACCAAATTGGTTTTTTTACCAAAACTTGCCCAATCTGAAACTCAATTTGCATCCTACTCAAACGGATGTTGGGCTTATTCAAAAAAATCCCTTTGTTCACGACCTGATTGCATCACTTAATCAACTCAAAGAATTTACTCAATTCAACAACTCGAGTTTCCTTAAATCTCTAAAAATCGTTCAAAATAAGAAATTTGACCTTATAATTTCAGATATTTCCCCTCTCGGACTTGAAATCGGCAACCAAACAGGAATTCCAAGCATTCTGATTGAAAATTTTACTTGGGATTGGATCTATCAACAGCATTGTAAGACATATCCTGCTTTCAATAAAATAATTGAAATTCTTAAAAAGTCATTTTCCTACGCTGACTTGCACATTCAGACAACTCCTTTCTGCAAGGCAATGGAATTGGCGACTCAAACTCTGCCTGTTGCAAGGAAGGTCAAGAAATCAGCAAATGAAATTCGCTATGATTTTGGATTAAAAGAAGACGCCAAACTTATTTTACTAACCACCGGAGGAATAACTCAGAAACTTAAGCTTAATGAGTGCATTCAAAAAGAAAAAGACATTACTTTCCTTACGACCACTGAATCTAAATCAATCACCCATAATCAAAATATTATTTCAATTCCACTAAATTCAAATGTCCATTATCCTGACTTGGTGAATACGGCTAATTTGGTTGTCGGTAAAGTGGGATACGGCACCTTAGCCGAGTGTTGGTCTACCGACACTCCCTTGCTTGGATGCTACCGGTCTGACTTCAGGGAATCGCAGGTTTTGTTGAATTTTGCTACTGAAAAACTAGAACATGAAGAAATAACGGTAAAGGAGTTTGAGGAAATGAGTTGGATTCAACAAGCCCGTGAGCTTATGAAAGGAACCACCCACGAGAAGTCACCACCAGATAGAACTGGAGTCTCCGTTGCCTCAGAGGCAATCATCCGTCTCGTTGCCTAAACTCAGTACAGGCTAAGAATCTGTTCGTCATCCTCCTCTAAATCTGTGCAGAATCATAAAAATGAAATCCTGTATTACAATATCTCTTGTACCAAGCCTTAAAGGAGGGCCCTGGATCCTTTGGGATAATATAGAAACAAGCCTCCGAACTGCCGCCGAATTAGGTTTCGAAGGCGTGGAACTTTTCACAGCAGGGTCCACTCTAGAAGGAAGTCAACCTCTGGATAAACTGCTCTTAGAATACAATCTCTCTCTGGGTGCCGTGGGTACTGGAGCAGGAAAGGTATTACATGGTTTAACACTCACGGATGCCGATCCATCCATTCGTGAAAAGGCTTTAGAATTCATTAAAGATATCATTCGTTTTGGTGCAGAGAACAAGGCACCCTCCATTCTCGGCTCCATGCAAGGCTTTTTCACAAAGGATATGCCTCGAGAAACGGCGACCAATTTCCTTCGTGAGTCTCTGGAGAAATTAGGCGATTACTCCTCTTCCATGGGTACACTTTTAATCTACGAACCACTCAACCGGTACGAAACCAATCTGTTCAACCAATTCGGAGAAGCATGCGATTTCGTTAAAAGTTTAGATACAGATGGGGTCAAAGTGCTAGCTGACCTCTTCCATATGAACATCGAAGAAACTGATATCGCTTCAACGATTAAAGACCATGCGAACATCCTTGGGCATGTTCACTTTGCTGACAGTAATCGTAGGGCGGTAGGATTTGGACACACCAATATGGAACCGATTTCTCAATGTCTTAGGCAAATCAAGTACAAGGGATACATCTCTGCAGAAGCCTTTGCTTGGCCCGATCCCCTAACCGCTGCCCAGCAAACTATTAACTCTTATCGTAAGTTTTTCAGTTAGTTAGACATATTGGCCGCTATGCAAGACAGACCCAATATAATTCTTATCATCACCGACCAACAAAGATATGACACCATCCGCGCACTTGGTTACCCTCACTGTATTACTCCTAATTTAGATAACCTTATTCATCAGGGAACCACTTTTGAACAATGCCATGTAACCGCAGCATCCTGTGCTCCAGCTCGGGCCAGCTTGTTTACCGGTTACTACCCGCATACCTCGGGGATCTTAAAAAATGCGGATGATTGGACCCGAAGTTGGGTGGAAATTCTCTCTGACAGTGGATATTATTGTTCAAACATAGGCAAGATGCACACCTGGCCATTCACAGCTCCTTGCGGCTTCAACGAGAGACATATAGTTGAAAATAAAGATCGCTTCCTGGAAGGTGCTGAATTCACCGACGAATGGGAAAGCTACATGAAAAAGGAAGGCATCGACAAACAAAGACGAGAGGTCTACCGGAAGAGAGAGGATTACAAGATGGCTCTGGGAGCTTTTACATGGGAGAATCCTGAAAGCTCGCATTCGGATTTTTTTACGGGGAGTCGGGCGGAGAATTGGCTCATAGAATATAGTGAGGACAAGCCCTTCTTTCTGGAAATCGGATTTCCCGGACCGCACCCTCCCTATGACCCAACCCCTTCATACTTGAAGATGTATGACGAAGTTGAAGTGCCCTTGCAACCTGTCATGCAAGAGGACCTTGATCTACAACCACAGTCCTTAAAAGCACTCAGACAGCACAATGCAGAAGTTGATCATGATTCGATTGTTCATCAACTCAACCCATCAGAAGAGTCACGATTACGACAAAGAAAGCACTATCTTGCTAATGTCACTATGATTGACCATGCCGTTGGTCGTATAATTGAGTGTCTCAAAAACAACAAATTATACCAAGACACAGTTATTATCTTTACCAGCGATCATGGTGACTGCCTAACGGATCATGGGCACAGCCAAAAGTGGACCATGTTTGAACAAATCACCCGAGTACCCTTAATTATTTGCGGCTCTGGAGTTCAAGAAAATAATAGATGTTCTGAACTCGTCCAATGGATGGATATAGGAGCAACCATTCTTGATTTTGCACATTGCGAAACACCTGACATCGAAGCAGTTTCGATGATGCCTGCGTTACAGGCCGACAAATCGTGGCAGGGGCGTGATTATTTATTTTGTGAACAGGTTGGGGATATGGTTCTGACTGATGCAAAATTCATGACTATGATAAGGGATAAAAAGTGGAAACTGATTCATTTTCTTGAATCGCAGGAAGGTCAACTATATAATCTAATTGATGATCCCATGGAAGCGAGGAATTTATGGAATGACCCAGATTATCAAAAGCAAAAAGACCATCTTCAATTGCAGATATTAAATTGGAGAGTCTGCAGCCAGCTTGATCATCCGAATTGTTGGATTTTCCAGAACGAAAACCAGAAACCCCGAAAAAGCCAGCCTGCCCATTCTTAATCAATCAAAAGTTAAAATCCCTCCCAGCAATGTAAGTGGCATTCTCAGAAACTTAGGTCCCGGTCTAATCCTGGCTGGGTCCATTGTCGGATCAGGGGAACTTATTGCAACCACTCGAACTGGTGCCGAAGCTCATTTTGATTTTCTTTGGCTTATAATTATTGGTTGTTTTATTAAGGTGTTTGCTCAAATCGAGTTTGGGAGGCATGTTATCACATTTGGCAAATCTTCCCTTGAGTCACTCAATGATCTTCCCGGACCCGTATACAAATCCGAAAACAAAGGAAGAAAGATTAAGGCAAACTGGATTCTGGTCTTTTGGTTTGTAATGTTTTTATCCATCCTAGGTCAACAAGGCGGAATTATCGGAGGGGTCGGTCAAGCAATGGCGATCACATTTCCCCTGACTGATTCAGGGAAGGTTAAAAACGAGATCCTTCAAAAGAAAGTTTCCATAACCATTCAACTGAATGAAGCCCAATCCGGAAAAAATTTTGACAAACAAAAGATTCTCAGGGAAAAACTTGCCTCTCTTCCCAAACCTCCTCCAGCAAAGGACGATCTTATTTGGTCAATTATTATAGGAAGTTTCACGATTATTTTATTAATCAACGGAAAATTTTCTTTAATTGAAAAATTTTGTATTATTCTAGTATCAAGTTTTACATTGATCACCGTTCTTAATCTTTTCGCCCTCCAATCTCAAGATTCCTGGGCAATCAGTATGGAGGAGATAGTTCACGGATTAAGCTTTTCTTTTCCTGAAGTAATCAATGGAAATGATCCTCTGCTTACAGCCATTGCCGCCTTTGGCATCATTGGGGTCGGAGCTTCTGAAATTCTTGTTTACCCCTACTGGTGCACCGAAAAAGGATATGCTGCGCACACGGGAAAAAGAGATAATTCAGAAGGATGGTTAATTCGTGCCCAGGGCTGGATTAGGGTCATGAAATGGGATGCATGGGGCTCCATGATCGTTTACACTTTCTGCACAATCGCGTTTTACTTACTTGGTGCCTCCGTTTTAGGAAGATCCGGTCTCTTGCCTTCTGGTTCCGAGATGATCCAAACCCTTTCATCCATGTACCGTCCCGTATTTGGGCAATGGGCTCAAATGATTTTCCTAATCGGGGCGGTTGCGGTACTTTTTTCAACCTTCTTCGTCGCACTGGCAGGTCAAAGTCGAATGGCCGTCGATGCTCTTATGACATCGGGCTTTTTGCCTGACGAAATTAAATTACGAAGAAAGCTGATCCAAATCCTTGGGGCTTTACTCCCGGTCCTTTGCGTAACCTGTTATGCCTTCTTCCCCAAGCCAGTTTTCTTAATTTTAATTTCCGGCTCAATGCAGGCATTAATGCTTCCGATAGTGGGTTTTGCTGTTTTATTTTTTAGATATAAACTTTCCGATCCAAGGTTAGGATACTCCAAAATTTGGGATTTCTTCCTCTGGGCTTCTTTCACAAGTTTTGTAATTATTGGAACCTACCAGTTGTATTCCAAAGTTGCGGCATAAACTTTGATCCCATGAAAGAGTATGAAATAATTCCACCCTCTACCAACCTTAAGTCGAATCTTTTCGCTCTTTGTGTTACTACACTGACCCTGATCGGTCTTACATCCATTAAATCAAAACCATTTTTTCAATTGTCGGGCCAATCAACGCCTGAATCCCGCAAAGACATTGAAATTCAATGGACAGTTCAACCTTTCGAAAAAGACACCCTTGAAGCCAATAAGTTTATTGAAGCAAACCCGAACAGTCCAGACAACCCTCCAGACGAGACCAATCATTTTTCATTTCGGGACCAACAGGCGGCTCAGCCCAATAATTCGCCTGATTTACTGAGGGATGATCTCCCCAAGTTGGATGGTGTGGAGTTTTCATCTAAAGTAACACCTTCTGCTCCCGAATCACCCGCATCAAAAAAAATACCTGTTTTGCCTGATCCTGCAGTGCAAAAACTCAAAAATCAGGAAGCCCAAAAAGATGCCATGAAGGTTACGCCTAAAAACATGCAAATAGCAGATACTCACAATCGAAACAAGGATGGGTTAAAGGTTGAAAAACAGAACAAAGACGGACAAGAGAAGGTGATTAATTTATCTAAAAAGCACGCAGAACTGGAATCTGGTTCGGACAATTTAAACTTGGCAGCCTTACAAACACCCAAACCTAGTTCAATTGCCACAAGGCCGCGGCCAAGGCTTTCACCGGAGTTACTGCGCGGGCCGATTATGAAAACTATTTCAAGTGCCCCAAGAGTGGGTATGCTTGCAGTGGAGTGCCGTCTCCATCCATATGGCGTGTATGTGCAAGAAATGCTCCGTTCCATTGAGGACCAGTGGCATCATCTTGCTCATGGGTCTTTACAGTTCCTCCAACTAGACAAAATGAAAGCAAAAATCACCTATCGCTTTACTCTGCAGGCTGACGGGAAAATCAGGGATTTAGAATTTCTTGGTTCAGGTGATGGTGCCTTGCCAGCAGAGTTGTGCCGGCAAGCCATAGCTTCCCGTGTTCCTTTTGGGGAATGGACTCAAAAAATGATCGATGATTTTGGTCAAACGGACGAAATCACCATACATTTTAATTATCAGTGAACCCCATCAACATTGAACAATTCCCCTTAAACAAGCATTGTCAAATTCTTGCGTGGGAAGAGAAGGGCATTATTGCCATCGACAAAGCAGCCGGAATTCTCAGTCACCCAAATCCAACCGGTAAAGACCACTTTAAAAATCTCCTTCTCGCCGATTACATTTCGGAAGAAGAATGTTATAAGTGGAAGGATTCTGAAGGACTGGATCATTTTTTTTACTTATGTCACAGGCTTGATTCACCGACTTCAGGGATTATCATTGGCACTAGAGACAGAGAAATTGCCGACCAAATCAAAAAGAAGTTCGGACAAAGGAAGATAAATAAGACCTACCATGCAGTCACCCACTTTAACCCAGAGGCAAAAGACGGTTTCTGGTCTGACCGTCTCATAGAAAAAAGGATGAACGGGAAACTTCGCGTGGTACGTGGGAATGGGACAAACTGCGAGACCAAGGTCCGTTTTCTGCAAAAGAAAAAAGGTGCAAATTACCTCCGGCTCGTGGAACTCAAACCCTTAACCGGTAGAACACACCAGTTAAGAGTACAATGCATGCTCAGAAAGATGCCAATCGTGGGAGATAAAACATACGGGGATTTTAGACTTAACCGAAAGATTAAACAGGAGTCGAAACTGGACAGGCTTTGCCTGCACGCTTCAAGCATTGAATTCACAATTATCCAAAGGGAAACGGAAATCAGTTTTTGTGTTGAGTCCCCCTTGCCGAGAATAATGGGGAAAATTTTAACTTAGATCTTACCTGTCACAAATCGAAATAAGCGGTAGCAGTGAAAATATGACTATTGATCCTGTCGTACTTATCTTCTGCAGCACTCAAAAAGAAGCGATAATCAAGGGCTAGGCTCATCTTTTCGCTGAATCGATAGTTTGCTCCAATAGCAAAATCGTAAATGAAGCTTTCACCCGAAAAATCCTGATTACTCTCAAGAGTAATAAACCCCACTCCCGTACCCAAACCTGCTCGCAGATCAAATAAATCACCAATTTCCTTTTCCAGAAGTAAGCGTGTGACGAAACTATGGATTCCAACTTCAAAGCCATGATTTAAACCTTCAGCATCAAATCCCTGATGTGAGTATTCAACCTCCCACCTAACCGTACCAAAGTCCTTACCAAACTGAAGACCCAAAAAGTATCCAATGTCTGATTCGTAGGGTATTTTCCCGGTCCCTGCAACACCTGCGTCCCTAACCGCACCATCATCTGGCATGGTGAAACCAAGCAAAGGTCCGAAATAGTAACCTTCATGTCGAGCAAACACCGTCTTAGGAACCAAAGAGCTTTTGTCCTCTATTACACTGGACGAGCCATTCAAATCAACCCCACTCTCCCTTATTGCATACTCCTCGGCATAAGGATTATCTTCCTTGTCTGGAGGGACTGCAGGTGCAGGAACATCACTTGTCTCTTTTACCTTGAAATAATCAGGCACTGGAAGATAAGGAGCAGGAGGAACCTCGGGTTTGAAGTCTGGAGGTTGGGGTAACGAATTGGGGGTGGTTGGCACCACAAAGTTGGTTGGTTTTAACTCGGAGGAAGAAAGCAGCTTGGCAATCTCTTTTTCGTGGGCGGCCGACTTTAATTTAAGTGCAGAAATCTGATCCGAAAACGCAAAAGTTTCTATCTCCGGTTGTTGCCCGGTGACAAAAATGATTGGGAAAATGAACTTTAGGCATGACAGGTGAATGAATTTCATTGAATACCTATAGCTTCTAATTTTTTCCGAAAAAGAAAAGGACGAAATAAAAATAAAAAAGCGCCGGGCGGTAGATTGGCGGGAACCGCCCGGCGCGGGTGTGGTGGATGGGAAATAAAGTTGTTAACAATGTAGTGAATTACTACTCAATGCAATATAAATTTTCGTTAGTCCTAATGAACAAATTATTGGCGACTATTGCAATGGAAGACCGGGTGTTATCATCATATGTTCCTCCCATTTCTGCTTGGTTAAGAATTTTACCATCTTCCGATGAAACCACGAGTACCATACCATTGTGATTCATGAAATAGATCTTGCCATCGCCAGCCGTGGGGGAACCCCTCCATTTGTATTTCCCTGGAAGTGTAAGACTCCAAATCGGTTTTCCCGTCTCTGGATTGACTCGTGACAAGGATTTGCGCAGATCACTCAAAACGAAGAAATCTCCCCTGTAAAAAAGTGGAGTCGGGACATCAGAGGTCAGGACTGAATCCTCGGAAGTTTCCCACCGCAGGCCATCGGGACCTGAATTGCTTCCTTGCTGATCTAATTTAATCGCAAAGATTGGGGCTTTCTTGGGCGCACAAACCAAGGCAACTCCATTTCCAATTACAGGAGAAGGGACCAGTCTCCACCACTGTTGCCTGTGACCGGGATTCCAGGTCCCCCAACGCCAAAGTTCTTTCCCTGTCGTAGAATCGTGCGAGGAAAGCACATCACCACCGGCAACTAAGAGTTCTCCGTTGTGAGGAATAATGGTTCCAAAAGACTCAAGGGATTCCTTTTTAGCAGCTGAAGGCCTATAATGTTGCCAAATGGTCTTACCGTTCTTTGGATCGATACAGAGAAGAAAAGATTTTGCATTCTCCTCACCTCGGCCATGAACAGGTTCATCTCTTTGAAGTATGGGGATGTATAATTTGTTTGTAAAAAAAGTCGGAGATGCCGAGAAGGTCCATTGGAAGCAAAAATCCCCATAATCTTGCTGAAGATTTCGCCTCCATTGCTCTTTACCTACAAAATCATAGGCAACTAAATCACCATTACCAAAAAAGAAGTATACCAAACCGAGTCCAACAACCGGTGAAGGACTTGCGTAATTGGAACGGTCATGAAGCATGTAGTCAAATCCGTCAGCCTGACCCGGACGATAACCACTTCCAGCGTTCCTCGACCACATTAATTTGCCGGTATTGGCATCGAAGCACATGGCAAGTAATTCTCCCCTGCCCTTTTTGCTGGAATCTTTTGATACTGAGATCGATGGTATAAAAACGCGACCCCTGGAGACAATTGGGGTTGCTGCCGATACACCGGGTAACTTCGTTTCCCACTTCACTCCCTGCGATCGATCAAAAACCTCGGGCAATGCACCACTACTGTCACTGGTGCCATTGTAATGGGGCCCACGCCAATTATCCCATGATTCCCCAGAAAGAATGGGCAACCATAGCAAAAGGACGGCAAGGACCCGCTGGTTAAGTTTAAAGGATGCAATATTTCTAAGAGTCATGGATTAGTAGTAGGACTTAAATTTCTTTCGATCGAGAATATATCGATTAAAAACAAAAAAAATGTAATTAAGATAAACTGAACTTTTTCTAATTTCATCCAACCGCGAAACACCAATAGGTCATGATCTTTTCTCTATCTCATCCTCAAGTTGCTTATCTTCAACCCACTCAATCAATTCTTTCATTCTTACACTATGATCAAAAGATTCTTTTTGATTGAGGTTAAATTCTTCTTCAAAATCTTTTTCTATTTCCGCCAAAAGTTTTTCATTTTCACTCCTCCGGAATTTTTTTTTATACGCTATCGTAAAGATGATGGTTACAAAAAAAAGAATGCTTAGAAATATCAACTCCATTACCTCAGGGGAAGGGAACGAAGGTAATTTCAGATGCGGAGATTTTAAGGGCGGTATTTGTCTTTCGTTGAATTTGTTTAATCACATCTAATAAGGTAACATTGCGGAGTGATATGGAAAGTTTAGGCATCGATTGGAGATCTAGCCCAGGTTCCAAGCGGATAATCTCATCTTTCTTTTGCCCTCCTTTAACATTCGATGAGAAATGAAAGGATAGTTCCTTTACTATTTGATCTAATAAAGCATTATCATAATTTACATCTTTCATTTCAAGTAACATGCATTGACTTAAGGGTAGTGCAAAAACTCTTGTTGCAATTGCCCCTGCAATTCTATCTAGGCCCGCTGAGAGTGCTTTTGTCTCTTCCACTACTCCTTTTCCCTGGATGGGGATAAATTCATTTATTTTGAATTGAGATTGAAGAATGCTACGGTGAAAAATGTCAATAACAGCAACTACATGAACCATATCCCGGTCAAACTTCTCAAATTGAAGAATCGAGATGGAAATCTCATAAGTCGAAGCACCCTTTGCCCTGCTCGGGTAGGAAGAATAAGATAGGGTTTCAAATTTTGTAGATAGATTAAGCCCAACGATCCGGGAAATCCCTTCTCCCAAAGGCTCGCCCCAGCGGTGACTTTCTTCATAGGTAAGGGTAGAAGCATGGTGTCGACGAGCCAAACGATTATCATCCAAGTAGGGGGGAATGCTGACCTCCCTGACATAGAACGAAAGACCGGGCACATGAAGGCTCTCATTTTCATCTTCACTAAGGCTTGTCAGTAAATGGTAATTAGGTTCCACATGGTTCGATTCGGGAATAATGCAACCCGTGAATATAGAAAAAGTAAACAATTGCACTGTAAGGAAAATTTTCATCACTCTTTTGTATTCGAGGGTTTTCCTATCAAAAAGGCCTGTGGATTACGTTCGAGTAAGTCAGCAAGTCGTTTGAGTGACTTAGAGGTAAGACTCAGATCACGCAATGTATCAAAAAATTGAAAGCGAAGTTCGGAATCCGGTTGCATCATCAAATTAAGTGTCCTCGATAAATTTGATATATCCTTCATCATAACATTTGCCTGAGTTGTAGCTTCAGTTATTTCTGGTCCGAGGGCAGAGTAATTTTGCGAAAAAAGATTAAGGAAATCACGCAAAACTAAGTTTGATTCGGCAAATTCAGACTGTACAGAGGTAAAGTCAAGTTCATCCAGTCGAGACACAGCAGCTTCTAACAATCGGCTCACCTGTTTGCTCATTTTTTCGAAATTAATTTTCTCCGTCAGCTCCGCAAAGATTGAGTCCTTGGTTCTTAATTCAGGATATCCATATAGTTGGTTCATTTCCGTTTGTACTTCTCCACTTTGCCCGTTGTCCGTGGTTAGATTGATATACAAAATGCCGGTAACAAAACTTTCCTGAATCAACTGCCCAACCAAAGTCCTCAAAATATCTTTTTTGAATTTCCCATCAGAATCAAAAATTTTGTTACCAGTATCGACCTTATTCCTGCGAACCAGTTTTCGGTTGATTTCAACCAGTACAGGAACGGGGGCATCCTCGATTGCATCTCCAAGAAAAAAACGCTCTACACGCCCAATCCTGACTCCATTCAGAGTGACCTTTCCTCCTTCATAGAGACCGTACATATTTTCATGAAAGACCAAAACAAATCTTTCGTTTTGATTGCGTAAAGACGAAAACCCACCAGTAAAAACAGTAAAGCCAATAAGAACGATGATCGCACCTACCGCGAATGCACCGACCAGAAATCTGTTACTGTTCTTTTTCAAAATAGAATAAAATCATGAGGGCAATTCTGAAAACAATCAATGCCCTTCTCAATTGGTTGATGATTCATTGCGAGTTAAAAAGTCAACCACTTCTTCATGGATACTTTTATCCAAAAGGGATCGGGGAGTCCCTCGATCAAGAAGGGTTTTCAATTTGGCATCTAGAAATATAGCATCATCCGCAATATTAAAAATGCTTGCCAGTTCATGACTAATCACCACGAATGTCATTCCGAGACTTTCCTTTAGTTCAGTAATCAAGTCATCCAATCTTTTTGAGGTTATCGGATCCAACCCCGCAGACGGTTCATCAAAGAACAATATTCTTGGATCCAAGGCCAAGGCTCGGGCCAGTCCCGCCCTTTTTTTCATCCCGCCGCTTAGTTGGGACGGGTAAAAATTTTCGAAGCCAGAAAGACCAACCAAACTTAATTTGTAATGGACTAATTCCTCGATCTCCTTGTCGGCCAAATCAGTGTGCAAACCCAAAGGAAGGGCCACATTCTCATGAATCGTCATCGAACTCCAGAGAGCCCCACCTTGAAAAAGTACGCCGAATTCCTTCGCTATTTTATTGCCATGGGAGTTATCCACCCAGAGCATGTTCCCGTTAATACAAATCTCTCCCTGTATTGGTTCTAACAAACCTATCATTGATTTTAATAAAGTACTCTTTCCGCAACCACTCCCTCCCATGACGACCAAACAATGTCCTTGTTCTACTTCAAAAGAGACATTTTTGAGCACAAGATGCTTCCCGTAAGCCAACTGTAAATTTTTGACGGTGATGATCGGGTTGGATTCTACGGAATTCATAATCACCTGAGCTCCAAGTAACTGAATATCATTTCAAAAAGAGCATCCGCCACAATGATACATGTTATCGAAACAACAACCGCGGAAGTTACGGACTTACCCAAAGCAGCCGAATCAGGTCCTGAATTCATTCCTTTATAGCATCCCACCAGTCCGATAATTAGTCCAAACACCAAACTTTTAGTTACACCTGAATAAATCTCCCACATATGGGTTAATGCAGATTGTGTTTGCTCTAGATAATGGACCGTAGAAAAGTTCATCACCAAAGTGCCAACGGTAAGCCCGCCAAGGATACCTACAATATCGGCGTACAGGGTCAAGAGCGGGGTCATCAAAAAAAGTGCCAATGTTCTGGGTAGAACCAAGAAAGATATTGGAGATATCCCAAAGGTCCTCAATGAGTCAATTTCCTCATTTAGTTTCATATTTCCAAGTTCGGCGGCGAAGGATGCCCCCGTTCTCCCTGCCATGATTATGCCTACCATCAGTGCCCCCATCTCCCTGACCATGGCTAGGCTAACCAGGTCAGCCACATAGATTTTAGCGTTAAATTTCTCCAATTGAACACTGCCAACAAAAGCCAAAGTCAATCCAGTAAGAAAACTAATCAGGGTAACAATCGGAAGGGCCGACGCACCACACTTTCGAGCACTTTCTACCAAATCACCCAATCGCATAACCGATCTCCCTGATACAAGCTCCGTGCACGCAATGATTACCGCACCTATAAATTCAATTGGCCTGGCAAAATAATTTGGTAAATCTGCAGTAAACTTATCAAAATCTTCGGCTAAACCCTCATGCACATTTTTATCCTTGGTTGTTTTTCGTTCTTTGCTAAGTTGAAGGAGTTTTGGTAACCCATCGGGAAGATAACCAAGACTCGCTTTTTTTTTGTTTAATTCAAACTCACCCATTGCATTACGAATAAAAATCACCAAGGAAGAGTCCCAAATAACATCCTCGGTACACGAAATGTGGAAGATCTCGATATCTCTTGCTTGCTTGATTAAAGATTGCCACTTTCGGAGTACTTGTTGTCTTTCCGGGCAGGACAGTAACCATCGACCAGAGAGGGTAATAAACAGTTCCCCTTGCTCATGCTTCCATTCCAAACCTGGAATCGACATGGCATTTTTTTCAACACCGTCGTTATGAGATTTATTTTCCATACGGTCCAATCTTCTATAATACAATTATGCCAATCCGAGCAATACTGTTTGACCTTGACGGCACTTTAATTGATCAATTTCAGGCCATTCATAGAGCTTTTGCATTGACTCTAGAGAGGATGGGCTTCCCAGAGCCAAGTTTTGATGAGGTAAAAAGAGCTGTGGGGGGAGCATCTGAGTCCACCATGGAAAAACTGATAGGCTCAGAGCGGGCACAAGAAGCCGTGCAAATCCTAAGACCAATCTTTGAAAGTGAAATGCTTACTGGACTCAACCTATTACCAGGTGCAAAGGAAATGCTACAATGGTGTGAGACCAAACAAATCAAGACTGCCGTTCTTACCAACAAGTATGGACCCCATGCCAGAGTAGCATGTCAACATCTGGGCCTTAGCAAATATCTTGAATTCATTCTCGGTGCGAACGACACTGCGTGGAAAAAACCTGATGCAAATCTCACCAATTACGCGTTGGATAAAATCAAATCCAGCCCCCTTGAGACTCTTTATGTAGGGGACTCTGTATACGATTACGAAACGGCCCATAATGTATCCATGAAAAGCTTCCTAGTTTCCACCGGTACCCATTCAGCCATGGAACTTTCCAAATTAAACCAGAAACTAGAAGTTAAGCCCAACTTGAATTCCCTGAGGCCGCTAATTGAAAACTTGCTCTGAATAAAGATAATTCGCACAAAACGAAGATGGTTGACAAAAAAAATGTTGATTTTATTATAAACAATATCCCTAAAATTATACCAATATGGTTTATTCAAATTCCCCTATTCCATCCGTTGAGACATACAGAGCGGAGGCTCTTACTAATTTTAACTCTGAGCTATCCCAGGGCATAACTTCCCTACCGAAACGTATTCTGGTATTGGGTAGTTCAGATATAATCGCCCTAGAAAATGTATCGCACCTCGGGGATTTTAAAATTTTTCAATATGAAAACCCTCACTTCGTCATCAGATCAGGGATTTACCAAGACTTTTCCCTGATCGCCACTTCCGATAATTTGGCAGAATCTAGTTTTTTTGATTTAAGAAATCTTTTTGTTAAAAGAATCGAAAACCCCATTTTATTTCTAAAAATTAAGGATCTTCTGGAAATGGATTCTTCGACCTTTCATTCTAATTTGGAAGAATTTGCCCTTGAAATGAAGATTTTTCGAACTGTCAAAAAAACTTTGAGGAAAGATGAAATGAGTGCCGACTTCATTTATCAGAATCAACTCAATTTCAGAAAGTCATTGGAAGCGGATCTTTTTGATTTCCTAAGAAATTCAGTATCCAAACAACAAATAAAACCTGAAGATACACTAAAAAGAGCAATTCAAATAATTCGTTCGACTGGTAAGTAATTCTTTCTCCAAAAAAACATTTCCACCTGCAGTGCCTGCAAAAGAGGTAACTTTTTTTCCTTTCGAGATAAGTTACTACTTGGAATCATTTTTCTTAGCGTAGTCATCCCTTCAATCGGGGGCTATTATCTTGTTGGAGTGGCAACAAGTACTATCAAGGACATAATTTTCACCAAATCAGTTGCTTTCACTTCAACCCTCGCGAGACAAATCAACTCAACATCTCGATATTATTGACCAACAAATCTCTGAGAGTAATAAGGTCATAAAGAAGTTGCTAGTGCTAACTAAAGGGAAACCACTCGACCTTACTCCAGTTAAAATAAAGAAACTTTGCTTTGTAGCTTTGACCTTTTTGGATTCAGAAGAAAACACCGAAATAGGGTTTCAGTTTGATCCTCCGAAACTACATGTTATCGCAGGCAAGATAATTTTCAGACAGATTCTACTCAACCTTTTCCTTAACTCAATACAGGCTAAGCAGCTTGATGAAAAATTGATTATAAATATTCTTGTCAGAAAAAAGGGGGATTTCAACGAAATAGAAATTTCTGATAATGGAACCGGAATACCTAAAGAGATTCAAAATCACATTTTTGAACCACTCTATTCAAGCAAAGAGGGTGGGTTTGGCTTAGGTTTATCCATGAGTTCTGATTTTATCGCCAGACATAAAGAGACCATTGAAATTAAAGACACATCCAATAAAGGGACTGCTTTTTTGATAAGATTTCCAAACTGAGGAAATTTACACAATCTAAAAACTAAAATTCTGATCGTTGATGATCATCCTGAGATTCGCACTACCATGGCCGATGTAATGATCAACGAGGGGTTTGAAGTGTAGGTAGCGGAATGCGGAAAACAGGCAATTGAATTATATTCAGAAAATACATTCAATTTTGTTTTGATGGATATGCAGATGAAAGACATGAAAGGGGTTGATGTGTATAGCAAGATGCTAAAACTTGAACGGAAGCAGGTAAACTTTGTCTTTATTAGTGCTTTTTCAGCCCCTGAACTTGAAAATTAAGCATATGAACTCGGGTGTATGGCCTTCCTGCAGAAGCCATACGGGTAGAAAGAGTCATTGATCTCATTCGATCCAAATCACAAAATCAGTCTTGGTATTTCTTTAAAATGAAGAGCTTCTTCAAAATGGAACCGAAGAATTAAAAAAGGAGTGTTTATCCATAGATTCAGTAACGAAGTTTGATCAAGCTCTCATCAATTTGAGACAGATTAATTACAACTATGTAATCGTTGACGAAGATTCTCCTGGCATCGAACAAGATCGTATTGAAAACACCTTAAAAGTTACTAAATCAGAATCCCATTTTATTACCATCAATGAGGATGAATCGCCTGCTTTAGTCATTTCAAGAATCCATTACAGCGATTACTCGAAATATCTGATTTAAGCATAAATCCACATCCCCTTGGATCCATTGTCATGCCGTTCTCTATCCTCGGTGTGGAGATTTTCTGTTCGTCGAAATGCCAGTAAATGAAACAATATACATTGCGCAATACAATGTCTTGCTGTGCCCTTGTATAATCCTCTTAGCAATAACTAATCTGATTACCAAAACGAAAATTTACTTCATGCTAAAAATACTACTCTGCTCATGGAGAACCCGATTGCCACTCAATCCATAAGTGTATGCCATCTTCCACTGAATCAAAGAGTTCGAGAATATCCTTATTCGCAAGTTGCAGACAACCGGAACTTGCTGGATGGCCCAACCTGTCCTCATGATTTGTACCATGGATATAAATATATCGATTGTAACTATCAACATTGTTACCCTTATTGACTCCCTGCTGTAATCCTTTGAGCCTGAGGATCCGAGTTGTAATTAGATTTTTTAGCTGCCTTTCTTTATCGCAAGTAAAATAAGTGTTACCAGTGGGTTTTCGCCCAACAAATACCATGCCGATTTCTTCTCCGTCGCCAATCTTCTCGCAAACCTGATGCAAACCCCATGGAGTTCCCAAAGAATTTTCCACACAGGAAGGAGGTTTAGACGAACTTGACATGATATACTCTTTCACAGTTTTACCTTTTTGCATAAGATAAAGTCTTTGACTCGTAATTGAAGCACACAATATCATCTTAGTTTCAATTAAACCCTCAGACTTTATCGTATTTAGATAGCTCGAATATAAAACTTCCAGATTCATTGAAAAAATATCGTATAGGAATCGTAGGTGCAACCGGTGCGGTTGGCCAAGAAATAATTAGCCTCCTCGAAAAAAGGGCATTTCCGGTATCGGAAGCAAGATTACTTGCGTCCGCCAAATCTGCGGGCAGGAAAATTCAAGCATGCGGAAACCTTGAAACCATACAGGAAGCCACCCCTGATTGCTTCAGAGATTTAGATATCGCCATCTTTAGTGCGGGGTCTAAACAGTCTCTCGAATTAGCTGAGTCTTCCCGCCAACACGGATGTGTGGTGATCGATAACAGTTCCGCCTTCAGGATGGATCCCCAAGTCCCGCTTGTTGTACCCGAAATCAATCTGGAGGATTTAGAGAAACACCTAGGCATTATCGCCAATCCAAACTGCTCGACAGCCGTGGCACTTATGGGATTATACCCGCTTCATAAAAGATTTGGTCTCAAAGGTTTTATTGCCTCAACATATCAGGCAGTCTCGGGTGCCGGTGCTGCCGGCATCCAAGCACTTGAGAATGAATTAAAGGCACAATTTGCACAGAGCGAAAATTCCCCCGCACCAAACACTGATTCTCCATTTCCCCACCCGATTGCCCATAACCTGTTGCCGCATATCGACGATTTTAGGGAGGACGGCTACACCAAGGAAGAACTCAAAATGAAAAATGAGAGTCGTAAAATTCTTGGTATTCCATCTCTTAAGGTTTCTTGCACCTGCGTAAGAGTACCTGTCTTCCGGGCCCATTCAATCAGTTTAAGTGCCGAGTTTTCAGAACCCGTAAATGTACCCGATGCGAAAGCAGCGATCGAAGAATTTGAAGGGGCAGAATTATGGGATCTACCCAATGCAAACCGGTACCCCACTCCTTTGCGGTATGCGGAGAAAGAGGACTGTGGAGTTGGAAGGATTCGAATTGATCAAGCCTTTGAAAATGGTCTTGCCCTCTGGGTGGTTGGAGACCAGCTTTGGAAGGGTGCCGCCCTCAATGCTGTTCAAATCGCGGAATCCCTGATCGAGAAAAAGTACCTAAAATGGATGTAAGCCAAATATAATTGGCAAAGAAAATGCTCCACTCCTAGCATGAATCCAGTCGTTGCGAGTAGTTTAATTTCTATGGGTAGTAATCTTTTGAACCGAGTGATCACATCAAGTCCCAATCTTTCCTCACCCAGTTCCACATCTTTCTACAAGGAATTAATGCAAGTCTCAACTGCCGAAAAGTCTCTTTCCCGAGATGAATTAAAGAAAGAATTCATAACATCACCTGCCGTCAAGTCATTCATTGACAAGAACTCAGGGGATACACTCTATTTGGAAGAGAGAGCCGATGGATCCATGAAAATACTCTCTTCAACTGGTCAAAGCCTGGTTCTTAGTCAAGGATCAGTGGCTTGTGCCACTGCCAAAAAATTCTTTGAACTTTGTATACAAGATCAAGTACATCTTTCCACCAACCGTGCCAACGCGGTTGAAATAAAAGTGTAATCCAGCAGTCTATGGGAGGAGGATTTTTACCTTTCGCCAAAACCTCCAAGTTCCCATGAATCCTCCTTCTGATTTTTTACTAATCGAAAGGATCAACCAATGCCCAAAACTTGCATCGCTTCAAAGTATTAACGATACATTGGCAAATTTACTGGATTCGGAGGATAGTTTTGTTGGACAGATTGCTGAAGTAATCCGCCTCGATCCATCCCTCACCACCCGCGTGCTGGATCTAGTTAATTCAATTTTTTTTGGGAGTAAGGAAGAACATCATATTACAGGAGTCGAAGAAGCTTCGATTTTTCTTGGACTTAATCGTATACGTGAACTCCTTGCCGCGACACCGATTATTGAAGAAATTTCAGAGCTCGGAAAAAAGAATACCCATTTTTCATGGGAAAGTTTCTGGAGACACAGCATAGGCACGGCGATTCTTACCCGAGAAATCTTATCTATTTCGGAAAATAAAGTAGAACAGGAAGCGGACTATGTTTCTGGTCTCCTACATAATCTGGGCATACTAATTTTAGCCATCACTTTCCCCGAAAACTTTCATCAAGTTTATGGAAGCTCCCATTATTCCCTGCATGAACTAACTAATAAAGAAAAGAACCTAGTCGGATGGGATCACGCTAAAATCGGAGCCTATTATTTATGGAATCACCACATTTCCGAAGAAATTGTGGAAGCAGTCCATTGCCATCATCATCCAGAGAAAGCGAGTCATAACCCTGCTCTTTCCGCCTCCGTCCAGGTGGCCGAATTTCTTGTACGCAGCTTAAATATTAAAGGAATAGAAAAACTTCCCCATCTCCATGAAGCGGACTTAAAATCTATTGAAGGATGGAAGATTCTTTTTGGTGATATTGATCAAGAAGATATCGAAGAAATCAATCAACGGATCATTTCTTCAGTCGAACGATTAGGCCAAACTCTGCGAACAATTATTTAAAGGTTTGTTCGCAGAACGACTGTATCTGGTAAACTAGGGACTGATCCACTGGTCTTCCCGAGCAGCCTTGGCTACTTTCAGGGCACCAGTTCCTACAAAAGGCATCACTTCCCGGGATGAAATCCGGACATCAGGCTCTTCATACCCATCATCCACCAATAAACGCTGTAATTCCTGATCGATATTACGTATCCGGCTTCCTCCACCTGTAAGCACGATATTTTGGAGCATACCAAAGACAGACTGGGGTGAAGCTTTCGCAATAACTTCTTTGATGGAGTCAAAAATTTCACCAAGTAATTGATTGCAAGCAAGACCCACCTGCTTGCCAATTTCAATTTTACGCGGTTTGCCATCTACTGGAACTTTAACCCGGGCCCCAGATTCACTTTCACCGACATAGGAATAGCTCTCCTTGAACTTACGAATCATGGATATGGGAACATCAACTTCCGGATATTCTTCCCGGATCGCCTTATCGAGAACCACATCCACTTCGTTCCCTGCAAATGGAATGCTTAATAAGTCTTCGGGCTTGGGGAAATAACCCTGCACGATACAAAAGTCAGTGGTACCGGCTCCAATATCAACAAAAAGAGAATTAGCCACTGGATCGCTGTAAGATGAATCCGTCAGTCTTTCCTCATCACGCATCCCAAGTGCGGCCAAAAAGGGTTCGGGAATAAAAAGAATGCCATCAAAGGCTCCCTTGGCAGCATTTTTTAAATTTTCCTTGGCTTCGGCATCCGCGACCGCCGGAATCCCAATCACGCAATATACTTCCCGCTTGAACTCAGGATCCACTTTACCACGTAAGTATTTAAGAAAAGACTGGGCAGCCTCCTGATCCGCAATTACGCCGTCATTGAGGGGATTAACCAAACGTAAGTGCAATTCATTTGCCAAAGCTTCATCACCATGAAGCATGGAGGAATTTCCAGGTAAAATACCTGCAAGGATTCCATCCTCCGGGTAGCCAACCACCGTTGGAACCCATATTCCATGATGCTCTTCCGATCCTGGCTTACTAAGTTTGGGAAGGATGCAGGAATTGAGGGTACCAAGATCAAGCCCAATATACATCTTCCTCTTTTTATCATCATTGGAAGAGATCTCTTCTGGATTATCTAGGCTAGCATCTGCGGGGTCTGAGGACATAGTCAAATTTGGTTTAAGCAAAACCTGAAATTTGAGAAAAAAACCAGCAAGTCAAACCAAGAATGTAAATGTGAAAAAAAGACTTTCTCAAATCAGTCCTCTGAGAGCACCTGATCGATCATTTCCTCAATCTCATCGAAGCGCAAACCGATTCCTTTAGGAGGGTCCAGCTCCGCTTCCTCCAGTGCTTTCTCGGGCTCACCTTCGTTCCCATCCTCAGACTCCTGAGTGAGCGGCTCTACAGGTTTACCTCCACTCATCGCTTCCACAATCTGCTCAAGCCTGTTGGTGACATCTCCCAGTTCTTTCCGCACCAATTCGGCCACCCTCGCCTCAAAACGGCCGGCAAATAAATCGAAAGCGGTCGCCAGCTCATCCGCCCTGCCCGACTCATCATCGAACATCTCCTTAAGCTTCCCTTTCTTCTCAGCTGCATCCAGGCTCGTGGTCTTAGCCCAGCCTACAACCAACTTGGGAATCTCATTCTTAAGAACATCGATCGCCCCATCCTCATCTCCCACCAAACGACGCACACAGGCACGGCGAAATCCGGCCTTCAGTGCCTCTAAGGGAGAAACAGGTGTACTTGGGGGACTCATTTTGGGGTACTATCTTGGAAATACTTACTCTCCTGCATCCGCACAACTCAATTCCTCCATCCATTGCTTTTGGGCCATTTCATCGCCCTTCACTTGAATCGCATTTATATCCACTTCCGAAAGCTCCATTTTTTTGATAAGAAAATCTCTCATATCCACCGCTAAATCAGCTCTATACTCGGCATCCTCAGCAATAAAGCCAAGACTCCTGCCATGCAGTGCCTGCCTGCTCATACCCAGAGCTTCGATCCACTCATTTTTCCATCCTCCTTCACAAAAACGGAGATAATAAGTCTCATCCCGCCCATACAATTTCTCACCAACCAACGGATAACCAATCGATTGGGCATGCACCCGGATTTGATGCTTCCGACCCGTTTTTGTTAGCACCAAGGCAAAGGTATATCCATGCCTAATCTCCAAGGGTATGAATCCTGTTTCTGCCCGTTGAGATTTATGGGAGTTTTTAGTTATCCTCTGTTTCACAAAGACATCGCTCGTCGGATCTTTACCCAAGAAAGCGGAAACTACCCGGGAATTATCCATTTCTCCCTCCAGGATGGTCAGGTAGCTGCGCCTAACCGTCTTTTTCTCAATACCCTTTTGCCATCGACTGGCTGCCCCACGGTGTTTGGCCAACAGAACAACCCCACTTGTTTCCCGGTCTAAACGACTGGCCAAATGAATCGATTCCACCCCCAGATACTCTTTTGCCGCTCCCACCAGACTGGACCATGGCCCATTTTTCGATGGATGACAGACCAGCCAACCCGGTTTATCCAGAACCAGAATGTGCTCATCCTCATAAATAATCCAATTGGGAAAACTATTTGGATCAATCAGGGGAGAATCTTTCCCCTCATTCATTATTTAAAACACTCACTTTAAGGGACTTACCTACTTTCAGAAAAAAAAATGTAAACTTTATTGGCATTCTTACTTTTAAGGCGCGAAGTTTATTTATCTGCCCGCATATTGCAGGCATCACAAACTAAATACTAACACAAATAGAAAACGCATATGAAGAACAATCTGATTCTCTCCGGCCTTCATCTTAACTTAACTGACTCCCTCAAGGGCATTGTTTATGAAAAGATGGAAAAAATATTTAAGCACGAAGAGAGGATTATTCGTGCGAGGATTGAACTGGAACACGACTCAAAATCTTCATCGCACGAAGCTGAATATGTTGCCAAAGGACACCTGGAATTGAAAGGCAAGTCCATCACCATCTCCGTACTCAGTGAAAACATTTATAAAGCCGTGGACGATCTGGTGGAAAAACTCGACCGCGGTCTCCGTCGCCGTTCCCGCCTTCGTCGCGTAAAACGCAAACAAACCAGCCTTCAGGATTTACCCCAGGCTG
>CACMQL010000021.1 GCA_902615835.1 uncultured Verrucomicrobiota bacterium
AATGCGTTGCTAGGTGGAGATGGAAGTTCTTGGGGTAACGCTCATAAGTATTTGCAAGTCGCTGTTTCCGCTGCTTCGATTGGCGATGAGATTCGGGTTGCGGAAGGAACCTGCGAATCTGTCCTGGGCAGGGGTAAGACTCCAGGAGACCTTACCGCAAGCTTTAATCTCGTAAGCGGTGTTGAAATGTATGGCGGAATTCTTGGCACAGATTTAACAACTTATATTTAAGAAAAAATTACTAGAAATACCTAAAACTAAGGAGTGTACATGACCGTAATTAAATTAATTGCCCTCATTACCATTCTGTTTTGCAACTTAGCTATTCAAGCGGGAGACAGACCAAATGTCCTCTGGATTGTCAGTGAGGATAATGGGGTTAAATGGATCGGCTCTTATGGTGGGGTTAATGCCAAGACTCCAGCTATTGATGGTCTAGCCAAAGAAGGTTTTCGGTATACAAATTGTTTTGATAACGCTGCTGTATGTGCGCCAACTCGTTCGACTTGGCTGACTGGAATGCTGGCAAGTTCAACCGGTACGCAACCGATGCGTAGTACTAACAGAGTTCCTGTAATGGTGAAATACTACAATGAGCAGTTGCAAAAGGCTGGATACTTCACTTCCAACTCTTCCAAAACTGATTACAATTTATCAGGTATGCAAGGAAGAGACCCAATACAATTTTGGGATTATCAAGGTAGAGATTGGGCAAAGCAGATCCATGATCGTAAGGACGGAAAGCCATTTTTCATTGTTGTTAATGTGGGCCATAGTCATGAATCCCATGCTTTTCCACAAAAAAATCCACCAAGGAATGACCCGGCAAAGATGAAGTTGCATTCTTATCATCCGGACATTCCTGAGATGCGTGAAACATATGCGACCTACGCAGATGCGGTTGAGAAAATGGATGAAGATGTTGGCAAGGTCCTTGCAGAATTAAAAAGTGCTGGCCTGCATAAAGATACCATTGTTGTCTATAATTCTGACCATGGTGGCGTTTTACCTCGTAGCAAGAGGTTTCTGTACTCCAGCGGTATTCATTGCCCCTTGATTGTTCGTATTCCGGAAAAATATAAAGATTTTTGGCCTGCTAAAAAGCCGGGAATGACTGTTGACCGCATGGTTAGTTTTGTCGATATGCCTAAGACATGGATAAGTCTTGCAGGGGGAGAAATCCCTGAAAATTATCAAGGCACCATTTTTCTTGGTAAAGATATTGAGTCAGAGCCAAAGTATCACTTTGGTTTTAGGGGCAGAGCGGATGAGTGTTATGACTCCTCAAGAGTCATGCGTGGTAAACGCTATTCATATCACAAGAACTACGCGCCTTTCGTTCCGAATGGTCAATTCCTTCCGTACATGCATAATATGATCGCAACCCCTGCTTGGAATAAGCTTCACAAGGAGGGGAAAACTAATGCCGTTACAGGGCGTTTCTTCCGTCCGCGTCCCTCAGAGGAATTTTATGATAACGAAGTCGATTTTGATAATGTAAACAACCTTATCGATGCACCAGAACATCAGGAAAAGATTGCTGAGCTACGCGCGGCAATGCGTGCAGAAATGGTAAAAACCTATGACACAGGCTTAATGCCAGAGAGTATGCGAAATAGACGGAGGATTCTCAATAAAACGACATTTTATGAAATGGTTCGTGACCCTAACTTATACCCGCTTGAGAAATATCTTGATACTGCAGATATTGCCTTGGCACGCAAAACTGAAAACATGCCGACCCTAGTTGAGTACTTAAAAGATGAAGATGAGTGCATGCGTTATTGGGGTGTGATCGGCTGTTTGTTACTGGAGGAAAAAGCGGCTTCAGCGAAAGATGAGTTGGTGAAGCTTATGGATGATGAATCAATAGAAATTCCTATATTTGCGGCATGGGCTTTATATAAAATGGGTGAGAAAAAAGTAGGTCTGGATAAATTGAGCTCAATTCTCCATGAATCCAACTCAGATACTGTTGGAGGTATCCTTGATCGAATGGGAGAGGACTCAACACCGATAATAAAAGCATACGCACAGAAGAGAATGTTTGCTAATTCATACTTGAGTAAGGTCGTTCAGCGAAAGGGGCTACCGGCTCTTAACAGGGATATGCCTGTGGTTATTCCGACAGAAAGCTTCTTTACCAATGAGAACGGAGTAAAGGTAAATGGTCTAACTGGTGAATATTTCGCAACCGGTAATTTCACCGGAGATGTTAAACTTACGAGGCTTGATAAAAAAATTGATTTCAAATGGAAGGAAGCTTCACCAACAAAAGAAATTCCAGTGGACCAGTTTTCTGTTCGCTGGACAGGCAAGCTTCTTTCTAAGGATGCGGGCGGCTACATTTTTTCGGCCTTTAACTGTGATGACGGCGCAAGGTTCTGGGTTGATGGCGAGCAAATTCTCCAACACAAATTTGGCAGAATCGTACTTGAAGCAAATAAGGAGTATGAGATTAAGTTTGAGTTCATGGAAAACAGAGGTCTAGCTACTGCAATTCTTGAATGGATTGAGCCAGCTAAGGTTCCTGTTAAATTGAAATAGCTGAGTGACCGCTGATTAATTTATGCCCAAAAGGGTCATTCAAACTTTGGTGGAGGTGGCGGGAATCGAACCCGAAACGCCATGTGCCAAAACCTCAGTAACTATGCAGGATTCAGACTTCACAGTAGAGGCATTGACTTAGATATTGACGAATATTTCAGGCAAAACCTGTCATTTGGGGTCGCGGGTTGGCGAAACGGGTGAGGATGTTGAAATCGCAGGAAGCCCTTTGACAGTGGGCTCTGGACGCTCATTGACGCAACCTGACGAGATATGCGAATGGCGGGATAGACGGGACTCGAACCCGCGACCTCCGGCGTGACAGGCCGGCGCTCTAACCAACTGAGCTACTACCCCAAGTCGCGAATCGAAGATAAAAACAAGCCGGTTGCTGTAAGTCAAGATACAAGATTCCCAGAAATTTTGTCAGTAATTCGCTTTTTCTCTTCCGAAATTGGCTTGGAGAACCGCTCATTTAATGCAGTCTGTTTTTTATGAAAAATTTGCGTGTGGAAAAAATGGAACTGGGGCCAATTGCAACCAATGCGTTTTTAATATGGGAAGAAAATGGCAACGGAGAGGCTGTATTGATTGATGCACCTCCCTTTGCAAAGGAAACGGTTCAGCAAGTGCTGGAAAGCGAGAAACTGAAATTGAGGGCGATCTGGTTGACCCATGGCCATTGGGATCATATGGGAGGCGTGGCCGATTTTTCTACCCATAAATTGGAAATTATTGGGCACAGGGATGATCAAGTAATGTTTGAGCAACCCGGGATTATGTCTACCTTTGCGATTCCAGGGCTGGAGCTCAAACCGGTGCAAATTACTCAATGGGTAGGACATGGAGAAAAACTTGATCTTTGGGGTAGGGAGATCGAGGTGCGTCACTGTCCGGGTCATTGCCCGGGCAATGTGGTATTCTGGTTCAAAGAGGAGGGGCGATGTTTTGTGGGCGATGTGATATTTGCGGGTAGTGTGGGCAGGAGCGACTTGCCGGGCGGGGATTTTGCGGTTCTGAAAAAATCGATCCATGAAAGTATTTATACTCTGCCTGATGATACTCTTTTGCACCCGGGCCACGGGGAGGATACCCGGGTGGATCTGGAAAAAAGCTCCAATCCGTTTGTCCAGGCGTAAAGATTCCAATAACCTAGCTTCCGTTTTATGATCAGGGTGCTTGGTAATGAAGAACCACATGGGGTGGGTGAAAAAAGCGTTGTTGAAAATATATTCAAAGACGGGGGAAGTCTGATGAAGGTGCTTGATTTCGAACATCGGAGGGAACAAACGGAGATGGCGATAGCGGTGGTCGATGCCCTGCAAAATGGTACTCATCTCTTGTTTGAAGCAGGCACGGGGGTGGGGAAGAGCCTGGCTTACCTAATCCCGTCGCTGATTCACGCGATTCAGAATAATCGCCCCTGTGTGGTGGCCACCAACACCATCAATTTACAAGAACAATTGCTGGAAAAGGACATACCTGCGGTGAGAAAGGTATTTGAATCGGATGAGAGATATCATTGGTTTGCCGATTTTAAATGTGCCCTGCTGGTGGGCCGGGCCAATTATCTTTGCTCAACCCGTTTGCATCGAGCCCTAAGCGGACAGGCTGATTTTCTGGATCGGGGGCAAAGGAAAGAACTGGAAAGAATTGCGGAATGGGCAAACGAAGGGGCAATCGAGGGTATCCGGCAGGAGATGTCCCCGCCTCCCTCGTCCGCAGTGTGGGATCAGGTGAATGCGGATTCATCCCTTTGCTCCAACAAGAGATGTCATCCTGATCATTGTTGTTACCGCAGGGCCCGGGCCCGGGTAGAGAGCGCTAATCTGGTGATTATTAATCATAGCCTGTTTTTTTCTTTGCTTGGAGCCGGATTTGGACCCGGTGATGATGAGGGAGGGGTACTCTTTGCCGATGATTTTATTGTTTTTGATGAGGCCCATGAAATGCCGGACGTGGCCAGTGATCATCTCGGGCTGTCCATCAGTTCCTGGGCACTGGAAACTTTTTTGCGGCGGCTCTACAACCCCAAAAGAGGGAAAGGCTTGCTAAAATTGGCGGGCAGGCTTTCTGACTTGGAGGCCGTGGAAAATGCGATTCAGGCAGTGGAAGATTTCTTTCAATTTCTACATATGGAAAGTCTGGGTCAAAGGGAACGTTCTCGATTAGTGGAGAAGGGGAGGCTCCCCATGGAGGTTTTTCCTCCCCTTAGCTTGGTCCTGAGGAAACTGGTGGAATTAGGAGAGGTGTGTGAGGATGAGACCACTAAACTTGAAATCAAGGATCAGGCTAAACGGATGCAGGGATATTTGAACGGGTTGTCTGAGGTGTTTGATCTGAAGAATCCTGATGCGGTTTACTGGATGGAAAGGACGGGAAAAAAGAATCAAATCATTCATCTGCGGAGTGCTCCTCTAAAGGTTGCCGAGATTTTACGGGACGAACTTTTTGCCAAAAAATCCTCCATTATTATGACCAGTGCTACTCTAACACGGAAAGGGAAAGCGGATTCCTTTCGCAAAGAGGTGGGGGTGGATGATGCGGATGAACGGGTGGTGAAATCGCCCTTTGACTATCAGCACAACATGCAGGTTCGGATTATGTCTGATTTTCCGGAACCGCAGAGCCGAGACCGGTCTTTGTATTTGAAGTGTCTTTTTCTAGCGATTGATATGGCGGCCCGTTCCATGGAGGGTGGCACGCTCGTTTTGTTCACCAACTACGCGGATCTGGAGTATTGTTATCATAACCTGCGGAGTCCATGGTCCAAGCTGGGACGATCAGTCTATGCCCAGGGTCAAGGGTTTGCCCGCTCGGAATTACGGTCCAGGATGCTGGAGGAGGGGGATGTATTACTTTTAGGTGCCGAAAGTTTCTGGAAAGGATTTGATGCGAAGGGGTCGTGCCTGTCCCAAGTTATTTTGACCAGGCTACCCTTCGAGAACCCGGGGCATCCGATTATGGAAGCGAAAACTGAAAGACTGGAAGCGGAGGGGAAAAGTTCCTTTTTGGAAATTACTATTCCCAAGGCGGTGATTCGTTTTCGGCAGGGGATTGGTCGTTTGATTCGTTCACATACAGATATGGGCGATTTATTGATTCTGGATTCACGAATTCTGCACAAGCGATACGGGTTTCATTTTTTATCAGAATTACCCAACCGAGACTTTAAAACTGAGCAAATGCAAGAGATAATAGGGGACATGGAAAGTGAGTAAACCGCTCCAAATTCTTCTTTTGTCAATTGACTTCGGTAACAACTTTGTATCCTTATAAAGATTCGCCCAGCAAATATGATCATTACTTCCCATGGACATAGTGATGTCGGCTTCGTTCGTGAAAACAACGAAGACTCCTTTCTGGTGGATGAAAGTAAGGGGATTTACTGCGTGGCGGATGGAGTGGGCGGCCTGCCCTTTGGAAACCTGGCCAGTCGAATGGCAGTTAAACTATTTGCGGCCATGGTTCACAACTCCTCGGACTGTCTCACCCCAGAAGAATTAAAGAAGATATCCCATCGCGTACATCATGATGTGGTGGAATGCGGACACCTGGTGGGTGGCGAAAATGGCATCGGGACTACTTTCTCCGCGATACGACTTTTGCCGGACCGTTGCTTGTTCTCACATGTGGGTGATTCTTCCATCCTATTGAGCAATGGAACGGGTCTGAAAAAAATCTCCAAGTGTCATACCCTCGGAGATGAACTGATTGAAAAGCATGGCCCGGATGCAGCCAACGATATGCCTGAGCATTACATGCACACCCTTACCCGGTGTATGGGGCAGGACATAGATTTTGAAGTAGATATAGGCGAACGAACGCTTTCTCCCGGCGACCAATTGGTGATTTGCTCAGATGGAATCACCAACATGGTTAAACTGGATGAAATCAATGAGATGATGAAAGACCTTGAGCCTAAAGATTTTATTCATTCGCTAATCGACGCGGCCAACCAAAACGGAGGGGTTGATAATTCAACCGCGGTTACCATTCGGGTTTCATAAGCATGTGGCAAAAAAATGACCGATAAGATTTCGGGCCTGCAGGAAAAGCTCGCATCAAACCCGGACCAAGTTTTTCATCGGTATAGCCTGGCTCAAGCTTATTACGAGAGTCAACAATTGGACCAGGCTTGCATTGAATTTAAAAAGTGTCTGGAGGTAAAACCCGACTGGATGATGGCGGCTCTTTTTTTGGGCAAAGCCTGTTTGGAGGTCGGCAATAAAGACCAAGCCAAAACCTACCTGGAGCGAGCCCTGGCCTTGGCACAAGACCAAAACCATGATGATCCCGGGGAAGAAGCCATTAAACTTCTGAAGGAATGCTCTCTTTCCGGCTAATTTATTTTGTGATTTAACCAAGGTAAGATGGGGAAACTAATGGGGCGGTTATCTCTTGTCAGCTCCCTGACCCTATTGTCGCGAATTCTTGGTCTGGGAAGGGATGTCCTCTTTTTTAGTTGTTTTGGTGCATCCCTGATCGGAGAAGCCTTCATCCTTGCCTTTACCTTTCCTAATCTGTTTCGGCGAATGCTGGGTGAAGGAACCCTAAGTTCGGCTTTTATTCCGGTATTTTCGGATACACTGAGAGCCAAATCGAAAGAAAAAGCTCTTTTTTTACTTAATCAAGTGACTTCCCGTCTGTTGGTCTTTTTGGGATTGGCGAGCCTCTTAGTTTGTATGGTATCAAATTATGCAAGTGGTTCAGCGTTGCTTAATCAGGCCAAGTGGGCGGAAGGTCTTTTTCTGAATAGTCTATCTTTCGGTTATGTCGTACTGATATGTGGTTCAGCTATATTAGTGGGTGCCCTGAATAGCACGGGCCGATTTTTTGAGGGGGCGATTTCCCCGGTGGTTCTGAATTTATTTATGATTCTATCAATGGTGGCAGGGAAGTTCATTTTCGGATTGGATTTACCTGAACTGGCAGTAGTCCTTTGCATCAGTGTCATGCTGGCCGGGGTGGTTCAGTTATTGCTTCCCTGGTTAAAGCTAAGAAGCTCACTGAACTGGAAGTTCCGGCTCACTTTTTCCGGTTCTGCGGAGATGGATCAAATTAAATCTCTTTTCTGGGTCGGAGCCCTTGGGGCTGCAGTCGGTCAAATCAATATTCTGGTCTCAAGGTTTTTTGCCTACTCCCTGGACGAAAGTGGCGGGCTTTCCTATTTATTTCTATCTTCCCGCCTGGTAGAACTTCCATTGGGTGTTTTTGCGATTGCGATTAGCACGGTGTTTTTTCCGGAAATGGCCCGGGCGGTAAGTGGGGGAGACCGTTTTAAATTTCTGGAATCAGTGCACAAGGGCTTGCGCCTGACTGCGGGGATTACCATTCCTGCAGCAGTCGGCTTAGCCATTCTCGCTGAACCCATCCTGACCACCCTTTTTCAGTGGGGTGAATTTGGAAAAGAGGAAGTGCTGGATGCCTCCGAAATCTTACTGATTGCGAGTGCAGGCCTTCCGTTTTACGCGATTTCCACTTTTTTGGTCAAAGTTTATCATTCCAAAAAAAGAATGAGTTTGCCCTTGCAAGCCGCCGTTATCAGTTTAACGGCAAATTTACTATTTAGTCTGTTTTTGATTGGAGAGTATAAGGTGCACGGACTGGCCTGGGCAAATGTTCTGGCAGCGATGATGCAGACCTTATATCTGGTATTTCGACTGGAAGAAATCTCTCTTAAAACCCTGCTGGGCTATCAGCCTTTGCATCTTTTTACGATTCTACTCTCCGCCTCTATTATGGCTTTGGTTGTATGGATGGCCCAACAGCTAATTTTTATCCCGAGCAACAAAGTTGAAAATCTGTTTTATCTCTTTTTAACCATCCCCTTGGGATTGGTGACCTACGGGGCATGCCTTTCAATTTTAAGGTTTCCGGAAGCAAGAAAATTAATCCAAAAATTTCTTTTACGATGAAAAAGGGAAGGGCACGAAATCATTGACAAAGGAGTGGGATTGGAAGAACCTTCGAATCACTATGAAAGAATCTGGAAATAAGATTCGCGGGTTTACACTCATGGAATTGATGGCCGTTTTGGTCATCATTGGGATTCTATTTGGAATTATTTTTACGGGGGCCAGTTATCTTTTTAGTGCCCAAGAGGATAAGAAAGCTAAGGCTGAGGTTGAGACTATTGCCTTGGCTTTGAAACAATTTCATTCTGAGCACGGAGACTATCCAAACGCTTCTGTCAGTCAGTCTGAAGAGGAAAGGGGGATGATTTTGTTCATGACCTTGTCGGGATGGATGGATGTATTGGGATACGAAATTGAAAAAGATCTTAGGGGAAAATCGTTTTTGCCATCCGATAGTTATACATTGGGTAAGGCTGACGGGGATATTATTGAGACCTACACCCTTACGGGCGATCAATTATTGGGAGACATTGGCGAGAATGAAGAGATTTTTCTGATCGATCCGTGGTCCGCCGCCTATGTCTATGAATATCCTCGGTCGGACGGACATATGGGCTATCTGCTTTACAGCAAGGGTCCGGACGGTCAATCCTCCTACTTCACAACTGAACTTACCAGCACTCCGGAAAAACAGTCCATTGATGAGGACAACATTCCATCAAGTGAACCAGGTAAATGGTGAATCATTGCTCTTGAAAATTATGAAAAATAAAAACAACAAAGGATTTACCCTGATTGAATTACTTGTAGTAATTGCGATTCTGGGCGTATTGATGGGTTTAATCGGGCCCAAAGTTTTTGATTTACTAAGCGGGTCTAAAGCCACAAAGACCCAGGCAATTTTTAAGTCGTGGGTAACCCAACTTTACCAGTACAAAGAATATTATAAATATTTCCCTCCGTTCCTTTTGGAATATGAAGAAGGGGAACCCGTTTTGCTCACAGATGAAGAGGCTCACGCCGCTTTCATTGCTGCGTTGAAAGGGATGCAATGGGATGTTGGCAACCAGTCATGGTCAAAGTTGGATGACGATATGCTCCGGGAAAATAAAAAGTCGAGACAGTTCCATTCCTTTACCGATGATGAGTTTAATGAAGAAGGGTATTTGGCCGATGCCTGGGGTGGGCGTAATATCCAGTTGGTGGTTGATCAGGATGGTGATGGGTTGATTGAATTGTCATCCGAGGTGGTGAATGAAATTAAAGATGCCCTGAAGAGCGAGTATGACGGAGAAGTAGTGGAAGAGGCGGCGGAAAAATTTAAAGTAATCCGGGATAAAGTTGGGGTCTTTGTTTTGGAGGATAAAACCGGTGAGTTTGATTCGGGCAATGTTTTTTCATGGGATATTCAAAAGTTTCTTACAGAGTAACCATATCCAGATCTGCCCATGAATAGTCGCCTGCAGGGATTCACGCTGATGGAACTGTTAGTGGTGTTGGCCGTGATGGGGGTAATGATGGGACTGATTGGTTTCACTCTATTGGGCGGCGGGGGAAATGAGTTGGGAACCGCCCAGCGGGAACTTTTGGGAATGATCCAAAAAGCCCGCTCCCAAGCTGCCCTTAGCGGCCGAGAAACCCGGTTACTTGTCTGGAACGATCCTGAGGATGAGGACAAATATCACCGCTATCTTGAAATTGTAACCAGGGATGCCAATGAGAGTGACAGTTGGATGGTGGCTGGCGAGGGATTCTTTTTAACCGACGGGGTATATTTGGTGCCCAGTGATGAAAGCCTTTCGTTGCAATCGGATGATTGGAGAGAAGATGCTTTTTCGATTTGGAGCCATGAGGATGCGGAGGAGTTTAAACTCGATTCTGCCTTTAAGGGTCTTAGAAAAGAGGGGGGGAGCGAGGATTTTATTTACATGGCCTTTAGCGGGACGGGAAATTTAATTTGCCGGGAGGACAGTGGAGGCATTCTCCAACCGCCCAAATTAGTCCTCGCGGTTGGAGAACCAAACCCAGTTGATGAAAACAAGGCCCTGCGTTTTAATGATGCCAATGCGATCGCGGGTATTTTGATGAGAAGATTTGGGGGTTTTGCGGTGTTGGATGTGAATGATTTTATCCGCCCTTGAAGTAAATGGTTAACAGAATTAAAAGGGGATTTACCCTGATCGAGGTGGTGATTGCCCTCGCTGTGTTTGCTTTTTTGATCGGAGGCTTGTTGGGCTTTTTGCCCTGGAGTGTGGAGGGAGTGAGTAAAGTCAGGGAACAGGATACTGCCTATGGATTGGTTGATGGTATACAAATTGAGCTGGAGCGAATGGGTTTTTCCCTGGTGGAAGCTGGGACTAACCGACTTCAGGGTATGTACAATGCCTTTGATTCACCCAGTGAGTCCGCTAGCAAATTTGATATTCTACTGGTTGCTCGAAGATCAGGAGGGCAGGTAGCTTTGGAGCAGGTGGTGGAAGAGGCATCCCTAGCTTTGATGAATAGCAATCAATTGGAGGAAGGAGTGAATCAAGATCTTCTCACCAAAGAAACCGGTGGGGTCGTTTATTTCAATCTTACAGAAAATCAGGACCCTATTTCGCTGATTGGCTTTGATGATAGTCACAAAGAGCTCTATCCATATTCAACCCGGTGGATTCCGGAGGAGGAGAGATACTTTCTTATTAAATGCTCGCAGTTTCCTGTCGAGCACCGACACCAGCATCATCCAAGTAATGGTTTTCTTGCCCTGCAAGTGGATGTCCAGTGGCCCTATAAAGTTCCTGACCCTTCATCAGACGAAGGGTTTCGCAGGATTCCAATGAAATACCGCAATCATTTCCGATTGCCGATGGCTATCACCCGCTAAATTTTTCTTTCAGTGCTGAAGCATTGGTTATTGGCTTCCCGTCCGAAAACTCTAGTTGCCTCTCTGTTGCCAGTGGTTGCGGGTTTCCTACTTGCTTACGAACAGGCTCCTAATGTTTCAAAAGTGACAGGCATTCTTTGCCTACTGTATTGTCTACTTATTCAAATAGGTACCAATTTCGCCAACGATTACTTTGATTTTTTGAAAGGGGCGGACGAAAGGAGAGAAAATGCTCCCCGAAGAATGGTAAGTAGCGGATTGATATCTCCTAAGTTCATGTTTTTAGGCACATGTCTGGTATTTCTCCTAAGTTTTATGGTAGGAATATACATAATGGAGTCAGTCCAAGGCAGTCGGTTTTTGCTTTTAGTGGGGATAGCGAGCATTCTTTTTGGCTTTGGATACACCGGAGGTCCCTTTCCCCTGGCATACAATGGATTGGGAGATTTATTTGTGGTGCTTTTTTTTGGGTTTGTAGCTGTTTTAACCACACAATATGTCGTAATATTATCAACTAATTCAGATTGGCAACCCAACTGGATACTTCCTTTGGGTGTAGGGTTCGTAATCAATAACCTATTGGTAGTTAATAACTACCGTGATTATGAGGAAGATAAAAAAGTGGGCAAGAGAACCTTACTCGTCCTTTTGGGAAGACCTACCGGTTTAGTTCTTTTTAGTTCGGGCGTCTTGATTGCCACCCTTTTAATCCCATTTCTAGTGCCTAGCGCCTGGCCTACTATATTTTTACTTCCAATCGGGATTTTTGCGTTCCTGAAATTACGTAAGTCTTTATGCGAAAATGATTTCAGTAATATACTTTCACTTTGTGCGGTTGAAGTCTTTCTATACACCCTCTTATTGATGCTTGGATATTTAACCTGAAAATGTAATTTTGATCATATGTATATTCCTCAACTTAATGAATTCCCACCTTTTAACTTAATCAAGTTGCTATCAACTTGTTTCGATAAACCTACTGCAGACACGAGTGTATGCATACTTATTGATCTTCCTGATCTCAATGAAATGGTGGACCTCAAATTTTTGGATTCAGGTAAATTTGCTGTCCAATCTCATGCAGTCGACAAATTTTACAAGCCATTGGGTGGTCAGTTGGGTAAAGAATTTAATGTATCTAAGGTTGATTTATTTGCCTTCAAAACGACTTTTGGTAGCAATCTTGATCCTGATGATGAAGCCATTGATTCATCCGGAAACATTCTTTCTTTGGAAAAAGATGTCTATCCGCATTATCAGATCATCCTTGCGATTACTGATTATTCGCTTACGGCACCTCTCACCGCTCAAGCCAAAATACATGGTTTCAGGGGAGCCACCCTTCATGGACTAAATGACATCATTCTTAATTCTGGTCTTTCTGTTGATTACAATGACATCAGCAGACAAGCTGAAGTTTTTCGGAATGTACTCACGCAAGCCGACTCTTTTGACATGACCTTCAAAACTTCCTATGATCAATATACCCTTCGTATTGATTGTGATAAACAGGAGGCACAGAAAAGCCATGGTCTTTGTCCTCCCGGCGAGCCTGATGTCGCAAATCTTCCTGCAGGTGAAGTGTATTTTGTTCCCAGCGGAGCAGACGGTTCTTTTCCATTCAAATACGCTGATGGGACTTTAGCAGAAATGATAGTGGAAAAAGGTAAAATAGTTTCCGCTAGGTTTATTTGCGGTGACGAAGTTAAAGTTCAAAAACGCAACCAGCAACTTTCAGAAGATCCCGCTACCGGAATTATTGGTGAACTGGGTTTTGGGACGCAATTACTGCCCTTTTCGGGCAAAGACATACAGGATGAGAAAATTTTTGGAACTTGTCATGTAGCCACAGGGCGGAGTGATCATTTAGGAGGAAACTTGACACCTGATCTATTTAATTCGAAAATGAATGCCTCTCACGACGATATTTTATACGCACCTCCAAAAACTCCAGAGATCAATGTCGCGAGCGTAAAAATGCACAAAGACGGCACCATCCACGAGATTTTCTCCAATTACGAACCCACCCCATGGTTACTTGATCAAATTTCCTCTGAATATCCAGTTGACAAACTTGGAGCAGTCGCTGTGTAAGTTCTTCCTGTTTTGTCTTTTTTCCAGTTTTTTAACCGGTTTCAAAAGTGCACCCAGCGTCCCCGTCGTACCAAGGGTTAGTGAAGTAAGATCAACTCCTTCCTACGGTTCATTTACGAGAGCTCCTAAATCACCCTTAGCCCCCAAGATAAGATTTGCCCCCCGGGCTCCTTCCACGAATCTACCCCCCCGCGTTAAAAGACCCAAGTTGCCCAGCCGTCCGAAACCAACCAGGCTTATCCCTTTGGTGAGGAGAGTACCACCCGTTCCACGACCAAAGCCGGTCAGGGTCGTACCGCAAAGACTTTTTTGACTTCAGTTTTTTTGTTTTTGGGTAAGCTGAAAAGCTTTGCAAAAATTAGAGATTTAGCTGAAGTTTACAGCATGCGTGAGCAACACAGCCCATCTGCTCTTAAGAGTCATCCTGGCTAATGAATTGGAAGCCTTTTTGTTATTTACTTTTTCTTAATATCAATGTGCTTCATTGGTTCTCTATTGTGCAGGCAAATGGGGTACCTTATTTCTCTGAAATTAATGATCCCGGTGGATCCTATCAGGTTTTTGAAAATCAATATTATAAATTTACCACCACCAGTCGTAATCTTTTTATAAGTGATCAGGTAAATTCAGATTCAAATTTGAGCGAAGTTTTTCCCTCGAGGCAGGTTTCCAGTAAAGAATATTTACTTTTTATCGCTTCGCACAACTCCCCCAGGTTGAATTATTATTTTGACCCGGATGATCAGAGTTCGAATGGATTACTCGAAGTGATTCCCTATCAGGAGGAGGGACCTCTGGTTTCAGATGATTTATCTATGGATGATTTCTTTGGATACGGAATTACTTTTAACGATTGGAATGAGACTCTAGTGAGTTCTCCCTCAGATAATAATGGAAATGGTTCAATTTATGTTTTTGAACTTAATTCTAGTAATCAACTTAAACAGAAAAGTAAAATGGAGCCCGTTTCCGGGGATGAAGGTTGGTGGGGAAATTCGATATTGGCTCTTGAAGATTACCTCTTTGTAGGTGCACCGAATTCGAATTCATGGTCTGGAGAAGTGGTCGTTTTTCAGAGAATTAATGGGATTTACGAAAAACAACAAAAAATCAGCGATCCTGTTTCTGGAGTTATGCATTCTTTTGGGAATTCAATATCTGTAGGAACGAGCAAAAGCAAGATTGCGGTTTCTCCAAATGTGGAAGGGAGTGACAGGGTAGGGCGTGTGGAAATTTTTCAGATGGATGACCAGCAAAATTGGACTCATGGACAATCACTTTGGTCTGACAACAATGTCTCTGAAAATTATTTTGGCATTGATCACGCCCAATCAGAAAATTTTCTAATCATTGGAGCCCCAGGAGAAAATGAGGGACAGGGCGGGCGGGCGTATATTTATGGTAAAGATTCCAATGGAAACTGGGTAACTAATCCTACTCAATTGAGTTCAGCTTCTCTTTCGCCCAACGACCAATTTGGATATACCGTGGAGATAACTGAAAACTTTGCCTTTGTAGGAGCCAGACAAGGGGATGGGAATGTGTCAGATTCAGGTGTAGTTTATATTTTTAACAATCAGGATACATCATGGGTTGAAACTGCCAAATTGATTCCGCCTGCTGGGGATGGGAATCAAATTTTTTCAGTCTCCATGGAAGCTTTGGATGATTTGATCATTGTGGGTTCGATTGGTGTGGGAAGCGAGGGGATGGCCTATGTTTATAAAATGCATGATCAAAATACTAGTGACTGGCGTTTGATTTCCGCACTTGACAACAATGGTTCTTCCACGGCGAACCGGAATTTTTTATCTATTGGTGCCAAGGCTGGAATGATTGCTATTGGCAGTCCAGAAGATTCCTTGAGTCATCCATTTGCGGGTTCATTTAAGGTGTTTTTTAATGAAGGTTGGCAGCAACAAAATCCCATTTCAATGGATCCATTGTTTATGACCGAGCCTCCCGCTCAATTAAGCATAATGGAGGACTCAGCGAGTGGAGCATTTTATAATTTTGAAGTAGTTCATCCATTTGAAAACAATTTCACTTGGAATGTGTCTTCAGTCAATGCCCTTGCGAATACTTTTTCGATTTCATCCGACGGGAATTTTTCTTACTTGCCCGAAGGAAACTTTAGCGGCGTCGTTAATTTTACCTTAGAATCTCAATCTTCAAGTGGCTCTATCAGGCACGAATTTGATGTCAATGTATCTGCTCAACCTGACTCTCCAATTTTCTTGGCTACACAGGCTGAAGATTTGGAGCCTGTTTGGGTTGGAGAATCTTTTTCCCAAACTATTCAGGTCTTTGATGCAGACGGTGATTCTATGATAATAACAGCGAGCGGAGCACCTGCAGGAATAAGCATAAGTGGAAATCAGCTCATTGGAGAAATAACTGACGATAGCCTTTTTAATGGAGAGGCTTACTTGGATTTTGCGATTTCAATGACGGTTACAGATGGCACGGGAACACCTACCTCTACCAAAACTTTTAATCTCAAGGTCTACAGTCGCAACTCACCACCTTTATTTGTTAATCAAGAAGGTATCACAATCAATTCACTCGATGTAACTTTGGAAGAGGATTTTAATGAGAGCCGATGGAAAGAAGCTGTAGGTGAAATCTTTTTTCAGGATGATAATACACAGACAGGATTTACTCTTTCGGAGGTACTGAGTCCTAGCAACGGAAATGTCCAACTAACTGCGGATGGATCACCCTTTTCAGTAATTTACTCATCTACAGCGAATTTTAATGGTAGCGACTCCTTCTCCATTCAACTGGATGACACAAGCTTTCCCACAAAATCAGCTGTCTTACCCTTCAATGTTACGATTACTCCTGTCAATGATCCACCCCAAATAACTTCCCCCTTGGATGTGACTTGGACGGAAGGGATCCCCTCTTCCTATAATATAACCTGGACAGATATTGATGGGGATTCCAGTCACATTGTGGGGGTTGCTAATTTACCGAGCTGGATTACTTATAATTCTGATACTAACAGCCTGACCGGAGTTCCGAATTGGAGTGATTACAAAGTAGTGCCTGATGAAGTTACCATAAGCGTAACGGATTCAGGAAACCTTTTTGATTCAGAGGTCTTAAAAATTAGGGTGGTTCCCCTAAATTATCCGCCGGTATTTGACTATGAAGATAATGTGACCCAAAAGATGCAGGAGGATACCATGCTTTCATTGGTATTTCCTTTTTATGATCTCGATGGCTTGAATGATTCTACCCGCGTGAATATTTTGACCGATGCTGTTCACGGGGATGTAGAACTTGCTGTTTCCGGAAGCGAAATAGCTTTCAAATATTCTCCAGATGGAAATTATTCGGGGACAGATTTCGTCAAAATTGAGATTTACGACCCGAATGATCTCAATGCATCCGATACCCTATCAATTCCCCTAGAAATATTAAGTGTTGATGATTACCCGATCATTCAAACCCAGCCCAGATACACCGACGCGGTTATCGGGTATGAGTGGATCTACGAATTTAATGGGGTTGATGGCGATGCGAATCAAACGGCAAGAATTATTTCGCCGGTATTGGATTCATGGGTTGCTTATGAATCAGACCCGGACGGCAATTCTTCTAAAGGAATTTTGAAAGGAACTCCGAATCTAATTCATGTGGGATTGGAAGAATTAAAATTAGAGGTAGAAGACGAAACGGGATTGCTTGGCACGCAGAACATTACTGTCACTGTATTGAGGGAAAATTTTGTGCCTGTGATTAATGAGGGGGATTCACTAAAGATTGAAATGGTGGAAGATAGCTATTGGGAGAAAATTAATCCTCTGTCAAGTTATGATGAAAATAAACAGAGGCTTTCATGGTCAATCTTGACTGAACCGGCCTTCGGGAGTCTTACGGTTTCAAGTGATGATGAGAATTTAACTTATCTTAAGTACATCCCGAAAGAGAATTATTATGGTAGCGATCAGGCAGTAATACAATTAAGTGATGGAATTGATTTAGATTATTTTACCTATCATTTTTCCATCTTAAATGTTGATGATGTTCCTCGATTTTTATCACCACATAATGGTGTTCATCTCATATTTGAGGATGGTGATCAGGTTGAGGAGGTGATTAGTTTTGCGGACGGTGATGATGATATTATTAAGTACGAGATTGTCACAAAGCCCGAATGGTTGGCATTAGACGAAAGCAATTTTTCTAACGGTCAACTAATTTTGTCGGGAATTCCTCTGGTTGAAAATGAAGGAAACTCCTCTGTTGAAATTGCGGTTATCGATTCCAAAAATAACCGAAGTGCGATCTCCTTTCGATTGGATGTTGTTGTTCATAATTACCCACCCAAATTACTTTTTAAGGATCAAAACCTGACACTCAAGGAGGATGATCAATCTGTTCGAATCGGCAAAATAGCTGTGGAGGATAAAGATCAGATCAATGGGCATAATTTGTTAATGGTGGAAGAACCGAAACACGGATCGCTAGAAATCGTGCAAAGCGAAGAGAGTTGGGATTTGTATTATGAACCCGATGAAAATTTTCATGGAACTGAACAAATTCTCTTGAAGGTAGATGATTCAGGCACTGAGTTGGGATTACCGAAGAATGATCAAATTTCCTTCAATATCGAAATTAATTCGGTTGAAGATGTCCCTTTCTTTTCATCCATTCCACCGAAGCAGGTTTATGAGGATGAAGGATTGTCCTACCTAGTTAAAGCGGTTGATGGTGACTTTCCAAACGAAGAATTGAAGATTTTTGTTACGGCAGCCCCAGACTGGATTGATCTTTCAGATTTTGGTGGAGGCAATGGCTTGCTAGTCGGGAAGCCCAGGTACACAGATGCAGGGTTTCATCAGGTTGATCTCAAGGTTGCAGACAGAAATGGAAGCACCAATACCCAAAGTTTCTTTCTCGAAGTAGTTGTTCGAGACTTCCCCCCGGTTTTTCAATCACAAAAGACTGGAATCACCTTAGATAAAGTTACGATTTATGTTAAGGAGGATCAGATATTGCAAAAATGGATAAACCCCCAAGGTTTTATTGCGATTAACCCAGATCCAGAACCAGAAGATTATTCTGCGATTAGCTGGTCAGTCGGAGAGGATTCCAAGATTGGCAGTGTTGTGAGCGTTTCCGGTAGTGGAGAACGTCCCTCATACTTTTTCTACAGTCCTCCTGAGAATTTTGCCGGAACTGACACTTTTAGCCTAATTATGGATGAAGGAGACCGGAAATCAGAAATTGCCTTTGAAATATTCGTTTCTGAGGTTCACGATCCACCAGAATTCGTAACTGCTTTACAGAGCACCTACCTAGTTAATGAAGGAGAGTCATTAGACTTAGAAATTACGGCTTTTGATATTGATTCAGACAATCTGCAGTTTCGATTGATTGGGCCTTCCTGGGAGAAAGAACCATGGTTGAGACTGATACAAGACTCAGGCAACAAAAAAGCTAATCTTCGGGGAATTCCCAAAGTTGGGTCCGATGGAAAAATCTTCCCATACTCTGTTTTTTTGATTGATGATACCGGGTTAATTGTCAGCAAGAGCCTTACATTTGAGGTGAATGGAGCAAACTCGCCACCCATTATTTTACCAAACGAAATTGAAATCCTTTTTAATCAAGAAGGGGAACCCATCTCAGACTACGCTGCGATGATTGCATCAGACCTAGAGGGCGATTCTTTGACTTGGGGAATTCTTTTGGGAAAAGATGCGGAAGGGAACGAGATGAAGCTTATTACTACGAAAGGTAATTTACCTGCAATCCGCTTTTATCCTTCAACTCTTCGTGATCACTATGGACCATATTTATTGAAGGTCAGTGATGGTTTGAACCAAGATAGTATTTCCGTTCGGGCAAAAGTAAACTGGACCGGCGATATAACGGTCTCAGGATTTGAGCCCTTTGTGGTTATTAAGGAAACGCAAGCTTTTTCGCAGGTTTTAAATTTAAATGCCGAGAATTTTCTGGCTCTGCCAAAAGTGAGGTTGATCGATGCTCCTGAATGGGTCGAATTGAAGCAAATCGATGATACTCGATTTGTAATTGAAGGAATTTCCCCGATCGGAAGTGCCGGAAATTACGCAATAAATTTGGATGTTTTGGGGGAAGGGATTGAGCCCCAAAATATAAATTTTAAATTGGAAATCATTGACCCGCGAATTCCGTCTATCAAACTTTCGGGTGATTTGATCCATAGAATATCATCTTTGGAACCATTTATGGATCCAGGTTTCAGCTCCGTTGATGCAAGGGGAGAAGATTTAACTGAAGAAGTAAAAGTCCAAAATAGTCCAACCGATGCGAATGGATTTCAGGAAATAACCTACTCTGTGGAAGACGAGTTCCAAAATGAAGCACGATCGAAGCGAATCGTACGACATTATTCTGAAAGCCCGGTCGTTTTAAGTAGCCAGCGACAAAAACTGTTCACAGAGGGTAGTGATTTAATATGGGATGGAAATCGCAACTTAGCAATGATTGTTTCCTCTTTTCAAAAAATTGAAGCTGATGGAGCCGAAGTCGAAAGAACAGAATTAGTTGAAAACGCCTGGATAACATTTCCGTCGGATTTATCCTCCGATCGGGTAGAAGTCAAGGTTGGAGGGGAGGCTGTTCAACTTTCCAAAATTCAAAGCAATGCTAGTGTTACATACATTCTTGGGAAGTTTTTTAACAACATCTCGCTCGGTACAAAAAGAATTTCATCGGATTTTGGCAGCAATCTATTTCTTGCCGCCTTCTCGAATACGAGGGAACTGCTCTGGATTCATACCATGGGTTCTGATTATCCCATTGAAAAAGTTGGCTTATCTCTATTGCCTGACAACTCATGCCTCGTTTCAGCCTGTTATAGCAGACAATTGAGGATTACATCCAGTACTTCGAGGGAAGAACTCAAAACGAAGGCAGGAGGCATATTTTTTGGGCATTATGCAATGAGTGGGGAATCAATAGAGAATTCAAGTATACCAATTGATGCTCAAACTGAAGTAGGCAAAATTATCACCTCTGCTACTCACCCAAGACCACTCATTCAGATGAGTGACTCGGGATTAGCAAAGATGGAAGTAAAATTCTCGATATTGGATAATTCTTTTGAGGCAGAGAATCTGGTGAAACTTTCTTCAGATATTGAAATTTCCATCGATGATACACTGCTTGTAAATGACTTGGTCTATTTTTGTGGTGAATTTGAAGGATCACTTTATGTGAATGACCAATTGGTTTTGCACAGCAAAAAAAGTTCAGGTTTTTTGATGGCTATAAATTTAATGGGAAACATTTCTTGGGTTAAAATGTTGCAGGATGACGCTGGTTTGTTACTACCTAAAAAACTTGCCACGGACCACTGGGGCGATCTTATTGTCGGATTCGAGTTTTCAGGAACAATCAAAACAGATTTAAATTCGTTATCTTCCGTAGGCGAGAATGATTTATTACTGATGCTCCTTGATGCAGGGGATGGTGGCACATTATGGGAAAAGTCTTTTGGAGGCGAGGGAGATGATTTTATCCATTTCCTAAAAGTAAATTCTTACGGTTCTGTCGCACTTGGTTTTGCAACCGCTCTTGGTCTATACGCGGATAATTATTCCTTTTCCAAGACTAATAAAGATGAATTACATTTAGTCCGTCTCTTGCCCAAATCGGGTTTACCAAGGATTGAAGAAGATAAACTTGAATTGAGAGAAATCGGTCATTTTTCCAGAACATTGACAGGAATTCATCCCGAATATTTATTTTTTGATCTTATTTCTGGACCATCCTGGTTATCCCTTACGGAAGATGATGCGAAACAGGGAAAGAGCTTGCTTTTTGGAAGTACAGATAAATTTGTAAATTCCGATTTTGAGAATGACTTCGAGTTTACCGTAGGAGTTTTTACGATGGATGGTGGATTTGCTGAAAAAACAATATCAGGTCATTTCATGGTTGATCAAGAGACCAAAGAAGAATTGGGTCTGTTTCCTGCGTCCAAGGAACCCTTTTTTCCGCAAGTGGATGGCATGCTTGAAATAATAAAGATGGTGAAACATCCCGAAACAGGGTGGTTACTTGCTGGAAGGTTTGATGCTTCCAACACAAATAAAAGGTCTTTCCTTTCCAAAGTTTTTCATTTTTCTGACACCTATGAACTCACTGAATTAATTTCAATTTCTTCGGTTAATCCGTTCAATCTTTCAGGTTTGGAGATTGATCATAAAGAATCGTTTTTTCTCTATGGTAATTTTAGTGAATCGGTAAAGATAGGAAGCGATACTCTTTATGCCCGAGGTAAGACGGACCTTTTTCTTGCTGAAATTAATCTTCAACACGAAAAGCAAGGTGAAATCCTTAAGAAAATTAGGTATGGTTCGGACAATTCCGAACGAGCAGGGCAAATTCTTCTCGCTGGTGATCGAATTTTCATTTGCGGTACATTTGAAAATTCCTTCACTTTGGGAAATCAAAAAATTAATTCCGTAAACTCATCTTTTGACGGTTTTGTCGCGGAGCTTGACCGGGCAAACTTTTACAATGTTAGTTGGTCCAAACCTTTTGGTTATTTCGGGCATGATCAGGTGGTATCCGTCAAAACCTGGCTACAGGGTCAAGTGATTGTTGGGCTAATCGGAGAAGGTGGTATTGAGCAATCCAGTTTCTCAGTCAACGGCAACCCCAAGATGTTTTTTCAATTACTTCGATTGGACCATACCGGAGAGAAGCTCAGCGATATTTGTTTTCTCTCCACAGGACGTATTAATGAAGGAATGATTTCAAAATTACCAAGTATGAATGAATGCGTGCTTGCCATTGAATTTGAAGGGGAACTTATCTGGGCGAATGGGGTAGTCAAGTCCCGAGGTGGGTTCGATATATTCTCAACCCAGATCAATGATTTTTTTCAGCCTGAAAATAAGTTTTCCCAATTGGGCGGACCATGGAACGACCGTTTGACTGATCTAAAATCAATAAATTCATCACGATATCTTATTTCTTCCAAGTTTTACCAGTCTATACAACTGGATGATAAGATTATTTATTCTTTAGGTTCGAGTGATGGATTAGTTACAAAACATGATTTGGACAATCATAGGTTATTGGATCATTATCACTTGGGTTCAACTGGTACAGACGAAGTGGTAAAAGTAATTCCTGATTCTGAAAAGTTTCTACTAATTGCCGGAAAAACTCATAATCAAGCATTAAAATCAAGTCATCTCTTTATCCAAACATTCGGTAACAAACCCTCTCAACCCGCACTTCAGAGTCAGGCGAACAAAGCCCTTGATTCGTCCATGCCATTTGAATTTATCTTACAAACCAATTTTTGGAAAAAGAGGAACGGAGACTTCTTCCTTGAAGATCTAGGGGAAGAACAAAGTTACTCTTGGTTAGACATTGGGGTAGATGCTGTGGGTAACTTGAAGCTATCTGGGATTGCCCCAGCAAGTGAAGCAAAGATTCCCATAGATTTTACCCTAATTGAGGGCGATTATAACGAAAGTTTGAGGATCCAATTCTTTTTGGATATAAGGGAAACAGGTAATCATACGCCTGTGCTCAGAATCCCAGAAGAATTGAATGTCAAGCAGAATCAGGAATTGGACCTGAACTTTAGTTTCTTCGACTTCGATGGAGATACGGTTTCGCTTGACTTGGTTGGTCCAAGCTGGGTTTCGATTCAGAATATCGGAGAGGAAAATGCCTCTTTATCGGTTGCTGGTAATAGCAGTCTAGGGGAACATAAAGTAAAAGTTTTCGCAACTGATCCATTTGGCAAAACAGCAGAATCTCAAGTGAAGGTCATTGTTCACGCAATTGAGAATGAAAAAGTTGAGCAAGAGGAAAAGGATAGTAATAGCTCACGATCTTGGATTGAAAATCGCATCGATCTTGAAAATGGCTGGAGTTACCATTTGGATTTTGGCTGGATTTATTTAAGGGAAGATCCAAATGGATCGGTTTGGATTTGGAAGGAAGGGTGGGGGTGGCTTTGGAGCGAGAGTAAACTTTGGAATGATAAGGGAGAGGGGTATTTTTATGTAGAAAGCAATTCTTCATGGATATTCTGGTCCCCACAACCAACCCAGTCCGGTTATAACATCTATGACTTCTCAACCGAAGATTGGAAGCAACTGTAATCCCCGTTTAGGACCTATACTGCTAAAGTCTTTTGTTTGATTTTCAACTCCTTGAGGAAACACTCCAAATCATCCAAAATACTGTTGAAATCAAGAGCATATCTTTTTCTCAGGGAAGTCACCGAGCTGCCATGCTCAATAAATTGGTCAGGCCAACCGATCCTCTTGCTTGGAAAGTCCAGATTTAATAAATCAATCGTTTCGAGGACAGCCGAGCCAAATCCTCCTGCAAGAACATTATCTTCGAGGGTGATAATTCCCCTGTGAGTAAAGCTGTGCTCTTGCAGGAGTTGTTCATCGAGTGGTTTCACAAATCTTGGGTCGACTAGAGTGGGCTTGAACCCGTAAATGTTGAAGATGGATTCCGAAATTTCGAGAGCCACTTGAACAAAGTTACCGAGTGCCCAAATCGTAACCAATTCTCCCTCCTGGATTACATGAGCCTTGCCCAACTCAAGCAGAGTGGGTTGTTTTTTAAGCTTTGCACCAACTCCATTTCCCCTTGGGTATCGAATGAAGGAAGGTTTTTTTAAATTGATTCCAGTAAGCAACATGTCCTGAAGTACATCTTCATTGGAAGGTGCCATAATAATGGCATGGGGTATGCACCTGAGGTAAGAGATATCAAAAAGCCCGTGATGCGTGGGTCCATCATTCGGGGATAGACCGGCACGGTCTAGACAAAAGGTCACCGGAAGTTCTTGTAGGCAAACATCATGGACGATCGGATCGTAGGCCCTTTGCAAGAAAGTTGAATATATGGCACACACTGGACTTAAGCCTTGCGTGGCCATCCCTGCGGCAAGTAGCACGGCATGTTCTTCTGCGATTCCTACATCATAAAATCTTTCGGGAATTGTACTTTGCAGGGCATCAAGTCCGGTACCACTAGGCATCGCTGCAGTGATGCCCACAATATTTTTATTGGACTGGGCAAGTTTAGCCAGGCAACAGCCAAATATGTCCTGATATTTGGGGGGACTTTTCGCGTCTCCAGGAATACTTTTCCCGGTGGCCAGGTCGAAAGGTCCGGAACCATGCCATTTTTCCGGCTCTTCGAGGGCAACGGGAAAGCCTTTGCCCTTTTGCGTCAATAAGTGGAGGACGATAGGTTCGGTCGATTTTTTGGCAAATTCGAAGAACTGAACCAAGCCCTGAATATCATGTCCGTCAATGGGTCCCAGGTATCGGATCCCCAGTTTCTCAAAAATACTGGAAGGAGCCAAAAGTTCTTTGGTGTCTCTTTTTGCCTTGGAAACCAATTTAATAAAAGACTTTCCAAGGGGAATCTGAGAGAGAAAAGATTCCGCCTCTTGGTGTAGACGGGTATACACCGGATTGGTAATCAGCTCGTTGAAGTACTTAGAAAACGCACCAACATTTTTGGCGATGGACCACTCATTATCATTTAGAATAAGAATAAACTTCTTGGTTGTGCAAGCAATGTTATTAAGAGCCTCGAGGGTAATTCCACATGTGAAAGCGGCATCTCCGGCTATGGCAACGACATGATTATCCTTTGACTGCAAGTCTCTTGCAACGCACATACCCAGAGCACTTGACAAAGCAGTACCCGCATGACCTGCCCCGTATGAATCATGAGTACTTTCCGCGATGTTCAGGAAGCCACTAAGCCCTTCATCCTTGCGAATGTCATCAAACCGGGAATCATTACGTCCAGTGAGAAGTTTGTGGACATAACCTTGATGGGAAACATCCCAACAGAATTTGTCGATTGGAGAATCAAAGGCGAGATGAAGGGCAATGGTGAGCTCAACTACTCCAAGATTGGGACCAACATGACCTCCATTTTCAGAGGTTGCCTTGATTATACGATTGCGAATTTCTTGGGCAAGAGTGGCAAGATCTTTTCCGGAAAACTTCCTTAGATCGTTAGGTGATTCAATTTTTGATAAAAGGGATGATTTCATGGATTAAGTAAAAAATTTAATTTTCGACTTGTTCCGGATCGGAGGAGTTGAGTTCAGTAAATTTAAATTCAGCTTCTTGAATTTTCTTTTGGCAAAATTTCAATAACGAGAGCCCTTGCTGGTAGTTTTTAATCATTTTATCTAGGTCAACATCCGAACTTTCCATAAGATCCACAATCTGATTAAGCTGGGTGACTGCATCTTCGAATTTTAGTTCATTCGGGTTTTCAAAAATAATGGAATCATCTGATGGCATGATACTAAGCTACGCTTTCTTTTGAAATTCGCAATCATGGAAACAATTAATGAAAGACCTTCGACTTTCTTTATCTTTTAGCTAATCTAAGGGATATGACTTTAATACAAATGTTCATTTTGATTGCGGCTTCTTTACATCTCATGGTTGAGATTCTACTTAAGTATTTCGATATTAGAAATACTTTAAAATTAAGGAATGAACAGCCGGAGGAAACAGTTGCACTGATGAACCATGAGCAGTGGATCAGGACAAGTGATTATACTTTAGCCAAAACCAAATTATCAATTCTTGAAGATTTATTTGGATTTGTTCTTATTGTTCCAATTGTCTTATTTTTATATCCGTGGACCTTCCGCACTTGGAGTGCCTCTTCACAGGACGGAGTTTTTCAATGTGCTTTTATCTCGGTCGCTTTTTTGCTTAGCCTGCAAATACCCAGCTTATTCTTGGAATGGTATAAACAATTTAGATTGGAAGATCGTTTTGGCTTCAACAAATCTACGGTCAAACTTTGGGTATCCGATAAAATTAAGGAAAACACGCTTGGACTGATAATCGGAGTTTTACTCTTCGCATTACTTATTTGGCTATTCAGGGTGTTATCTGACTTATCCTCCTACTGGTGGTTCTTCGTGTTCTCAGCATTCTTTATCTTACAACTTTCTTTGATGGTGCTTTGGCCGAAGTTTATATTACCTTTGTTCAATAAACTTACGCCATTGGGTGATGGCAAATTGAAGAGTCGATTATTTGCCCTTGCAGATCGAACTGGGTTTGCCGCCAACACCATTGAAGTTATTGATGGTAGTAAAAGATCAGGCCATTCGAATGCTTTTTTTACGGGCTTTGGCAAGTTTCGCCGGATTGTTCTTTATGATACTTTAATTAATCAAATGGAAGAGGATGAAATAGAAGCGGTTCTAGCTCATGAAATTGGTCATTATAAGGAGGCTCATATCCCCAAAAAACTGATCTTCTCTTTCTTGACTGGATTATTTGCTTTTTATGCCATTTCAAAAGGTCTGCAACAAGATTGGCTGTATGAGGGTCTTGGCCTTTCCGAAAACTATGTGGGGTCAATAAGTGTAATTTTGATCGCACTCATCCTTTTTATATCCAATTTTACTTACTGGTTCACGCCTGTATCCAATATTTTTTCAAGAAAACATGAGTATGAAGCCGATCGATTTGCCAAAAAGGCAATGAGCAATGCTTCTTCCCTGATCTCAGCTTTACAAAAACTTTACCGCGAAAACCTTTCACATCCTCTGCCGCACCCTTATCTTGTTTTCTTTCATTATTCCCATCCTACTTTTTTCGACCGGAAGAAAGCCCTCGAGGAAAATTAAAAACCTTTGAATTTCAGGCTTTTTGAAGTTTTCGGGTGATATGAAGATAAACAATCGATGCGGCCAAAACCCCGGCTAAATTCATCAACAAATCCCCGGGGGAGGGGAAACGATCGGGAATGATGGCTTGGATACCTTCGTTGAAGAAAGCGTAGAAAATAGAAACTGATATCGCTTTTATGTTATATCCATTTATCTTGCTGGAAGGCAGAAAAAACCAATGAGCTAACCATGTGAAAACAAAAAAAAGGGGGAGGTGACTTAGGTCCTGAAGCCAATACGGATAGTCGTAAAGCATGCCGGCAAAACGAACGGTAAATTCGCTTGCATCAAATGTTTTCAGAGCAGCGGGTTTGGGTATTCCAGTTACTGCTTGCAGAAAAAACAGGTAAGCCAACGGTGCAATCTTTCTGAGGAGCCGGTTTTCAGGTAAATAGAACCATTTTATTAAATATTCGAAAAGAAAAGTCGTCCTGGAAATTTTCACTGTCTTAGCTTGAAAAAAAATAAAGTTTATTACAAAACATGAATGAAATGCCAATCTATGAATTCCACTCACCCGACACGGAAAAAATTTATATGTTTTATGCACCTTCGCTGAGTTATGCTAACCTTACGCCGCTCTGTCCAGATGGTGATCAAATGAAAATGATCAAGTTGCTGTCTGGTTTCTCGATTACAGGTCGTAATCAGGAAGTTCCAGAACTTTCTTCAGAAACGGATCCGGATGATCCTTTTGCGGGCATGGATCCTTCCAAGTCCGGTGAATTGATGAAAGAACTTGAAAGCTCAATCGCGGGTATGGACGAAGATAATCCCGACCCAAGACAAATGGGTTCACTGATGAGAAGAATGTGCGAATTAAGCGGGGAAAAAATGGATGAACCGATGGAGGAAGTTATCCGAAAGCTTGAAGAAGGAATAAATCCAGAGGAGCTGGAAGAAAGGATGGGAGATTTTATGGGAGAAGAAGGAGATGAAGGAACACCTAGGTCAGAAGATGAGGATAAAGAAGACTCCCTAAAATCAAGACTTAGGAAACTACTTATCAAAACCCCAGCAAGAGATCCTCAACTTTACGAATTTAAGGATTACCTTCCAGAATAGCCGATAGTCCTGAAACGAATAATTCTAAATTTTGACTCTAAGATTCTGATTCTGGCATTATGGACCTTCTCTTGTTCAGAACAGCCACAAGAAAAAGAAGAAACGGACTGGAAAGGTGAATATGAATCCTTTGAAAATTCTTTCGAAACAAAACGAGAATTAGAATCAATTGATGGCAGTCCGGTTCTCTACTTTATAGGTAATAATCAACCTTTTTCCGGGTCGGTTGAAAGAAATTCATCACAGAGAGTAAGCGTAGATCAATATAATGCCGGTCTCCTCGAAGGGAAAAGTATAAGAAAATCAACCGATGGATCTTGGGTGGAGGCACATTACAAAGGGGGAAAATTACATGGAAAAATGATATTTTATGACAGGGATGGGCAGATTCGTTCGATAATGAACTATGACAATGGTGAAATCCTAACCGAAGCCAACGATTGATTCATGATATTGGCGGATTTGATTTTCGGATTTTGACAAATTCTCGAGTGGCTCTTCTCTCCTTTTTCAGGTTTTTCTTCTTGGAAGCATCATTTACAAAAAGCGGAATAAAAAGAAAAAATGTACTTCCTTTTCCCTCCTCAGATACAAAGCCTATTTTGCCATTGTGATCTTCCATGAATAACTTTGAGTTGTAGAGGCCAAATCCTGATCCTTTCGTGGCATCCTTTGTTGAAAAGAAGGGGTCAAAAAGTTTTTCTTTGATAGAGTCTGGAATGCCCTTGCCGTTATCGGATATACATACCTCAGCACCCGTGCACTTCGCAAACTCGGGATCACTGTTGTTATCCGCAAGCAAAGGAGCACCCTCATTAACCTTACGGACCGAAATGGAGATTTTACCGTTTCTCTCGATTGCATCTCTCGCATTAATCGCTAGATTTAGGATCACTTGTCTAAATCCTGTTTCTTCAATAAATGCCGGCAGGGATTCCCGACCAAAGTTTGTTTTAATCTTAGCACCTCTGGGAATGATGATTTCAAGAAGATCCATCTGGTCTTTTAGCAGGAGCCGCAAGTCCTGAACCGCACGATTGGCAGGTTTTTCCCGGTGTAAATCTATTATTCTCCTGACAAGTTTTTGCGCCTGCATGGCACTTTTTTTTATTTGCCCCATACCATTGGCCATGGGGTCGTCCTTTTCCATCATTCCAAAATACAATTCACTGATTGAGAAAATTCCAGCCATTAAATTACTGAAGTCATGAACCAAACCATTAGTCAGCGTTGCCAAACCTTCCCTCCATATCGAATTGGACAGACGATGTTCTGCAATAGCTTGTCTGGTAATATCGATCAAAACTCCTTCGTAGCCCAGAATTTTACCCTGTGATGTCATGCTTGGAGTGCGAACATCCAGAAGATAAATTATCTGATGGGTTTGCGGAAGTACGACCCTGTAGGTGAGACTGAAAGTCTGTCCTTGTGATTTCTGGGAACTGATTTCATTGATGTAGTGTTCCCTGTCGTGTTCTAAAATTTTAGATAAAAATAACCCACTATCTCTGGCAAACTCGCGGTACTCTTTGGGGAATAGATTACGGATTCCCTTGGAGAGATAGCTAAAGGTCATGTCGGGACGCTGAGTGAAGAAAATTCCCGGAAAATTGCTGATATAATCAGCCAGACGACTTTCAGCTTTTTGCAGCCTAACCAGGGTGCTGGCAATTGCCTTTGGATCCTGCATCAAATCACCGAGAAATGCATCTTTGAGGGTATCATAAGGAGCCAGTCCGTTGGTTATTGAAAGAATTGAAATCTTGAGCTTAGGATATTTCTGGTAGGTAATGTGTATGCCAATCGAGCTTCTGTCACCTATACCCAGCGGCAAAAAGTACTTTGCTTTCTGCTTGTTTTCAACCTTTGGGATCAGCGATCTCCACCCCTCCTCCATAGAAGTCATAATTTGCCAAAAGGAGTAGCCCTTGATTTTGGCGACTGGTTGTCCTACCCAATCACAAAATTCTTCCGATGCTTCCAAG
>CACMQL010000022.1 GCA_902615835.1 uncultured Verrucomicrobiota bacterium
CATGTCCCCTTATCGATTCATTAAATGGATCGCCGAGGAAGAAACCATTCAAATGTTTGGGGATGGTTATCAATCCCGCGATTTTACTTATGTGGATGATATAGCTCGGGGAACCATTGCTGCCATTGAGGATGTCGGATATCAGATCATCAACCTTGGTGGCGGAAGGAACCCTATTTCACTAAACACCATTATTTCCAAGCTCGAAGAGATATTGGGTAAAAAAGCAAAGATTGATCACAAGCCCTTCCATGTGGCCGATCTGATGGAGACCTGGGCAGATATCTCTAAGGCAAAAAGGTTACTAGATTGGGAACCACAGGTTTCTCTGGATGAAGGACTCGAGAAATCAGTTAAATGGCATATGGATAACCAAAATTGGCTCAAGGAAGTACAGGTCTGAGTGCTATACCACAGATTGCACTTGTAGGTTGCGGGTACTGGGGCAAAAACCTCTGTCGGAACTTTCAGGCACTCGGGGCTCTTAAATCTGTGGTCGATGCCACGGAGAACGGACAAATCATTGCCCGCACCCTTGCTCCTAATGCCCAAATAACTGATAGCTTGGATGATGTTCTGAGGAATGATCAAATTCAGGGCGTTGCTCTGGCAACACCTGCAGAGACCCATGCCGATTTAGCGATCCAAGCCATGCAGGCAGATAAAGATGTATTTGTTGAAAAGCCCATGGCCCTGACTCTAGAGGATGCCAAAAAGATGAAAAAAGTAGCGGAAGAAACAGGACATATTCTTATGGTTGGACATCTCCTTGAATACCACCCTGCGGTTCTCAAACTTCGAGAAATGATTGCTTCAGGAAAGTTAGGTAAAATCAATTATATTTATTCCAACCGTTTGAACTTTGGGAAGGTCCGAACCGAAGAAAATGCACTTTGGAGTTTCGCCCCACATGATGTAGCGGTGATCCTTCGATTGATGGGTCAGTCACCTGTAAGAGTTTCGGCCACCGGTGGATCATATCTGACCAGTGGAATCGCAGATACCACTCTGTCCAACCTGAGTTTCGATAACGAATCCCGGGCACATATTTTTGTCAGTTGGTTACACCCATTCAAGGAGCAACGTCTCGTGGTTGTCGGAGATAAAAAGATGGCGATCTTCAATGATGTTTCTCCCTTTGGAGATAAACTTCAATTATACCCACAAAATGTCGAGTTCGATGGGCCAATACCTATTCTCAAAAAAGAAGATGCCGAATTTGTAGAGCACGCAAACACCGAGCCATTGCGTGAGGAATGCAGCCATTTCCTTGATTGCATCCAATCCAGAAACCAACCTCTAACAAATGCCCAATCCGGTATTGATGTATTAAAAGTTCTCCACACCTGCCAGCAGAGCATTGAGCAAAATGGAGCACCAATTTCGCTATGAGTGACTCCAATACTCTGAGGATTCTCGCAACCCTCGATAAGTATTTAAGTAGCGAAATTGAATTAGTTGTTTATGGGAAATCTGCTCTTCACTTACTTTTTCAAGGAGATCGTAGGATTTCCCTTACCAATGATGTTGATTTAATAGTTCCTGAGCTTCAAATAAAGGTTTTTGATAAAAGGATTGATTTCTGGGATGCACTTGAGAAGACAAATCAAAATCTCGAAAAATCTAACCTTTATCTTACTCATATTTTTGATGAAAAGCAAATAATTCTTCATCCGAATTGGTATTCAAATAAGGTTAAAATTCAAACGGATGAACTGAATTACCTGAATATTTTCGTCCCCTCTCCCCTAGACTTGATTTTAACTAAAATGATGAGGGTTGATCCGTTAGATCGATCCGACATTGTTTTTATTTTCGAAAATGCAGAAATAAAATCCCAAGAACTTAGAAATTATTGCATCGAGGCAGTGTGCCCAGATCAAGCAGAAATAAGAGATGCTTTCAAAAATAATAAAGTATGGTTAAGGGAACAAGGTATGATATGAAAACTCTTAATGAAATGCTTGGGATGACTTATCATATCTCGCCTTTGCGTATGAAAATGCTTCGCATAGGGTTACCCGACCCCAAGCAATGGCAGACCCTCGCAGTTCAAAGAGGTTGTGACCACTATCCTGCAGTAACCGATCGAGTAGAAGAACCCGGGACAAGAGTTCTTTCCAATGAAGAGTTAGCACTCTCTCTTCTCTTGGGAGAACTCCCATATGACCCACAAGCTATTCGCGTTTCCGCCCAATTACTTTCCGGAGATGTTAATATCATCAAAATTCTACGGATTGCTGAGTTAGAGAGGCTTAAACCATTATTGCACCGTTTAGCCAAAGATATTCTGAGTTTCGGCATCGAACATAAAAATTGGAATGAAATTTTAAATGCAACCTTTGAGAAAGATTTTCCCGAAGGCGTTCTTCCCCATCCAACTAGATATGTGGTGGATCAGGGAAACTATGTTCCTGAAAACCAACGCTATCTCATTCTTACTCCTAAAAGAATGTCAGTGCTAGAACTTTGACGCCTTATCAATTCATTGCCTTCGTTTATTTTTCAACACAAAACAACCTTGTCTAATTCATTAAAAATTCATCCATCCGCAGTAGTAGATGAAGGAGTAGTTATTGGAGAGGGTACGGCGATTTGGCACTTTTCTCATATTTTTGCAGGTGCGGTAGTTGGAAAAAACTGTTCGCTCGGTCAAAATGTATTGGTATCGGCCAATGCCTCCCTTGGAAACAATGTGAAGGTACAAGACAATGTCGCTATTTACGGAGGAGTAACTGTAGAGGACGATGTTTTTCTCGGGCCTTCCTGCGTGCTCACCAATGTGACCAATCCACGCTCGCAGGTAAGCCGAAAATCTCTTTACGAAAAAACTCTGATTAAGTGCGGGGCAACGATAGGGGCCAATGCCACCATAGTCTGTGGCATTACCCTCGGTCGCTACTGCTTTATCGGAGCTGGTGCTGTAGTCACAAAAGATATACCAGATTACGGATTGGTGTTAGGCAACCCCGGCAAATTATCCGGCTACATGAGCCGTCATGGGCACAAACTTACCTTTAACGAGTCGGGTAGGGCAACCTGTCCGGAATCAAAGTTCGTGTACGAAAAAGCAGACGATCAGGTACATTGCTTGGATTTGGGTGAAGAAGAATTATTGCCATCGGAGCTTTCGTTTGGTTCACAGAATTACGATTCTTTTAAAAGCTAAGTGACTCACCAAAATAAAGACAAAAAAAATCAAGTAATGTTCTTCTTTAAAAGATGAGTTTGTTTTTCGAGATGATCATCAAGATTATAATGAAATAGCCTATCTCCTTAAATCTCCGAAAAATGCTATTCGCTTACTTGAAATTATTGAGTCTTTGAAAGAAGGAAAAGTTGTTTCGACTAGCCTTTCTGAATTACCTCAAAAAAACTACTTTACTCTATTAACATTCTAACATGCCTGTAGCCCTCATAACTGGAATTACCGGGCAAGACGGTTCCTACCTCACGGAATTACTTTTGGAGAAAGGATACTCTGTGCATGGGATTGTTCGCCGGTCCAGTTCGATGAACCGTTGGCGGATCGATCACTTGGTCCAAGATGAAAACATTTATGGGAAATCGCTGTTTTTACATTATGCCGATTTGTCCGATGATGCATCTCTCCGCCGAATTTTCTCCAAAGTACATCCCGATGAAGTCTATCACTTGGCAGGCCAAAGCCATGTGGCCTTGAGCTTTGAGATTCCTGAGCTTACTACGCATGAAATCGCCAATGCGACCCTCAAACTTTTGGAGATTTGCCGGGATATGGTAAAACCGCCCAAAATTTACCTCGCTGGCTCCTCAGAAATCTTTGGTCATGCACAAAAATCCATTCAGACAGAAGAGACTCCGTTTAACCCAACCTCTCCCTACGGTGTATGCAAAGCATTCTGCGTGCAAATGGGTGAGGTCTACAGGTCTGGATATGGTATGCATGTTTCCAATGGTATTCTCTATAATCACGAATCTCCCCGCCGTGGGGAAAACTTTGTTACCCAAAAAATTGTTCGGGGTGCGGCATCCATTGCTCAGGGAAAGACGGAATTTTTAGAACTTGGTAACTTGGATATTGAACGGGACTGGGGATATGCACCAGATTATGTTCAGGGCATATGGATGATCCTCCAACAGGAAAAAGGGGCTGATTATATTTTAGCGACTGGAAAAACGCACAAGCTTTCCGATTTCCTCGAACTTGCTTTCGAATATTTTGGGCTCGATCACAAGAAACATATCCGGATTAACCCAAAATTTGTTCGCCCGAATGAACCCGTTCATCTCTATGGCGATTCATCCAAGGCTCAAAATATACTTGGATGGAAGCCATCTGTGAGCTTTGAACAAATAATAAAGTTCATGTGCGAAGCTGCCGAAAAAATAAATTTAACTTGAAAATCTTAAATTAAAAATAAAATATTCAAGGAATTATGATTAAGCGCACCGATAAACTAAACCAAATTAAAAGTGGTTTCGATCGGTCACCGATTGTATCCATCACAGGGCTTAGGCAATCCGGTAAAACTACCTTGGCTAAAGATTTTGCGTCTCAGTACCAAGGTGCGTGTACTCATTTTGATTTAGAGGATCCTCGATCCCTCGCTCGATTGTCAGAACCAATGACTGCATTGGAGAACTTATCTGGTTTCATTGTAATTGACGAAGTTCAAAGACTTCCTGCAGTTTTTCCACTTTTACGGGTTCTTGCGGATCGTAAAGAAAAAACTGCCTGCTTTCTTCTTTTGGGAAGTGCCTCACCACTTTTGATTAAAGAAATTTCTGAATCCTTGGCTGGTCGGGTCGCTCTTTTGGAGATGGATGGGTTCAATCTTATGGAAGTGGGGAGTGAAGAGTCCAAGGTTTTATGGAATCGTGGTGGATTGCCTCCATCCTTTCTTGCTGGTTCAGATACCAGTAGTCTGCAGTGGCGTCAGGATTTCATGACCCTTTTTGTGGAGCGTGACCTACCTCAGTTTGGAGTTACTTTTCCATCAGCCGCGATGAGGCGATTCTGGGCAATGCTTGCTCATTATCATGGTCAAACATGGAATGCCTCAGAATTGGCAAAATCCTTTGATGTTTCCCAGGCAATAATCCGTAAAAAACTGGATATCCTTACCGGGGCTTTCGCCATCAGGCAACTACCTGCCTGGTATGAGAATTTAGGAAAAAGAACGGTTAAATCTCCCAAGATTTATCTTAGAGACAGTGGGCTCCTTCATGCCTTGCTGGATTTATCCACCTTCGATCAACTTCAGTCACATCCGAAATTGGGATCATCATGGGAGGGTTTCTGTATCGAGCAAATTTTATCCATCACCGGCTCCTCGAATGCTTATTTTTGGGCAACACATGCCGGAGCTGAGCTTGATCTGTTTATTCTCCATAACGGAAAGCGAATTGGTGTTGAGATCAAATATTCTGATGGACCAACCACCACACGCTCAATGCGGCAAGCTTTGGAAGATTTATCTCTGGATCATCTTTATGTGGTCTACCCTGGAAAAGATGACTATCCATTGGACAAAAACATCACCGTCACCTCCTTGCCCTCCATGCTTTCTAAACTGGAAGACCTTTAGGGAGCTTTCCTTTTATTCATGTCCGATAACCAAAAAAAACCCCACTCTTTCGATGAAAGTGCTCAAAGGATCCAAGCAAGTTGAGCGGGAAAAGACAGAGACCATTTGGGACCGGTTCGACAGATTGCAACGCAGCCTTGCTCCTTTAAGAAAAGGTAGGCAGATTAAGAAAGGAGTTCACCGTATCCGAAGAACTGACACCGAGAGATCCTGACCAAGGCGATCTTCTTAGAATTTGTAAATCTCTTAACGACCATGGTGCGAAGTATCTTGTGATTGGTGGCATGGCAATGGTTCTTCACGGATTCAACAGGGGAACTGAAGTTATTGACTTACTTGTTGATAAAATAGCTTCTAATATTTCTCTATTAAAGAAGGCTCTTTCAATCCTGCCCGATAATGCTATCCAAGATGTTTGTGACAGCGATGTGGAAAAATATTAAATTGTTAGAGTAGCTGATGAAGTTGTGGTTGATCTTATGGGCAGTGCATGCGGAATCGATTTCAAATCTGCAGAAAGTCAAATTGAGTGGCATGAACTTGAGGGAGTAAAAATACCCTTTGCCTCAGCTGAACTAATGCTTAAGACAAAGCAGAGTTTGCGAGAAAAAGATGAAATCGATGGCCTTTATCTTAAAAGAATTCTCGGACAACTTTAACTTATGCAATTCATTGATCTAAAATCCAGGCACCAACTCATCGGAGATAAGATTAATGCCCGTATTCAAAAGGTGATGGCACATGGCCAGTTTATATTAGGTCCAGAAGTTCGGGAGGTGGAGCAAAAACTTGCTCAATACACAGGTTCCAAACATTGCGTAACTGTATCCAGCGGTACCGATTCGTTGCTTATCGCACTCATGGCATTGGGCGTTGGGGCAGGGGACGAGGTAATCACTGTTCCCTACACTTGGATCTCCACCGCAGAGGTCATTTCACTTTTGGGGGCAAAACCCGTATTTGTAGATATTCGTCCAGATACCTGGAATATAGATGAGACTCTATTGGAGGCCGCTATTGCAGATAAGACCAAAGCAATTATGCCAGTTTCCATTTATGGCCAATGCCCGGATATGGATGCCATCAACGAGGTCGCAAAGAAATACCACTTACCTGTAATCGAAGATGCTGCACAAAGCTTTGGTGCTACTTACAAAGGAAAAAAATCCTGTAATCTATCAACCATCGGCAGCGCATCCTTTTTCCCATCCAAACCACTCGGTTGCTATGGTGACGGGGGTGCCTTATTCACCAACGATGATGAACTGGCCGAAAAGTTCCGTTGGGTTCGTGTACATGGACAGGAACGCAAGCATCATCACCCCATTTTAGGCATTAATGGACGTATGGACACCCTTCAGGCAGCAATCTTATTGGAAATTTTGGAAGTTTTTCCCGATGAAGTCCAAAAGCGGGGGCAACTTGGCCAAACATACTCAGAAGGATTAGCCCATCTTGAGGGTCTGGGAACCCCGAGCATTGGGGAGCATAACACCTCGGTCTATGCCCAGTATACAGTCCTTTCAGAGCAGGGGAGACAGATTCAACAATCCCTGAAAGAAAAAAATATTCCATCGGTTTCCTACTACTCTGTACCCCTTCACCTTCAGCCCGTTTTCAATCATCTTGGTCATCAACCAGGGAATTTTCCTGTAGCCGAACAAGTGGCAAATCAATGTCTCAGCTTACCCATGAGTCCTTACCTCACTCAGAAAGATCAGTCAAAGGTGATTGATGCGATCTCCAAAATAGAAAAATCCTAATCTCACGATATATCTTCTAATTCTTTCATGTCTAAAATAACCCTCAATCTTGAAGACCGCATTCTTGAGTCATTGAAGCTCAAAGCGACAGGAACGAAGCAGTCCATTTCAGAACTTGTAAATGATGCTCTCAAGGCTAGCCTGCAGGAAGACCTAGAAGACTTAAAATCTTGGGAAGAGCGTAAAGGTGAAGATGCTTACAGTTACAAAGATTTTCTTGGATTACTCAAGAAAGAGCAGGTAATTTAGAAAATGCTAAACTTAATTAATCCCCTTAAAACCTTATTTAAGTCGACCTATTAGTTTTTCTAAGACTACAATTACAATAGATCAAAGAAAATTTATCTGTCCAAGCGACCCCGGAGATTACTGGCATATGGTGAACGACTTCCCACTCGAGACTCTTTATTCGATCGCACCAACTAACCTGCGTTCTTCCGCATACTAAGATTTCGTGAAAAAAAGATATTCATCTCAGGAACATTGCAATCGCTCGCATATTCCTGACAAAAAAACCATTGAAGCAATAGCATTGGCGGATCATGGACATGAGTTGGAAAGCTTTGATAATTTGGAAGACTTATTTATGAGTTGGGAAGATTCCACTTCCAAAGATGAGGAATTCGATTCAAGCATTAAACATCATTCTTTAGACAGAAAAACGAAAGAAAAAATTCTTTCCAGATTATTAAATGAATCTGCAGGTAAGTTCTATCGAGATACCGATGCGGCACATAGCCAAGATTTTCTTTATGGTGAAGATGGTATGCCTAATTGAGTCCTTGTTAGATTAATTTATGATTCCAGATTTTATAAATTACAAATTAGATGAAATTAAGGAAATCTGTAAGAATTATCGAATTAATGCAGCATATGTATTTGTATCTGTATTAACCGATAAATTTTCGGATAAAAGTGATATTGATTTAGTTGTAGATTTTGATGATTAAATCCTTCAAAGAAAAAAATATTCCATCCGTTTCCTATTATTCAGTCCCTCATCACCTACAGCCTGTCTTTGAAAATCTTGGACATAATGAAGGGGATTTCCCAGTTGCAGAAAAAGTTGCAAATAAATGTCTAAACTTGCCGATAAGTCCTTATTTGACTTCTCAGGAGCAAAGTCAGGTGATTGATGCGATTTCATAATGGGTAAACCGTATTGAAAAAGTTTTGAAGTCCGAATTAAAAATAAATAAAATACTAAAATCAATTGGTAAGAACAGTTTGATTTACGGAACCTCAACCGCACTTCAACCTCTTGGAGGGTTTATACTTTTACCTCTCTATTCTGATTATTTCGAAAAATCTGAGTTTGGAATTTATACCCTTATTTTACTTATTTCTACTATATTTAGCACAGTATTTCATTTAGGTATAAATTCTGCGTTTATTCGCTCTTATTATGATTATGATTTGGAAGAAGACCGTGTCAAAGTGTTCAACACTTCCTTGTTTATTTTGTTAATTGGACTTTTCCTACAAATACTTACATGTTTTCTTGCTAAAAATATTCTTTCAGTATCGATCTTGAAGGATGAAAGTTATGTCAAGATTTTAACTATTTCTGTAATAACATCTGGTGTTGGCTTTGTTAATACGGGTCTTTTGAATTACTTAAGAGTTAAGGAGAAAGCGCTAAAATATACACTTGTGAGTTCTTTTTCATTAGTTATAAATATTACCTTAACCTTATATCTTTTCGAATATTTTAGTAAGTGTATTAATTCGCCAATATATTCTGCTTTATTCAGCCAATTTTTAACACTACTTTTGCTGATATTAATACATATTAAAGACATAAACTTATTTAATATAAATAAGTCGGAAATTAAAACCTTACTGCATTTTGGTTTGCCTTCAATTTTAGCAGGCAGTGCAATTATGATTGGGGAGTGGGGTGATAAGTTATTAATAAATGAATTTCTTCATAAGGATGAACTCGGAATTTTTTCTATGGGATTTAGAATTGCGATGATTTACAATGTAATTGTAGCTATGCCATTTGCTCTAGTTTGGAATCCATTAATGATGAAAATTCGAGCACATAGCAATGCCAAGTACATTTTTAGCCGAGTAGCATATCTTTATTTCGCGTTTAGTTTAATTTTTATTTTTGCAACCTATGTTATTCTTGAACCTATTCTTACGCTTTTGGGATTTCACTCAAAATTCTATGACTCATTAAATTATGTTCCCTTATTGATGATGGCACTTGCATTGGGTAGTTTGCAAAACATTTATTCTGCTGGTATTACATTCGCCAGAAAGCCAATAATTTTCGCTTTCATTTATTCGGTTGTTGGCTGTGCAAATTTCTTGATATCTTATTATGCTATCATCAAATATGGAATTTACGGGATAGTCATTACCTTTATTTTGTTCAAGTTTATTATTTCTATTACAATCTATTATTTTTCTTCTAAACATTTCAGCTTTCATATTTTTGACTTTGGGTATGTAAAGCTAATTACTTTACTTTTTGCAGGTATTTTTCTTTATATGAATTATTTCACTTACTATAACTCCTTTGTTTTTTTATTTTTTTATGTACTTATTTACTTTTTATTTTTATTTAAAGAAGAAATTTTACATATTATTACTCGTCTTATAAAGGTATCTAGATCTAATACATGACATATACTTTAGGATTATCTGCATACTATCATGATAGTGCAGCTTGTATATTGAAAAATTCAGAAATTGTTGCAGCTGCACAAGAGGAAAGATTTACCAGAATTAAACACGACGCAGGTTTTCCTCTTGAGGCTATTAGATATTGCTGCCAAGAAGCGGGAATCACTTTTTCAGATATCAATTTAGTCGGATATTATGAAATCCCTAAACTTAAATTGGATCGATTGACAAAAACATTTGAACACTATGTTCCTTTGGGTTTTGATGCTTTTTCCAATGCGATCTCTAAGTGGGTTGGCGGAAAAGGTGATGTTAGAAATGAAATCCGTAATCTTTTCCCCAATGCATCGATTCATTTCAATGAGCATCATCAATCTCATGCGATGTCAGCTTATTATCCTTCCCCTTTTGATGATTCCGCTATTTTAACAATCGATGGGGTTGGAGAATGGGCAACTACAACCGTTTCACATGGCATCGGAAATGAATTAAATATTTTAAAGGAGCTTCATTTTCCGCATTCTTTGGGACTCCTTTATTCAGCATTTACCGCGTTTACAGGTTTCAGAGTTAACTCTGGTGAATATAAGGTTATGGGTTTGGCTCCTTACGGTGAAGCTAAGTATGCTCAAAAAATCTTTGATGAATTAATCGATATTAAAGAAGATGGATCGTTAAGGCTGAACATGCAATACTTCTCTTTTCCTTATTGCACTGAAATGACAAACGATAAATTTGCTAATTTATTCGGTGGTCCCGGAAGACAGGCTGAATCAGATTTGACCCAAAGGGAAATGGACTTAGCTAGGTCAGTACAGGTTGTAGTGGAGGAGGTCGTTCAGCGAATGGCTGGTCATGCATTTGAAATCACAAAAAGCCAAAACTTATGTCTTGCTGGTGGGGTTGCTCTTAATTGTGTTTCCAATGGTAAATTACTAAAATCTAAAATATTTAAGAACATTTGGATTCAACCTGCCTCTGGTGATGCTGGAGGAGCTTTGGGGGCTGCCTTTGGAGCATACTTTAAAAATAATCAACGAAAGCGTTCTGCTGAAAAAAATGATTCTATGAAAGGATCATTTCTTGGTCCTAAGTTTTCTGCAAGAGAGATTTCTGAATTTTTACGAGTAAGGTCCATAAAACACATACATCTAGATGATTCTAATTTATTTTCGAAAGTAGCAGAAATCATTTCTGCAGAAAATGTAGTTGGATGGTTTCAAGGCAGGATGGAATTTGGGCCACGAGCATTGGGTAATCGTTCAATTTTGGGTGATCCCAGATCTTGCCGCATGCAAGAGGTAATGAATTTAAAAATAAAATACAGAGAAAGTTTCAGGCCGTTCGCTCCGGCCGTTCTTGCTCATAAGCAGGCTGAATGGTTTGATTTTGATTCTGAAAGTCCCTACATGCTTTTGGTTGGAGACATCCTTAAGAAACATCACATTGATGTAGCTTCCGGTAAAGATCTTTTTGGAATCGAAAAACTCAAAGTTCCTAGATCCAGCATTCCTGCAGTTACGCATGTTGATTATTCAGCTAGAGTTCAAAGCGTTGACGAAAAAAGAAATCCGCTTTTTTATAAGTTAATATCTGAGTTCGAAAACCTAACTGGTGTCCCAATTTTAATTAACACATCATTTAATGTTCGAGGAGAACCTCCAGTATGTTCGATTGAAGATGCATATACTTGTTTTATGCGTACTGAAATGGATTTTTTAGTTATGGGAAATTTTATACTGGATAAGAAAGAAATGAATATGGAAGATGTTGATCATGATTGGAGAAAGGAGTTCACTCTTGATTAGGATAGTTTGGGCAATTTTTTATTTTTTAATTTTTTGGCCTACTGCTTGGGTAAAGAGATTTTTTTCTACTGTGAATTCGTTCAGCATAACAAAAGATGAAAAGACTTATTGGATAAGTAAAAAATCTAAATGAATTTAAGATACAAAATAACGCCCCAAATCAAAGATTATGATTTAATTGGGGAATCATTTCGACCTCATTTGATGCGTTTTGATAATCCAAATAAAAGCTTTCGCTCAGTATCAACAAATGAGCATGGTTTCCGGAATTCCATTGACATGAATGGCAATGTTATTAACCACTCGAAAATTTTTTTAGATCCAAATAATAATTTTAGTATCATGCTTGGATCGAGTTCTGTTTTTGGAGTTGGGGCTACATCTGATGCTACATCAATGCCAAGTCTTTTGAGTAAACTAAGATCTGAGAATTGGCTAAATTTTGGTGGAAGAGCTTATAATTCAACTCAAGAACTCTTACTGCTTAGTCTGCATTTACATGCTAAACCAAAAAAAATAATAATTTTTTCGGGTGTTAATAACCTTACTCTTGCCTATCTTTCAGAAAAAACATCAGACATTTATAATTCATTTTATGGGGAAAGTTCTTTTCGTAACGCTCTTTCTACCACACAAAATAAGAAAATTGGTGTTCGTCGTTCATTTTTAAACCTAATGGATGAAATTTATACTAAATTCCGTTCTCATAGAAATATGGCTACAACTAGGACCAGCAAAGATATTTCAAGGGATTACAACAACATTCTCAAATGCTTCCAGCGAGATTTATTTTGTGCTAAGGCGATCGCTGATGGTCATGGGAGTCAAATTACATTTGTACTTCAACCCCTAGCCACTTGGATAGATAAGAAATTGTGTAATGAAGAGTTTCGCCTTTTTGGATTTCTTGATTCACTAAATAATGACTGGAAAGTTCTCTCTGAATATCTCGGTCTGTGGAAAGATAAGTATTTTGAAGATCTTGAAAGAATTTGTACAAAATTGGGTGTCCCTTTTATCAACTTGAATTGCGAAGAATTTAGATCTTCTGATTGGCTTTTTGTTGATAGAGTGCACTTAACTGACAATGGATATAAACTGGCAGTTAATCTTATCAACGATAAAATATAGTCATGAAATTCTTACTTTCTGCTCTTGTTAAAATAATTTCTTTTTTCAAAAAAGGTAATAAACAGAAGGATAAAATTGATGTACCTAAGGATAATTATCCTTTGTTTTAGAATCACTTTCTTACAAAATGTTACTTGGTTCATGGATACAGTTTAGCCAACAGGCTCATGCGGAAATTTTAGCGAAAGCCGGATTTGATTGGCTTGCAGTCGATCTTGAGCACAGTGTTATAAGCATAAAAGAAGCTGAAGATCTGGTGCGAATCATTGAGCTTTGCGGTGTAGTTCCTTTTGTGAGAATGTCCTCGAACAACCCTGTGCAGATTGCCAGGATTATGGATGCTGGTGCTCACGGAGTTATCGTTCCGATGGTTAACACTAAACAAGAAGCACTAAAAGCAGTAGAATCAGTTTTTTATCCTCCAAAGGGCAAGAGAGGGGTGGGGTTAGCCAGAGCCCATGAATATGGTGCAAGATTTGAAGATTACCGGCAATGGCTAAAGGAAAATGGAAAGGTAATCGTACAAATTGAAAATATCGAGGGAGTTAAAAATCTCTCAGAGATTTTCTCTGTCGAAGGCGTTTTCGGTTTTATTGTAGGACCTTATGATTTATCCTCTTCATTAGGAATTCCTGGACAATTAGACCACCCCACTATGATAGATACTCTTAGGGAAATTAATGAAGTTGCATCACAATTTCCTCACATTAAGAAAGGGGTGCATAAAATTTCGATAAATCCACAACCAGTTTTGGATGCTATTGAAGATGGTTACGATTTGATCGCTTATTCTACAGATATGCTATTCTTGGGAGACTCGTGCAGGAATGGCATACAAGAAATAAAAAAAGTTCTCAGCAATAGAAGTTTATAATATTTATATGAAACAATGGATTTCTAATTATATCAATGAGTACAAACGCGTGCTTGATGCAATACCTGCTGATCAAGTTGAAGCGATTATCCATAAATTTAAGAATTGTTTAAGCAATGATTCACAAATTTTTGTTATCGGAAATGGTGGTAGTGCTGCAAATGCATCGCATTTTGTAACTGATTTAGGCAAAGGTTCGTCTGATGCAGTTGGCAAAAGATTTCGCTGCATGTCATTGAACGATAATGTCGCATGGATGACCGCATTGGGGAATGACTACTCCTACGCGGATGTTTTTCAAAAACAGATATCCAATTTTGCGAGACCAGGAGATTTACTTATCATTTTGAGCGTAAGTGGTAATTCGCCTAATGTTGTAAAGGCTATTTCATGGGCTAAAGACAACGGAATTAAAACTTTGGCATTGGCTGGTGGTCAGTGTGGTAAGATTACAGAGATCGCAGATGAAAGCCTGATCATTGATTCAAAACACTATGGACATGTTGAGGATGCTCAAATGACAATTGCTCACATTCTTTGCTATGCATTTATGGAAAATAATGATCTTGTGGATTAAGGTATTTTGACTCTCTTTTTAAAGTAAAATGAAAGAATCTGAGATCAGAAATGCATCAATTCATGACCAATATTTGAACATGGTTAGGGAGGACGCTTTGGCATACTTTAGCGATCCAGGTCGTTGCGAAGAAATTAATTGTCCTGCATGCTCTTGTGATCAAACCGTTTTTGAGTTTGAGAAATTTGGATTTAATTACCATTCGTGTCCGGACTGCGGTACACTCTTCGTCAATCCTCGACCCAAATTAGTTTTTTTGGAAGACTTTTATGTTAATTCACCTTCGAGTCGGTTTTGGGCAGAAGAATTCTTCAAACCAGTTGCAGAGGCAAGGAGAGAGAAAATCTTTCGGCCTCGTGCTAAACATTTCAATAATTTAATTACAACAGACGATGAAATTACCGTAGGTGATATCGGTGCTGGCTACGGTCTTTTTTTAGAAGAATTGTCAAAACTCAGAAAAAATGTTCGTCCATTTGCGATAGAGCCAAGTCCTGAAATGGCGGCAATTTGCAGGACTAAGAATTTTGAGGTACTTGAATCTATTATCGAGAAAATTGAAGGGTATGATTCAAGCTTTGATTTTTTATGTTCTTTTGAATTATTTGAGCATTTACACACCCCAGCAACCATGCTGACTGCAGCATTTAAGTTACTCAAGCCAGGAGGATCTCTGCTATTAACCACACTTAACGGCAAGGGTTTTGATATTCAGCTTTTGTGGGAGAAGTCGAAATCTGTATTTCCTCCCCATCATTTAAATTTTTGTAGCCCAGATTCTCTATCTCTTCTTCTAAATAAAGTTGGATTTGAAGTTCTCGAGGCCGAAACACCCGGTGTTTTGGATTGGGATATTATTGAGGGAAATATCAAAAGAGATCAGTTTTCTGCCGATCGATTTTGGGACTCAATTGCTGATCATGCCTCAATCGAGTGCAAGCAGGATCTTCAGTCTTGGATTACTAAACACAAGCTCAGTTCACATATGCGATTAGTTGCCAGAAAGCCGATTCAATCATGAAATCTAAAATTGTAGCTGTAATTCCCGCTCGCATGGCTTCTTCTCGATTGCCAGGGAAACCTTTGTCTAAGATTTGTGGTTTAACTATGATTGAGCATGTTCGCAGAAGGGCAGAACTTTCTGAATTTTTGGAACAAGTAATCGTGGCCACTTGTGATCAGGAAATTTATAAAGAAGTAAAGAGACACGGGGGACAAGTTGTAATGACATCTGATCGCCATGAGCGCTGTACGGACCGAGTTGCTGAGGCTGTTAAGAACTTCGAAGCGGATATCGTTGTTAATATTCAGGGAGATGAACCATTTCTGGATCCTCAGCATATAGATGCATTAGTTAAACCCTTGTTGGCAGATAATTCCTTAGAATGCTCTAACTTAATTGCTCAAATTCCGTCTGAATTTGCAGATAACCCAAATCTTGTAAAGGTAGTTTTTGATAAGCAAGATCGTGCACTTTATTTTTCCAGAGAAGCTATTCCATCACGAAAAAAATCAGGAAATCTTCCTGTTCAATTTTTTAGGCAGCTGGGTATAATAGCATTTCGAACTGCATTCCTTGATCGTTTCTTGACTTTGAATGCCACCCCTCTAGAGGCAATTGAATCATGTGATATGATGAGAGCTGTGGAGCATGGGATTGAAGTGCGAACGGTTGCAGTTAAATTTGATAAGTTTGGGGTGGATACTCCAGAGGATCTTGATTCAGCCAACTTGGCAATGCTAACAGACCCCATTTTAAAACTTTATAGTTCTTGATTTGAGAAAGCAATTTAAGGTTGGTATTGCTGGCTACGGTGTAGTTGGCAAAAGAAGGCAAAAATATATTGAGCAGCACCCTGCACTTGAAGTGGTTGCTGTATGTGATGTAAATTTTTCAAGTAAGGGCATCTTCGATAACGGAGTAAAATTTTTCACTAACTACACTGATTTAATTAAGGAGTCCTTGGATATTTTATTTGTGTGCTTACCAAATTTTCTCGCAGCAGAAGTAACAATAGCCGGGCTTGATGCGAATTTTCATGTTTTTTGTGAAAAGCCGCCAGGTCGTACACTTGATGATATTGCTCGAGTTATAGAAGCAGAAAAAAGCAAAAGTGGTCTTTGCCTAAAATACGGATTTAATCATCGTTACCACCATTCGATTAGGGATGCACTGTCCATCGTTCAATCGGGTGATTTAGGTGAAGTTGTGGATCTTCGGGGTGTGTACGGAAAATCAAAGATTATTAGTTTCGATTCTAGCTGGAGAACAAAAAGAGAACTATGTGGTGGTGGAATTCTTTTGGATCAAGGAATTCATATGGTTGATATGATGCGCCTGTTTGCTGGAGAGTTTTCCGAAGTACACAGTTTCATATCGAATAAATTTTGGAATCATGATGTAGAGGACAACGCTTATGCAATTATGAAAACGAGAAACGATGTGGTAGCGATGTTGCACTCATCAGCAACCCAATGGCGACATCGTTTTCAGTTGGAGATTACACTGTCTAAAGGACAAATTATTTTGGATGGTATACTATCTGGTTCCAAAAGCTATGGTGCCGAAACTTTAACAATTGCATATGCATCTGAAAATGATGCTGGGGAACCCCTTGAAAAAACTACAAAGTATAATGAAGACCCTTCTTGGAAAGATGAAATCGATGATTTTGCCGATGCTATAATAACGGGCAGAAAAGTGGTCGATGGATCGTCTCTCGACGCACTTAAAACTATGCAACTCGTCTATCAAATTTATTGTGCAGATAGAGGTTGGAAATTAGCACACGATCTATCTGCTGTACCTGCAATTAATTCACAATGATTTATGGTACATTATCCCATTCTAATCAGCTCAGGATGATATGCAGTAATGAAACTTGGAAAGAGGCATTTGATTGGTTAGGTAATTTATCTCCTGACTCACCTTGCGGCACTGAAGAACGACATGATGGCAAATTTAAACTCAGTATCGATTCTTATTCTACAAAATCATTTGAAGAGTGTAGATTTGAAAGTCATCGTGAGTTTATTGACATCCAATTTTGTCTGTCCGGTGGTGAATTTATTCATTCGACTAATTATCTTAACTTAGAACTGGATGGTCATTATACCGCCTCTGGAGATGTTCAGTTTTACATGACTCCTGAAGTTAGAAAAGAGATCGTTCTCCCAATGGAATCGGGCACTTATGCAATTTTTTATCCGGAAGATGCACACTGCCCTCAAGTTGCTGATATGCATAATCAATATTCAAAAAAGGTTGTTCTAAAGATTCATCGCAATTTGCTTGAATCGTAAAAAAAGTTCTTTGTGAAGAGAGTATTAATTACAGGTGCTAGTCGTGGCATAGGTGAAGGAATTGCAAAAAGATTTTCTGCTGAAGGTGCCTATGTAGTAGGTACAGCAACAAAGAAACCTAAATTGGACTATGGTTTTATCAATCATTGGATTGAAGCTGACTTTTCATGTAATGAATCTTTGGAATATTATTGTAACTGCTTATCAGGGTTAGAAGGATTTGACATCTGTATTAACAATGCCGGTATCAATATAATTAAACCTTTAGAAGAAATATCTTCACAAGATTATTTTAGAATCCAAAAAATTAACCTAGAATCTCCATACCTCATCTCTCGGGCTTTGCTAAATGGAATGAAATCTCGTGGTGGTGGTAAAATTATAAACATTGCTTCAATTTGGGGATGTATTACCAAAAAGCATCGATCTCTTTATTCTACAATGAAAACAGGTATTGTTGGGATGACTCGTGCTCTAGCTGTTGAATTAGCTCCTTCTAATATTCTCGTTAATGCGGTTTCGCCTGGTTTTACGATGACTGACTTGACTAAAAATTCGCTCAGTGTTGAGCAAATTAATTCACTTACAAAAGATATTCCTTTGGGCAGGTTTGCTGAGGTAGATGAGATTGCATCAATTGTTACTTTCCTTGCGAGCGAACAAAATACCTATTTAACAGGGCAAAACATCATCGTTGATGGTGGATTTACTACAATCTAATAAACCTATATTTTATGAATATTAAATCTTACAAAGGAAACTATCATGTTCATTTTACTGATTGTTTTCTAAGTAGTTTAAAATCTGAAGCAAAAACGGGAGATATTTTTTTAATTGATGAAAATGTTTTGCATCTCTATCGGAAACAATTTTCATATTTTGAAAAATCTAATACTATTATCTGTCTCTCATCGGGAGAAAAAACTAAGAGTTTTGATGCAGCAAGAAAGTTGATTCTTGATTTGATGGAACTTGGTTTCAAGAGAAATCATAAACTTATTGCTGTTGGTGGAGGAATAGTTCAAGACGCGGTTGCTTTTGTTGCTTCGATTCTCTTTAGGGGTGTAGAGTGGATTTTCGTACCAACGACCTTATTGGCACAAGGCGATAGTTGTATAGGGAGTAAAACTTCTGTAAATTTTGATAATTACAAAAATCTACTTGGCGGTTTTTATCCTCCTTCCAATATATTCATTGATGCTGCTTTTCTTGACACTCTAAGCGATCATGAAATTAGATCTGGCTTAGGTGAGATGCTTCATTTTTTTATGATAGGCGGACGAAGCGACTTTGAACTTTTTAGAGATACTTTTCATCATTGTTTTGATGATAAGAATGCAATTAAAAAGCTTACTGAGCGTAGTCTTGAAATCAAAAAAGAGATGATCGAGCGTGACGAGTTTGATGAAGGACCCAGGAAAGTTTTTAACTACGGACATACATTTGGGCATGCTTTGGAGGGTATTACTAATTACCAGATACCTCATGGTATTGCAGTTTCCTATGGTATGGACATGGCAAATAAAGTATCTGTTTATCTTGGATTACTTGAAGAAAATATCGCCCTAGAAAGTCGAAAACTACTTTCGCAGGTTTGGGGAAATACAGTTTTCCCAAAAATTAATACCAAAGAATACCTTAACTTACTATCTAAAGATAAAAAGAATATAGGGAGCAAACTAAACCTAATTTTAACTAGCGGATGGGGGAATATGTTCATGCAAGAAGTAATTCCAGATGAAGGATTTTCAGAACTAGTTAATGAAATTCTTAATTTTTACTATTCAAATAATAATAAGAATCGATGAATCTTTGGAAAAATACTGCTACGCTTGACCATCTCGTACCCGAATTGCTCGATACCGTCGATGTTGCTGAAGCAGAGATTGCAGTTATCGGTGGCAAACCGCTTGATCTTTCATCAATGCCCAATTTGAAAGCCATTTTTAAGTGTGGTGTGGGCGTTGATAATATTCCCTTCGAGGAAGCGGAGAAACGGAGCATCGAGGTTATTCTTCCATCTGACCAAACTAAACGATATATTTTTGAAGAGACAGCAAACTTCGCGGTACATCTAATTATTCAAGCACTCTACAGAGATTTGGGCTCTATTGAAAAATGGGAGAAAAAACAGAGGCCTTTTCTTGGAGATTACAAGGTACTTATACTTGGCCAAGGAAATATTGGAAAGCAGGTCGCAGATAAGTTAAATCCCTTGGTTTCCGTTAGTACCTACGATCCTCTTCAAAACTCTGAGCATGAACTTGAAAAACTATTTAAGCAGTCAGATGTTATATCTCTTCATATCCCTCTAAATGAGCATACCGTGTCTTTTGTTGATGAGGAAAAACTTAGTTGGATGAAAGATGGTGCTACCCTTGTAAACACTGCAAGGGGGCCAATTGTTAACGAAAATGCATTATACAACGAAATTAAAAACGAAAGACTTTTCGCCGCATTTGATGTGTTTTGGGACGAACCATACAACGGAATCTTAAGCGAGTATCATCCTGATTGTTTTTTTATGACTCCTCATGTCGCTAGCAATTGCAGTACTTTCTTAGCTAATTTAGCCAGTGATTTCTATAGTCTAATCAAAGAATAATAATAAACCTAACTATAAAATGAAAATTTATCAAAATTCATTTCATACAATAAATTTCAAAGATTTAGATCTAGATTTTGATACCTATTTTTTCAAAAAACCAGATAATAAATTCTTTCTTGAATATTATAGAAAATTTAGCTAAAATAGATGTACCATCTTAAGTAGCACCGATTTTATCAATGCAAAAAAGCAGGCAGCAGGTACTTTGCATAGAAAACTCAAAGGAAAGAGGAGGATTCTATCCTTTGGTATTGGAAATGGCATTACAGAAAATGAATTGTTATGTTTGGACAATCACTATAAAATAGATGGTATTGATTTTTTTAGAGATCCAAATTGGGACTCAAGAATTAGTCATAAAAAAACAATAGATGAATGTAATAATAATGAATATGAAGCAATTCTTTTTAACAGTTCAATTTACAACTTTTCTGATAAAGATTTGGAGGAATTGCTTAGTGAAATAAAAGTCAAACTCTCTAGTGAATCGACCATAATATGTTGGGAACAAGACTTACCACCAGTTACTAATTTCGTTAGATCACTACTCTCCAAAACCTTTTTTTATTTAAAAAATAAATACACAAAAAGGGTTTTAACTGTTTTTTGGGGTGAGATAAGATCACCAGCAAAAATTACAAAAATCTTTGGTAATCACTTTATCCATAAATCTAGCACTTTCTTTTTAGTTGATAAAGATCTAAATAATCATGAGACTCCCAACCCTTCACGTTTCTTTGGTTTCAAGTTAAAACAAGCTAAGGGTTTTTTGATCAACAGTTCGCAACTTCATATTTTCGAGAATATAAAATAGATATGATGAAAACACTAAAGATAGTTATTTCTTCGTGAATCTTTATCAATCAAGTTTTCATTCTGTAAAGTTTAATGATTTGGATCTTGATATGAATATGTACTATTTGCAAAGACCAGATAACATATTTTTTAAAAAACTGTATGATAGATGGTCAATTGATAATTATAAACTACTTGATGAAAAAAACTTTCTTAATGCAAAAAGGAATGCAGGCCAAATTCTTCATAGCATAATAGACAAACATAAAATACTATCTTTTGGAATTGGGACTGGCATTACTGAGAGTGAGCTTTTGAAACTTGATTCTAATTATGACATAACTGGTATAGATTATTCAATGATAACTAAGTGGTTAGACCCTAGAATTAGATTTTTAAGACATATTGATGAGTGCGTAATTGACAATTATGATTGCCTATTATTAAATAGCGTTATATATAGCTTTGATAATACTACCCTTAGCACATTGATTTCCTCTTTTTATAAAATTTTAAAAAAGGATTCATTGGTTATTGTTTGGGAGCAAGATCTTCCAACATTAATGACCTACAATAAGATACGTAAGTTTCATAAATATTTGCATTGTAGAAAACAACTTGGATTTGTTCATTGGGGATTTATAAGATCCCCGTTTGTCATCAAATCTAAGTTTAAGAAGATGTTTAAATATGTAACTAGTAAGTACTTTTATGTAGACAAGAATTGGAGTAACTATGAAACAAGATCTTTTTACAGGTTAAACGGTTATAAAATATGGCAGAGTAAAGATTTTCACGCTAACACATCACAATTGCATATTTTTAAGAAAATTAATTAATCCTATTGAAAATAATTGATGTTTCAGGATTTGGTCACTCCGGTAAAACTGCAGTGTCTGATCTCCTTCGTGAAGTTAAAGGTGTAGAGGCACACGATCATAGTTTTGAATTTGGTTTGATTAGGTATGCAGATGGAATATTGGATCTTCAAAGCAACTTAGTAGATAACTGGTCACCCATAAGGAGTGATCGTGCAATCAAGAGATTTCGCGAACTTTGTCAGAAATTAGCAAGCGGTTATTCAAAGCACCTTAATCCATCTTTCCTTAAAATTTCTGATAAGTATATAGAGTCACTTATAGATGGTCGTCTTTTTATAAATGGTTGGTTTGATCCTTTATATGACCAACAAAAATTAGATATAAACAGAGAAATTCTTAAAAAGTTTGGACTGCTAGAAATAGCAAAGGTATTTGCCAAAATTCTTCGAAAGAAAAAAGGTTATGACGCTAAAAAAACTGAAGTATTTTTGTCGATCGGGACTGATTTTATATTAAAAACAAAAAAATATTTAGAAGAAATTTTTATTTCAAATAACTCGAAAAAGTCTGAATTTATTTTAACAAACAATATGTTTGAACCTTTCTCTCCTACATCTGCCCTTGATTATTTTGAAGACGCTTATTGTATCGTAGTCGAAAGAGATCCACGAGACATATATGCATCTGTCATAAATTATGATCAGTCATTTATCCCTGATTTTGAGGAGAATAACAAAACCTACAGTAAAAATTATCTCAAGGAGCTTAAAGAAGATATGCTAGGGGTTATGAATGTTCAGTCTTTTATTACTAGGCAGAAAGTTTACTATCAAAAAACAAACTCTTCTACAGATGATGATCGGATAATTCGCATCAAATATGAGGATTTGGTTTTAAAGTATGAAAGTACTGTTGAGTATTTGTTCAAAAGTTTAAAAATACATTCTCAAAATCATTCTAGAAAGAATGATTATTTTGATCCAAATCGGTCATCTAAAAATGTTGGTTTATGGAGAAAATTTGCTGATAATGAAGAGATCAGAAAGATTGAAAAAGAACTTAATGCTCAACTATACTTATACCCGTGAAGCCTAAGATTATTGAACTGCCCAAGATATCTGATCCCAGGGGAAATCTTTCTGTTATCGAGGAATTTGCCCATATTCCATTTGAAATAAAACGAACTTATTTGATTTATGATGTTCCTGGTGGAGAAACAAGAGGGGGGCATGCGTTTAAAAAACAATGTGAATTCATCGTCTCTTTATCTGGAAGTTTTGATGTTCACCTTGATGATGGAACTCAAAGAAAGGTTTATTCGCTAAATCGATCCTACTATGGACTCTATGTACCTTCTATGATCTGGCGCAGCATGAAAAATTTTTCTACAAATTCACTTTGTCTGGTACTTTCATCAACGGTATATGACCCTGATGATTATTTAAGAGACTTTAGTTTATTTTTAGAAACAACCGGGTTGAATAGTTGAAAACTGCTGTCGAAAATTGTCAATTAATCAAACTACCAGTTGTTGAGAATAGTGCCGGTAACATTTCTCCAATTCATGGTAATGAGGATATTCCTTTCCCCATTAAAAGAGTATTTTATTTATATGATATTCCAGGTGGTAAAGATAGGGGTGCTCATGCACACATTCAATGCCATCAATTCATAATGGCTGGAAGTGGTGCTTTTGAAGTAGAGGTAGATGATGGCACCCACAAAAAACTTTTTTTAATGAACAGAGCAAATTTTGGTCTATATATTCCTCCAGGGATTTGGGCATCGGAAAAAAAATTCTCTAATGGTTCAATATGTTTAGTTTTTTGTTCTCATGGATATGATGCCGATGACTATATTCGAAATTATGATCAATTTCTGATATACGCTAAAAAAAATTCATGAGAGTTCTTAATGTTGAAAAAAATTAAATTTATTGAAGGAGTTTATTTAGACCCTCTCAGTGAGGTCCAGTCGTATAACATTGGGACAGGGACTAAAGTTTGGCAATGGGTGCTCATATTGCAGGGAGCAAGGGTTGGCAAAGACTGTAATATCTGTGCTCATTCCCTAATAGAGGATGATGTAATTGTTGGAGACGAAGTTACAATTAAATCCGGGGTTTATCTTTGGAATGGATTAAGGGTGGGAGATAAAGTTTTCATCGGACCGAACGCTACATTTACCAATGATAAGTACCCTAGGTCTAAAGAAAGGCCTGATTCTTTCGAGAAAACTATTTTAGGACATGGTTGTTCGATAGGAGCAAACGCAACTATTCTTTGTGGAATAGAAATAGGCGAAAATTCTGTTATTGGTGCTGGCAGTGTTGTCACAAGAAATGTACCTCCTAATTCAAAGGTATATGGAAACCCTGCAAGGATTATAGGCTAATGATTCCATTTCTTGATTTAGCCAAAATAGAAAAACAATTCTCGGAAGAAATTAAGAAGTCTGTTAATCAAGTCATTGATTCGGGTTGGTTCATTCTTGGGCAAAATGTTCAAAATTTTGAACATGAATTTGCAAACTTTTGTGGTGCAAAGCATGCGATAGGTGTAGCTAATGGGCTTGATGCTTTGATCTTAATTTTCAGAGCTTACATTGAGATGGGGCTCTTGAAAGAAGGAGATGAAGTAATAGTTCCTTCAAATACTTACATCGCCTCTATTTTATCAATTACCCAAAACAGGTTAGTTCCAGTTTTTGTGGAACCGAATATTGAATCTTACAATATTGACCCTCAACCCATTGAGGACAAAGTAACTTCCAAAACAAAAGCAATACTGATTGTCCACTTATACGGACAAGTGGCCTATAACCCTGAAATAGCATCTATTGCCCAAGAACATGATCTTCTTGTTGTTGAGGATGCTGCACAGGCACATGGTGCCTCGCTTAATGGACTTAAAACAGGGAACTTTGGAGATGCTGCTGGTTTTAGTTTTTATCCTTCAAAAAATTTGGGTTCATTTGGAGATGCTGGTGCAGTAACAACAAATGACCAGGAACTTGCTGATGTTGTAAGGGCACTTGGCAACTATGGTAGTCACAAAAAGTATGAAAATCTATATAAGGGGCAAAACAGTAGGCTAGATGAAATACAAGCTGCTATTCTTTCCGTAAAATTGGGGAGTCTCGATGCCGATAATGATAGGAGAAAGCAAATCGCTAATTATTATACAAAAAATATCCAAAACGATAAAGTAATCCTGCCCAAAAGAATACATGAAGATAAAAATTCTCATGTTTATCATTTATTTGTTGTAAGGGTTGAAAATAGAGAAAACTTTAGAGAATTCTTAAAGGAGAAGGGAATTGCAACAGATGTTCATTACCCCATTCCACCTCACAAACAAAAAGCGTTCAGTGAACTTAATGAAAATAGCTATCCGTTATCAGAGAAAATACACAATGAAATTGTTAGTATTCCATGTGGTTTACATTTAACTGATAATGAGGTTGAATACATCACAACTTCAATTAATCAATATTGACATAAGTATTTGGTGAATTTTCCTATAGTTCTTTATTTTCCCTATCCTTCTGTTGGTGGTGTTTCGGTGCTTTTCTTGCGGATTGCTAACCTGCTTAAGGATTCTCATCAAATAATTTTGATGGATTATGTTGATGGTTACATGGCAAAAAACCTTCCTCAAGGAGTCGATTTTCTTGAATATGATAAGAAAGAGTTAGTTCCTCCAGATTCTATCATCATATTTCAAGGTGTATATCCCTGGAGAATTAAAGACTTTAACCTTTTTCCGAGTACTTGCAGAGTCCTTTTTTGGCATTTACATCCAGAGAATTTTCTTCCTTATCAAAGACTTCTTTCTGATAAAAAATCAAAATTTGTTACAAAAATTTCTTCTCTTTTAAAGAAAAGAGCAGGGAAAAAATTAGTCAAATCACTTTTGTCAAATAAATCTCTTTGTTTTATGGATTTACCTAATAAGAGAAAGACATGTAATTATTTCGACTTAAATAAAATATCAGATGAGTATCTACGGATATTTTCTGCAGACATAGATTCAAAAAATAAGAAAGATTTAAAAGTTTTAAATAAAGATTTTTTAAACTTTGTGTGGATTGGACGAATTGAAGATTTTAAAACACCAATACTTCTGCATACATTAGACAGATTAAGTAGAGTAGAGGGTATTAAATTTGACTTTACCGTAATTGGAAAAGGTAGAGATTCCCGTAAAATTGAAAAGATTCGTCAAATATGCACAGGCTATGACATAAAAATAGTAGAGGAGGTGCATCCGAGTGAGATAACTTTTTATTTGTCTAGATTTGATATTTTGTTTGCTATGGGAACATCAGCTCTGGAGGGTGCAAAAATCGGTATACCCACCATACTTTTAGATTACTCTTTCGAGAAAATAAATAGACTATACAGATTTGAACTGATATTTGAAAAGAATGGCTTTAGCCTTGGAGAACCGATCACAAAATTACATTTTGAAGAAGTATGTTCTTTAGAGAAAAAGTTGTTTTCAATATTAGATAATTACTCTGGAGTATCTAGTGAGTGCCAAAACTATTGGAAAGAAAACTTCTCTTCCGATGTCTTTATTTCGAGTTTCTCGAACGCAATTTCTAAATCTTCAATGCAAATCAAAGATTTACTGTATTTGAATTTTCATAAACCCGATCTTCAAACAAAAATCATTTACAAACTAAAAAATATTCCCGCTAGTGTAGCAGGACCTGCATGGCAATACTGATGAACTGTTTTAAAAATAAGAAAGTGCTTGTTACGGGTCACACCGGATTCAAAGGATCCTGGCTTTGTGCATGGCTTAAACAATTGGGTGCCGAAATTATAGGAATGTCAGATTCTGTGCCTACAGAGCCTGCTCACTTTGAGGTCTTAGATGGGATTGTGGACCATGATATCCGTGTTGATATCAGAAATAAAAATGAAGTTGTAGAAAGTATTACGAAGCATAGTCCAGACTTTATTTTCCACTTGGCTGCTCAACCAATTGTTTTTGATGCTTATAACGATCCATTTGAAACTTTTGAAGTCAATACAATGGGAACTGCAAGTGTTTTGGAGTACCTCCGTAACTCTTCAGGCGAATGTAATGCAGTATTCATAACTAGTGATAAATGTTACGATAATATTGAGTGGACATATGGGTATCGTGAATCCGATCGTCTAGGAGGGAAGGATCCATACAGTGGATCCAAAGGTGCAGCAGAACTTGTGATAAAAAGCTATTTTGAATCTTTTATATCAAAATTAGCACCAAAAATTAAGATTGGTGTGGGCAGGGCAGGGAATGTAATCGGGGGAGGAGACTGGGCTCCCTTTCGCATAGTACCTGATTGTGTTAGATCATGGTCCATTGATGAAAAGCCTGAAATTAGGTGCCCTCAGGCTACTCGCCCTTGGCAGCATGTTTTGGAGCCTTTAAGTGGATACCTTGCACTAGCTTCGGAATTACATGGTAGTTCTAAGCACAACGGCGAAGCTTTTAATTTTGGACCACCCGCAACTCAAAACCATTCAGTTCGAGAACTCGTAGAAGAAATTAAGTTACATTGGGTTGGAAAGAACTGGCTGGATAAGTCGGAGGGCAATCAAATGCCTGCAGAGGCAGGTTTACTCAAACTGTGCTGTGATAAAGCTTTGCATGAACTAAATTGGCAAGCGACCTTGACTTTCAAGGAAACAGCCAAGTGGACAGCCGATTGGTACAGAACATTCTACGAATCAAGCAGTCGGGATGCGAGGGATTTGACAATTTCGCAAATATCTCAATACATGCAAATTGCAGCCGATAGGAAAACTTTTAAAATTTGACCAATCCATGATCGAAACTATTCAACAAAATAATCTCAAGGTTATAAATTCTGATGAGGGCTCAGTTCTGCACTTTATAAAAAAAACAGATGTGGGTTTCAGGGATTTTGCAGAAGTGTACTTCTCAACCGTGAACAAAGAATCAATTAAAGCATGGAAGTTGCATAAGAGAATGACTTTAAATCTAGTTGTTCCAGTTGGGCGGGTATTGTTTTATTTCATCGATTCTAGACCAGACTCTATCAATTATAACAATATGGAAACATTTGTTCTTTCACAGCATCCTTACACAAGACTGACTGTGCCACCTATGTATTGGTTTGGCTTTAAGGGCCTTGCGAATGGGCTTAACCTGATATCAAACCAAGCAGACCTGGTGCATGACACGAAGGAGGTGGAAAGAAAACCAATTAATGCTTTTGATGTTAATTGGGACATGAATCTATGAAAGTTGTTATCTTAGCGGGCGGTTTTGGTACTCGCCTTTCAGAGTACACAGAGTCAATTCCTAAGCCAATGGTGACTATTGGAGGAAAACCTATTCTTTGGCATATAATGAAGAGGTATGCATCATTCGGTCATAAAGAGTTTACTCTTGCTCTTGGATACAAATCCGAAGTTGTAAAATCCTACTTTTTATCGATGCGTTCTGTTCATTCAGATTTCACGTTAGACATGTCCAATGGACAGATTGAGATCCATGACAAATCAAATATCGATTGGAAGATTACTTTGGTCGATACAGGGCAGGAAACTATGACTGGTGGTAGGGTAAAGCGATTAGAAAAATATATTGGTAACGACCCGTTTATGTTGACCTATGGTGATGGTTTGTCTGATGTTGATTTTGGTAATTTAATTAGATTTCATGAGTCGAAGGGTAAACTGCTTACAGTAACTGCTGTACGGCCCATTGCTCGATTTGGTGAATTATCGATGGATGGAGATTTAGTTACCTCTTTTCAGGAAAAACCTCAAGTTACTAGAGGGTGGATCAATGGTGGCTTTTTTGTCT
>CACMQL010000023.1 GCA_902615835.1 uncultured Verrucomicrobiota bacterium
AAAAATTGTTGGAGTTGACCACCCGCTACGATGAAATGGACGGTGCCTTTGCCAGATCGTTGATCCATCGTTTTTATTTACTGCGAGAATTTTAGAACGACTAACTTTACTGTCCCGCAGGTTGGCATCATCATCTGCAACAAGAATGAGCATCTCATTATAGACGATCGGGGAGCAGGCTGTCCCATAAAGGCTCTTTGGGGTGGAAAGTGGTTTTTTCCAAAGTTCCTTTCCATTATGGTCATAGCATAAAAGTCCGAAGGAACCAAAGTACACATAAAGTCTATTCTGTTCCACAAAAGGTGTCGGGGTGGCCGGACTACTGGATGCATGAAACTTTTCGATTTCTACTTCCGGAGCCTTTCTTTGCCAGATGATTTCCCCGGTCATGCGATCCAATGCGATAGTAAGAAGAAGCCCCTCCTTAAAGCCAGTAAGAAAGATTTTATCTTCCGACAAAACCGGACAGGACAAGCCAAAAGGTAATGGAGTCTTCCAAAGTAATTCCTGCATAGAAGGAACCCCAATTTTGGCATCCATGCGAATGCCTGAACCGTTTGGTCCACGAAACTCATTCCATAAATCGGGTAGGTCTTCTTTCTCACCATGAGTAAAAACGAATGTGTAAACCAAAAAAAAAGTAAATTTGAGTTTCATGAGTTAGCTCAAGTGTAAATTCTTCACTAAGATCCATTGGTTGATTCACTCATTGTGTAAAGCGACATGATGAAATATGTTACAAAATACTATTACATATCCTGAAGGTTTTTTCTTCGATCAGGATAAAAATTATTTTTTGTCTTTCCCGGTGTATTTGCCATCGTCTTTTTGACTACGGGGCTCACGGTATCCAATGGTGATATATTTCTTCATTCTCGCGGCAATCTCAGGATGTTTCGAGGACAGATCGTTCTTTTCTTCAATATCCTCACTTAAATCATAAAGGTACAGATGACCGCCCTTACCAATCCCCTTCCATTTGCCTGAACGCACTGCCCTTACCCCATAGTGCCAAAACATATATTCGTGCTGCTTTTGCACCCCCTTATCTAGCAATGTGGGAAGAATGGAAATACCATCGATATCCTCGGGCACTTCAGCGGAAACACCAACAATCTCGGCAAAGGTGGGCATAACATCAGGAAAATACCAAGGGTGACTACTTACCCTGCCCGCTTTTATTTTACCAGGCCAGCGCACCACCATGGGGACCCGTATGCCACCCTCATTCAATGATCTCTTCTTTCCCTGCATTACCCCGGAGGAGTTGTGGATCCCATCAAACCGCTTGGCCGCCCCATTATCGGAAGTAAAAAACATCAGGGTTTTTTGATATATGCCAAGTTTCTTGAGGAGTGCAGTGATTTCTCCAACATGCCGGTCCATCATGGTATCCATGGCTGCGGCAACTCTCGCGTCTTTCGGCCAAGGTTTGTCCTTATACATTTTCCACGCCGGTTCATCCTCGGGAATCTGGTAAGCCGCATGGGGTGGCGTCCACGGGCAATAGAGAAAGAAAGGCTTATCTTTGTTATTCTTTATAAACTTGATGGTTTCATCAAAGATCGCGTGGTGAGTATAGCGACCGTCCAAGTCAACCTTTTTACTGTTACGAAAGAGGTGTGTGTAATAGGTGTGCGCATGCCACTGGTTGTAATAACCATAAAAAAGATCAAATCCCTGCCGTTCGGCCGCTCCATCCTTGCCCTGATTACCCAGTCCCCATTTACCGAAACCACCCGTCACATAACCAGCTTTTTTGAGGACTTCAGCCACGGTGATATCTTCCGGGAAAAGTGGGATTCCTCCGGAATTCCCGCGAACGGGGGTGTGTCCCTTGTGGTAACCGGTCATTAGGGTGCTTCGGGCGGATGCGCAAACGGTGTCCCCGGAATAACAATCGGTAAAGCGGATCCCCTCCTTCGCCATACGATCGATGTTGGGAGTGCTGATCGTCTTACTGCCATAACAACCGAGATCATGGTAACCCATGTCATCGACCATGATAAATATGATATTGGGAAACTTGGCAGTTAACTGAATTCCAAAGACAAATAATAATATTACAAGTGCAAATAAAGTAGGTAAGAATTTCATAATAAGTCTTGGATTAATTTTATAAAAAACTTACTTCCCTTCTTTCCACCACTTTTTCATCTGGGCGATATTTGACTTAATTTCCTCAAGACGATCTCCTCTTCCCCTGTTTGCGAGGCCGTCCAGATAAACCTGCATGTCACTGTCGTACATTTTCATGGATTCCAAATTCTGACCGAGGTCGCCTGTATCACGAATCCATTGATTTAGGCCTTTTCTCATTTTTTGAAGAGTTTTTAAGTGATCTGGATCATCTGCCAAATTGTTCAACTCCCATGGGTCGTTTTTTAAATCATAGAGTTCTTCTTTGGCCCGCTCGGGAGAAAGCAAAAGTTCCTGCTGTACTTGATTGAGTTTCCCCTTCTCTCCCCAATCCCGAATAGCTACATAGATTTCTTTGTTATCCTTGTAAGCACACGGCTGTAAATGCGGACGTGCAGGGTATCCATTTCGAATATATTTGAATTCCAATGAGCGAACCGCCCGGATGCGATCATAGGTCTCATCGCACCGGTCTCTGGCACTTACCGCAAATTTCCGTTTGACCGCTTTAGGTCCAAACAGAGTCCTTGCTTCCATATACTTGGGTATTTCAATACCAGCGAAATAGAGAGAGGTGGCAGCCAGATCGATATGCAACACTGGTTCATTTCTTACCGTTCCACCTTTGACCCGATTAGGAGCATGAACAAAGAAAGGAATCATCATGCCCTCGTCATAACAAAACTGTTTACCGCGTGCATGACTGACGCCATGATCCGTGATGAAAAAGATTACCGTATTTTCAAACTCCCCTTCCCTTTTTAAACGATCAACAATTTGACCAACCTGAAAATCCATCAAACTGAAGGTATCCAGATAAGCCGCCCAGTCTTCGAGAACAACTGGATGTTTCGGATAATAGGGAGGCAGAACCACTTTGGACGCAACAACATGAGGAATATCTTTGGAGGCACGGGCCTGTGAGCGGGCCTTCCCACCACTGAGGCATATCTTGGCGAAGAAAGGTTGCCCCTGCTTTCGTCCTGACCATTCGGGAGCATCAAAAACGTTGGGATCCCATTGGAAATTATAATCCGATTTCCCCAGTCTGTTTTTCTGTTTTGGACTGGCGTTGCCTGCGGCCTGCCCATTTGAACCTAAACATGTGTAGTAACCCGCGTCTTTAAATAATTCAGGGATTAATTTGATATGATTAGGAATGTTGATCTTAGCTACACCCCGACCACTACGATGGTGATGTGCCCCAATACTTGTCTGGAACATACCGGTAATCAACGCTGATCGGGCAGTCGAGCAGACGGGTGCGGTGACGGATGCATTGGTAAATCGGACTCCACTTTCCGCTAATTCATCAAGTACCGGAGTATGTACTAATTTTTCTCCGTTAAAACCGTAGTGCTTGGATTGGTCTTCAACGACCAACCAAAGAATGTTGGGTCGATTTTCCTTAGCGCTTAAAAAACAGAAACTTGAAAAGATTGATGAGAAGAAGAATAAAATTAAGACGGACCTCATGATCCTGATCTTAATTTCAACTTTAACCTTCAAACAAGTTTATAAGATCTTCTAAGGTCACTTCTTCTAGGGAGTGAAGATGCCACTCTGCATCCCGAAGACTGGAAGGATCATGAATGGCGGTGATTCCCAAAACTCTCAAGCCTGCACTTTTAGCAGAAAAGACCCCATTCGGAGAGTCATCGATTGCCAGACAATTTTGGGGATGAACTCCGAGACCATCGACTGCCTTTGCATAGGTAGCCGGATCGGGCTTCGGTTGTGGAACGTCATCACTGGACACGATGGATTGAAAAACTCCCTTAAGTCTGCCATCGGCAAGCACCTCAAAAGCCGCTTTTACATCGGACCTTCTTGAACCGGTAGCCAGTCCAACCGGGAGCTTTTCAGTAACTGAACAAACGAGCTCAACCGCTCCCGGCATAGCCTTTGCACTTTCACTAACCAATCTACGATAGGCTACAGCTTTCTTTCTCGGCCATTCCTGAAAAAGTTCTTCATCATAATTAATTTCTGATAGTTCAGCCAGGCGTCCCATGGCAAAGCGTTCATCCCCACCGGTACACTTACTTAGGAAAGTTTCATAGGATTGATGCATCTCATCTCCAATGGCCTCGCAAATCGCTTGATAATGAGTGGGTTCACTTTCAATGATTACACCGTCCATATCAAAGACGACGCCTTTCAATTTGGCCGTCATATGATTAGGAGATCAAACTTGAAAAACCCTCAGGCAAATACATCCATTACGGGTTTTGCCTTGTCTCCTCCAATTACAAAAGGTCGACCACTTGATGTTTGAAATTTTTCTTTCAGGGGAAGACCCGCAGCCCATCCGATAGTCGCATGAAAATCCGGAACTGTAACCGGATCACTTGGTAACGCCCCGTCCTGGTCACTGGATCCATGGACATAGCCCTTCTTGACCCCACCACCGGCCAGGACTGAAGAATAGCAAATGGGGTAATGCCCCCGTCCATTCCCGCTGTACTGAGGCTTACGACCAAACTCCGTGGCAAGTACAACCAATGTTTCATCAAGTAAACCCCTGTCATCCAAGTCAGAAATCAAGGCAGCAAATGCCTGATCGAGAGGAGGGCTCAAATCTTCCATTTCACTCTCCAGGTTATTATGCATATCCCAACCATCGGTTGCCACCTCCACAAACCTGACTCCGGTTTCAACAAGGCGTCGGGCCAACAAGCACCCCTGACCAAATTTATTTAAACCATATTTTTCACGCGTGGCTTTGTCTTCCTTAGAAATATCGAAGGAATCGAGATCCTTACTTTTGAGTAATCTCAAAGTGTTATCGTAAAATTCACGATAGGACTTAACATTTTCATCTTGGTAGCGAGCAGAAAAAAAGGAACTAAGCTTCTCAGAAAGTTTCAATTTTTTTCCCAGTGCATCACTCCCGCCCTGTGTAGCAATATTTCGTAGCCCGGTATTAGGATCAAGGATGGGTATAGGACTGTATGCGGTGGGGAAGAAACCATTACCTTCTTTAGGGGAAGTATTGATACAAGCTGAAGAAGGAAGAGTCTCATGACTTGCCCCGAGGTAATGCTGAGACCATGCCCCAAGATTAGGATGTTTAACAGTATTACGCTGGGCAAAGGCAGTGCGCATGAAGTACTGAGCCGGGCCGTGAACTCCAATCTTGGCCGTCATACTCCTGATCAGACAGATTTTATCGGCAATTTTTGCTGTATTTGGCAGATATTCCGTGACCTGAAAATCTGCTTTTGTTTTAATGGCTCTACCGGGCCCTTGTGTTTTTCCACTCTTCGGGTCGAAGGTATCAATATGGCTCATTCCTCCCCTGACCTGCAAAAAGATGATTCTCTTGGCTTTGCCAAATCCATTACCTGCGGCGAGCGAGTTGGAAGCCTTTAGATTTGGCAGAACCGTCAACCCGAAGGCACCAAGGGCACATTGTTCAACAAATTGTCTTCTGGAATAATGTAAAGCTTTCATCATGTAGTCTTTGGTTAATTTACTGAACAAAAAGAAATTCAGTTGAATTGAAAAGTGCCCAGGTTAGGTCCTCTTTCTTCATTCCCTCTGCAATTGCCTGCTCAATGGTATTCATCTCATTAGGAGTAGGTGGTCGAGAAAAAAAACTTAAAAAAAGGAACTGAACGGCGGACTGAAAATCACCAGATTTTCCAAGTATCTTAGAAAGCCTGGCTTCGCGATTATATAATAGATTCTGCACCTCTCCATTCATCATCATTAGTGACTGGGGTATACTTCCCTCGACACTGGAATCATTTACCAAATCACGGGAAGACTGACCAAACATCCTCAGAAAATGATTATCCGGTGCAGGTTGAGATAGTTCAGAAGCCCTTAAGAGAAATTCATCATTCATTTTAATAGGGCGTTTACCATCGACAAAGTCCGCTTCGACAATTCTCTGGTTTGATTTCAAATAACCATTTTTTTTCATCAATAGGACTTTCTCCCGAACTTCATCTGGATTCATTTGTTCATAAGGAAAATCAAAACGGGTAACCCTGTTTGATCGATCGACTTTATAATCATCAAGGGAAGTACCCAAAACCAGTGCAAGAATTGAGTCCCAGGTTTGCTCGGCTGACATTCTCCTAAGGATTGGTCCGGGGAAAAGATAATTTTCGGAATCTCCAGAATTGGGGGTTACGCTGGAAACTGCCTGATAAGCTTTGGAATTCAGAATTACTCGCTGAAACTCCCTCAAATCAAAATCTGCCGCCACCATGACTTTCCCAAGTAATTGAAGTAATTCAGGATTGGAAGCTTTGGTAAGGTCGTCCAAGTCCTCCAATGGTTCCTGCACTCCCAAACCAAAAAATCTTTTCCACAAACGATTGGCGATGGCGATGGCAAATCTTGGATTTTCCCTATGTGTAAGCCATTCAGCAAAATTCTCTCTTAATTTATCTGGGTCTTTTTCATTCACCTCCACAGTTAGTTCCTCGTCACCCCAGATAAACAGCAAGGGATCAACCGAACTACCCGGCTCTACATCGCTGTATGCATAATCATCCGGAAACTTCAATGTCTGAGCTGATTTCGTGTGAACTCGGGCTAGGTTTTGAGCCACCGCGGAGGCAACATCCTGCTTGGTAATACTTTCGTCCGGTGACCTTAATTTATTACCCACTTTACGCGGGTCGCGGTCACTCACATCAGTCGCTCCAAAGAAAGCAGCCAATTCATAAAATTCACGTTGAGTCCAGTCAGCCAAGGGATGATCATGACACTGAGCGCAGGATACATTGGCACTTAGAAAGATATTTAATGTATTGGAGAGATTATCAAGTGGCATACCCGGATCCCTTAGCAAATAGCCCGTAGGACCTGAACTGGCCAAAGAGCCTTCCGCGGTGAGCATCACATAAACCATGTCGTTCCATGGGGTATTTTGGGCGATTTGATCCTTTAACCATCTTTCATAATGGTTGAAGTTGCTCCTCCTTAATTTGCTTCGGTGTCTCAGCAGATCTGCCATCCAGTTAAAAAGATGTGATCGATACCCATCACTGATCAGGAGTCGGTCTATCAGCTTCCTGCGTTTTTCAGGGTCTTTATTATTTAGAAAATCACGGGCTTCCTCATCCGTTGGGATACGGCCCGCAACATCCAAATAGACCCTCCTTACAAAAACAAAATCATCGGTTTGTTTATTTGGCTGGATACCATTTTTGAGTAGAGCACCTCCCACCGTACGATCAACCCAAAGAGATGCCGACTTGATCTGATCAATCGACATCTGAAAGTTTGTATTCGGCTCGATTTGAGGAGAATTACCTTTGGGAGCAAGCCCTGCAATTCGTGTAGCAGAAATAAAATCATTTTTTTTTGTCCCCCTACTCTCCCGATTCTTTTTCTTTTCCTTACTCTTCGTTTCAATTCTCTTTTTCGGATCAGAGGGCTCTGCACACAGGAAACTTACGACTCCAAAATTTAAATAACACAGCAGGAGAAAAGTCGAGATAAAGAGGTGCATGATAAAAGGTTAAAAAAAGTCTACATACTAGTTTATAATTGAAATTTAAATGCTTACGAATGATTTTGGAAGTTTTATTTCCGCCTGCGCTTTGCCCATCCCGGTGAGTGAATCAGACCCAAGAATGTTGGTTCCCTAAGTTGTCTGTTCCATTTCTTTCTTAATTCATCAATTTCCCTCACTCTATCAGGTCTTTCTTTTGCAAGGTCATTCTCTTCTGCAATATCATTAGACAAATCATAGAGTGAGGGAGAACCACCCTTCCAAAGTATGACTATTTTTTCATTTCCGTTTCTTACGGCATATCGGTTCCTGTCGAATTGCCTGAGATAAATTGTTTCATGTGGTTTTGATTTATTCTTTCCGTTCAGATAAGGAATAAGGTTCACGCCATCCAGAGGCTTTTCTTCAGGTATTGCAACTCCAGCAAGAGCAACGATAGTACCAGCCAAGTCGAGAGAACTGACTGGGTTCTTATATACTGATCCTTTGGGCAGTTTCCCTTTCCACTGGATGGCAAAAGGTACCCGAAATCCGCCTTCCCAGACATCTCCTTTGTTTCCACGAAGAGGCTCATTATTTGAGGCATTTTTTCCAGATGGACCTCCATTATCAGAAAGAAAAGCAATGATGGTATTTTCTTCCAAATTAAACTTTTTCAGTTCCGAAAGCATCCGGCCTACCCCATCATCAACGGCACTGACCATGGCAGCATAAGTTTTCCGCTTTGCATCCTTGATCTCTGGAAATCTTTTTAAATATTTGTTTGTCGCTTCAAGAGGTGTATGGGGGGCATTATAAGAAACAAACAAGAAGAAGGGCCAGTCACGGTTTCTTTCAATAAATGCGACTGCTTCATCTGAAAAATCATCGGTTAAATATTTTCTTGGCGGAACAGATTGATAATTTTTCAGCAACCATGTCCGATAACTATCTGATTCATTTTTGGCATCCTGACTTCTTTGAATAGTTAGTTTCTCCGGTAAATAAAAATGTCCACCTCCCAAGTGTCCATAAAACTCATCAAAACCTCGTTTCATTGGATGACTGGTTGGAATATGTGCACCAAGATGCCATTTACCAATAATGCCTGAATGATAGCCTGCTGGTTTTATTAATTCAGGAATAGTCTTCTCATCACGAGTAAGACCCATACCCGGATCATTTGGCTTATATTGTGGATTTCTCTCAAAACCAAACCTTTGCGGATACCGGCCCGTGATAAATCCAGCCCTTGAAGGTCCACAAACAGGATAGGCGACATAACCATTTGAACAACGCACTCCATTCTCCGCAATAGAATCAATATTGGGCGTAGGAATGTCTTTACATCCATTAAAGCCAACATCTGCATAACCAAGATCATCACACATAATTACGATCATGTTTGGCTTTGCTGTAAGAAACCAAGAGAAACTTAATGCAGTCAAAGAAATGTAAAAGAAGTTTATCATTATTAAATAAACACTTAATTTTTTAGAAATTATAAAATTTAATTTTATTCCGTGCTAGTCGTTTAAATGGAATTCTCGTTCACAGGTTGATCTTTGTTGGGTCATCAGGTGAAAATCTTATCACAGGGAATATCTTTGAAAAAATCATCTAAGGACCAGTTTAGAGTATAACTTAATTGGCTTGCATCGAGTTTAAATTGGGAGGAAAAAATTAATTTTGTTTTTTTACTCAAATCAGCCCACAGATCTTTTGTCTTATAAAATTCCTACAAAGCCCAAACCCGTCCTTTTTCCAAATGTATTGTGTAAAAGCTTTGTTGAGCTTTCGTATCCTCCCCTGGCCGACAAAACTCCTGTTCATGTAATCAGGAAAGGAATCAATGATCCAGAACCCAATTTTAAAAGGCTTCAACCCTGACCCAAGCATTTGTCGTGTTGGCGAAGACTACTACCTTGCCACCTCCACTTTTGAATGGTTTCCGGGAGTTCAGGTTCATCATTCAAAAGATCTTGTTAACTGGAAATTGCATAGCCACATCCTTGACGAGAAAAGACTCCTTGACTTACGTGGCGTTCCCAGCTCGGGCGGAGTATGGGCTCCCGCACTTAGTTTCTTTGACGGCCTTTTTTACCTCTGCTTCACGGTGGTACACCAGCATGAGGCTGCAACCAAGGATAGTCTTAATTATCTGATTACTTCCCCGAAAATTGATGGTCCTTGGTCAGATCCTGTTTTCATAAATTCATCCGGATTCGACCCATCGATCTTTCATGAAGAAGATGGGAAAAAATACTGGCTTAATATGATCTGGGATCACCGGCCCAACTGTCATCCATTCTACGGCATTGTTCTTCAGGAGTATTCCCCTTTGCTCAAAACTTTGGTCGGCAATAGAAAAATAATTTTTAGGGGAAGCAAGCTGGGTTTAACTGAAGGGCCCCACCTTTTGAAAAGAAATGGATATTATTATCTTCTTACCGCAGAGGGAGGCACAGAGTATGAGCATGCGGTAACTTTGGCACGGTCTCGAGACCTAAATGGACCATATGAACTTCATCCCCAAAACCCCATTCTCACCTCCTTCGAAAAACCCGATCTGTCTCTTCAAAAAGCCGGGCATGCCAGTCTGGTAGAAACGCAAACTGGCGAGTGGTACATGCCGCATCTGTGCGGTCGACCCCTCCCCGGAAGTAAGCGTTGCAACCTCGGACGTGAAACCTCTATCCAAAAAGTCGAATGGAGTGAAGACGATTGGCTCTACTTGGCAGACGGTGACAATGAACCCAAAGAAATCGTTCCAGCCCCGGCAATTGCAACTCATACCTTTCCAAAACTTCCCGACCGCCTCCCTTTTGATTCGCTCCACTACGCAACTCCGAGAGGACCTTCCTGTTCTGTAATTCGCGAAGCCGACTGTCTTACGCTTAAGGGAAACGAGTCTCTTGAATCCAACTTCGAGCAGGCAATGCTGGCAAGACGATTAACCGAACAAAATGCAACCGCTGTAACAAAAATCTCATTCAAACCACAAAACTTTCAGCAGATGGCAGGAATGGCTGCCTACTACAATACTTACCTCTTTCATTATCTTTACCTGTCTTACGACGAAGAAGTGGGACTCTGTCTGCAAATCCACAGTTGTGATGATGGTAAGTCATACTTCCCCTTAGGCTCAGAGGTAATCCCAGTATCCAAAGATGAACTATTTCTGCGGGCAATATTTGCTGGCAAAGATTTACAATTTTACTTTTCTGAAGACGGTGAAAACTTCACTGAGGCCGGACCCCGCCTCGACGCATCTATTCTTTCGGATGATTATGGGAGTCACTGGGGATTCACTGGTACTTTTATCGCACTTGCCTGTCAGGATATGACGGGTGCAGGTTTACCAGCGAACTTCTCATTCCTTGAATTATCCTCCTAACCAAATTTCAGTGATATTATGAATGAATCGCGATTAAAACCCATTGAAAAGATAGGATACGGCCTGGGCGACTTCGGCTCCAATGTTGTCTTTCAAACTATTCTGATTCTTCTACCCTCCTTTTACACTGATGTTTTTGGGCTGGCACCGGCTGCCATGGGAACGATGTTTCTGGCCGTCCGCCTGCTGGATACCATCACCGACCCAATCATGGGAATACTCGCGGACAACACCAATACACGGTGGGGAAAATTCCGTCCATATCTTCTCTGGTTTGCGATTCCTTTTTCCGTTGTTTTTGTACTCACTTTCATAACACCCGGATTTAGTGATGGCAGTAAGCTGACATACGCTTATTGTACATATGCCTTGCTGATGGTTCTATATACCGTAGTCAATATACCATATTGTGCGCTCGGTGGGGTTATCACATCCGATTCTCAGGAAAGGGTTTCAGCGAACTCTTATCGTTTTTTTATAGCCACCTCAGCCGGAGTATTGATCTCCTTTTTTGCTCCTGGAATGGTAAATCACTTCGGAAACGGAAACCAACAGGCAGGGTATCCCTACGCCATGGCTGTGTTTGGATTTTTGGCTGTTCTTGCCTTTTTTGGTTGTTTTTCCCTGACCAAAGAAAGAGTTAAACAAGTCGCCAAGACCAAAGGTTCTTTAGCATTAGATTTTAAAACTTTGCTTAAAAATGATCAGTGGCTGGTTGTGGCTACCCTTTTTCTTGTGTTGCTAATACCGATTGTTTTAAGGGGTGCTTCCCAAGTTTACTATGTCAAATGGTTCATTGGTAAACCCGAACTTATTGCAGCTTTCCTAACCACTGGAACTTTTTGTCAAATGATAGGAGCCGGTTTTGCCTCTTCTCTAACCAGTAAACTTGGCAAAGTGCCTTCCTATATAGCCGTACAAGCCATTATCGTTACTGGTTCCATAGCTTTGTACTTTGTTTCTAGCTCCAATATTTGGATCATTTTTATTCTTTTTGGACTGATCAATTTCTTTGTACAGATGGGAGCCCCCATTCTCTTTTCCATGGCCGCAGACACCGTTGAATATGGGGAACTCAAAAGCGGTCGAAGAGTCACCGGACTGGTTTTTTCGGGTGCTCTTTTCGCACTAAAATTAGGCGTAGCAATTGGTGGCTGGCTCATTGGAGTTGTGCTTGCCTATTACGGATATGACGGTCAGGCGGATTCTCAAAGCACCGAAGCTATCCGGGGTATTGTTCTATCCTTAACTCTGTTTCCGGCAATCGGACATTTTTTCCTTATTCCAATTGTTTGTCTCTACAAGCTCAACCAGCCTCGTTGCGATGAAATCCGCAAAGAGCTGGATAGCAAATCCTCCGACTCAAAAATATGAACATTTTATCTTGTCTAACCTTACTTTGCTTTTTTGGGGGCACGCTTTTGCATGCCGACCGCTACGCGGCACGATTTTCGCCACCGCCGGGCAAAATTCTTGTTTTTGCCGGTCAGGACAATGAATCCACTGGAGGAACTCTTAAGCACAGGGACGGCTATGTCGACAATATCGGTATTCCCGGAGGGATAACTCATTATGTCTATTTCGCGGAGGGATGGACTAATAAATTTGGACGTACCTTTGCCACCGGTCGAGTCGACGGTTTGAATTCAGAAACTGAATGGGCCGCCGGTCCGATGAACCAAAAGGCCTACCTTGATTCGCCCACCCTTGATCGTTGCATAATGCATCTGTCCATTTCGATGGAAGGAAACTCGGAAGACAAAGTGGCAGATGGTTCCTATGATCATCTCATTCAAGAACTGGTCAATTTTGTAAGGGATCATCCAGAACATCCCTTTCTAATAAGAATCGGGTATGAATTTGACGGTAGCTGGAACAAGTATGATCCCAAGAATTTCAAACTTGCCTTTCAGAGAATAGTAAAAGCTCTCCAGTCTGCTAATCTTAAAAATTTCGCAACTGTCTATGCTTCTTCAAGCATGGCAAAACCAGAACAGTTCATTGAGTATGATCCGGGAACCGAGTACTACGATTGGGTGGGATACTCATGGTGGGGTGGAGACCGCGATGGGGAAGCGGCGTTGGATTTTGCCCGCAATGTTAACAAGCCTATTTTCATTGCTGAAGCCACCCCAAGAGGTCACTTCTTTGATCGAGAAAATTCAGAAAAGGTCTGGAATTCTTGGTTTAAAAAATTCTTTGAACACATTGAAGAAAACAAAGACATCATTCGTGCCATATCCTATATCAACGCCAACTGGGATGAGCAGGATATGTGGAAGGGAGAAAATTGGGGACAGACCCGTCTGGAAACCTCTCCAATCCTGAAATCCAGATGGCTGGAGAAAATGGCTGGGTCCCGGTTTGTAAATGCATCAGACAAGCCGTTTGACCTAATTGGCTTTCCCTCAGAAAAACCCAGAACTTTCTCTTCAGGCACTTACAGGGATCCAACTTTAGCAATTGAGGCACGGGTAGAAGACTTGTTGCGAAGAATGACCATCGAAGAAAAAGTCGCCCAAATCACTGGTTGGTGGAATCCAAGTGAAGAGAAACTACTTAATGATGGTGAAATCTTTGACCCCGCATTTTATGCCAAGCACTGCCCCCATGGAATAGGACAACTTGGACCCCTGCACAACCTGACCGTGGAAGATGACTTAAAACAATACCCAGCCATCCAGAAATATTTCAGAACTCAGACAAGACTGGGTATTCCGGCAATACATCATGATGAAGCGGCTCATGGTTTTATGAGATTTGAAGCCAATTCTTTCCCCTCGCCGATTGGTCTATCCTGCACCTGGAATCCCGAACTCTTAACCCGAATTTATGATCAAGCCGGAAGAGAAGCCCGCTCCCGTGGAATTTCTCATATTTTATCTCCGATTGTTGATGTTGCCCGTGACCTTAGATGGGGACGGGTGGACGAAACCTTGGGCGAAGACCCGTATCTTGTGTCCATTCTTGGATCAGCCATGGTCAAAGGACTACAGGGTTCTTCAGATGGCACCATCGATTCCGAACATGTTGCAGCCACGCTCAAACACTTCGCCGGGTATGCAGCAACAGAAGGTGGGCGCAACCGATCACCCTACTCCTTTGGTCGGCGACAGCTTTTGGATGTTGATGTAGTTCCTTTCCGCAAGATTATTCATTCGGTTAAGCCCGCTGCGGTCATGGCAGCTTTTAATGAAGTGGATGGTCTCCCCTGTCATGTGAACCCATGGGTTCTTAATGATGTTTTAAGAATGCGGATTGGTTTCAAAGGATTACTCGTTGGGGATTACCAGGGGATTGATTTGGTGAGAAAATATCAGCAAATTGGAATGTCCGATAAAGATGCGGCACGCATGGCAATCATGGCAGGGCTCCAACAGGAACTCCCCAATAATTTTGGCTATCAATATCTTCCCGAATTAGTCGGAGAACAAAAAGTTCCCATGAAATTCATTGATGATTCCGTCCGGGCAGTTCTTTCACTCAAATTCCGTCTCGGTTTGTTTGAAGCTCCGTTTGAACTTGATGCAAAAAAAGCTTTCCAGTTATCAAGGTCGAGTGCTGCCAGAGAGTTGGCACGCGAGGCCGCCCGACAATCCATAGTTCTTCTTCGAAACGACAATCAATTTCTTCCCTTGGATCTAGGGAAGTACGAAAAAATTGCGGTTATTGGTCCAAATGCAAAATTTTGCAGGCTGGGAAATTATTCCGGAAGGCCTATCAAATCCATTTCAGTCTTGGATGGAATTCGTCAATTTGTGGGTGACTCTGCAAAAGTCGTTTATGCAGAAGGATCTAAAATAGCAGAAAACGACACCGGTGACTCGTATTCAAATTGGAGATATGTAAATGAAGTTGAATTTTCCTCACTCGAAAGTAATCGTCCATTGATCGAGGAAGCCAAACGAGTCGCGGCTGAATCAGATTTGATAGTTTTGGCAATTGGAGAAAATGTTCTTCTAAGCCGGGAAGCCTGGGGAGGTAATCATGTGGGTGACCGTTCAACCCTCGACCTAACCGAATCCCAAAAAGTATTGGCTCGGGCCATGATTGATACCGGAAAACCTGTTATTGCCTTTCTAAACCATAGCAAACCCATCACCCTTCACGGATTGGGTGATGATTTTAAGGCAATCCTTGCCGGACATTATACCGGACAGGAAACCGGGACGGCAGTGGCCGAAATTCTTTTTGGCAAAACTAATCCTTCAGGTAAACTCACTCTCAGTTGGCCCCGTTCTGTAAGCCAAATTCCTGTTCATTACAGCCAGCAAAATAGCTCTCTAGTTTTTGACTATCTGGATGCTCCCAAAGGAGCTCATTATCCATTCGGATATGGTCTGAGCTACACTCAATTCAAATATGGGCCGATAAAAGTATCCTCGCCAAGTATCCGGCCCGGACAAAAAATTTCGGTCAATTTTGACCTTACCAACATCGGAAAGAGAAGAGGTACTGAAATTGTTCAGCTTTATATTACAGGTAAAAACTATGAAATTGCCCGTCCTGTTCTCGAACTTAAGGGATTTAAACGGGTGGATTTGAAACCCGGTGAAAGACGTCAGGTACGTCTTGAAGTGGATGCCGATGATCTACACTTTCACGATTTTTCCTTAAATCGTGTGCTGCCAAAAGGCAGATGTCTTATAAAGGTGGGAGGGTCCTCTCAATCACTCAGTGAACCAATTGAAATACGAACTATTCCTGAAAGAGTTTCTTCAGGAACACCCGTCGTTTTCGAAGACTCCCAACCCTTGTATGCGGATACTCCGATTCCGAGACCAAAAGGTCCCAATGTTCTATTTATTGCCATTGATGATCTCCGTCCTGAGCTAAGTGCATATGGATCAATAGTCAAGACACCCCAAATGGATAAACTTGCGAAATCTGGAATGCTTTTCCAAAAAGCATACTGCCAACAGGCAGTATGCGGAGCTTCAAGGCTTTCGATTATGGGGGGATTATATCCTACCTTTACAAAGGAACAAACTTATCATGTTTCGGAATGGAGAAAAAGGCATCCCAACCTGTTAACCCTCAACCAACATTTTAAACAACAGGGATACAATACGATTGGTCTTGGTAAAATTTATCATGGGGTAAGTGGTGGAGGAGTCGATAAAACCAACTGGAACAGATGGATCTCAGTTACTTCAAAGGGGCATTATTTAAAAAAAGAAAATATTGATAAACTCCAAAAGGCCATTCAGGAAGCTAAGGTGGGAGATAGAAATGATCCTCCCAAAGGTCCAATGACTGAAAATGCCGATGTTCCTGATGATGCTTATGTGGATGGTAAACGGGCATTGAAGGCTGCCGAATTAATTGAAAAACTCTCTCAAAATCCGGATCGTCCATTTTTTCTCGCAGTTGGAATGGTAAGACCACACCTTCCCTTCTCCGCCCCGAAGAAATATTGGGATCTTTACAACCGTAATGATTTTACTATGCCCCGTAATACTGGAATACCGCCAGGCTATCCAATTCATGCCGCAAATCTGACTGCCCCGGAAATGAGTAAATACAGCGATTTCGAAGGTAATGGCCCCAAGGATTTTTCGGATGAAACTAATTTACGCCTTCTTCACGGCTATGCCGCGGCCACTAGTTATGTTGATTCTTGTGTAGGTAAAGTCTTGGAAGCTTTGGAAAACTCAGGCCTTGCCGAAAATACAATCGTTGTATTGTGGGGTGATCACGGATGGAAATTGGGCGATCATTCAAGTTGGTGCAAGCATACTAACTTTGAATGTGATACCCGGGTGCCCTTAATCATTCGTGATCCACGCTTAAAAGGCGGTCAAAAAACGCCCCGACTTGTTGAGTTAATCGACTTATACCCCACGCTATGCGATTTAACCGAATTGCCTGTTCCGGAGCATTGCCAGGGTAGAAGTTTTCGACCTCTTTTAGAAGATCCCCATGCAGGTCACCGTCTGGATGCTTACAGCTCCTATCCCGCAATCAAGTCAATGGGGCACAGTATCAGGTTTAAAAATTATAGGTACACCGAATGGTTGGGTAAGGAGGGAGGACTCGTGGCAAATGTTCTGACTGATATAGTTGCTGATCCGGGAGAAGAGACAAATGTAAAAGACAAACCCGAACATGCGGAAGCTCTTGCTTACGCAAAGAAAAGGCTAAGTTTGCGAGTAAAGCAGTCGATTGAATCAAATTATCAGGCTGGGATCATCAAGGATCCAACTTCGACTCTTGCCATAAGGCCAAAACATCATGAGCTCAAACAAAACATCGATGGATTCGGCGGATCTGTAGCTTTCTGGGGAACCAACCCGGATGATCAGGCAATGAGACATGCCTTCAAAGAACTAAAAGTCTCGCTTCTTAGGGCACAGGGAGAGGTTACCCGTCGTGGAATCACTGATCACAATAAGGAAGTTTTGCAAAGAGCCATGAAACTTAACCCTGCACTGCAGATACTGCTTACCTTTTGGCAACCACGCTCCAGCAGTCTACTTCAAACATCAGATTGGCTAAATGTAGTTGGCAAGGAGGATGGACGAAAATATGAATTGAAATATTCCATGGAGGATGCATGGGCAGATGAAATTGTAAATCGCACTCAGACCTACTTAGATTGGGGAATAAATGTGACAACTTTGGGGGTTCAAAATGAAACGAATTATTCAAAAGTCGGAACACAAACATGCATTTGGGATCCTGTCAGGCTCAAGAATTTCATTGAGAACCGATTAAAACCAAGGCTCAGACAAGCAGGTCTAAACTTGAAAATCGCTGCCCCTGATCTTGCCTTTGTCGGGTATCAAGGAAGCGAGGTTTCAAGGTTCGTTCCTACGATCCAAAGCGATGATGTGGATCTGGTCGCATACCATATGTATGACAGTTACCAAGAAGGTATGGATGGAAGTATCTCTGTCCTAAGGGAAAATAGCCGGCAAATTGGAAAAATCCGTAGAACAACTTTTCCAAACAAGGGCTTCTGGATGACAGAAACTACGGGTGCGCAATGGAATAACGATGTTTGGCACACTTACGGATGGACTCCTAAATCGAGTGAGTTGGATAAGGCTATCATGGCCGCACAATACGCTCACATGAGTCTTGTTGATGCAGAGGCCAATGTATTCATGTGGTGGGGTTTAATTTATTCTTTGGCACCCGATAAGGAAACGAATCCAAAAGTTCGAGAAAAGCATAGAGACGAGGGCCTAATTTTGGTTGAAGAACAACCCAGCAGTTCTGGCCGCCAGAAGTTTATTGAAAAAACAAAGAAGTTTTATGTTCTTAAGCAATTTATAAATTTTCTAAGCCAAGGGTATAGAAGGATTGATGTAAATTCGCCATCACCGCTTATGGTTTCTGCATACCTCAATAAATCAGAAAACAAAGGAGTGATCGTAGCGATCAACCCCACAAAAGAGATAATTGGACTAAATATACAGTACCCCAATGGCTCAACCCTTGATAAAGCATTTCAAACGGACAGGTACTTAGACTGTGAGCATGTTAAAGCTTCCTCTCCATTAAATCCTAAAGCCGTACGTACTATCGTCTACACCTTTTAAAAAGATTCAACAGTACCTCCCCACCTGAGAGGGCAAATGATCTAAGTTTTTGCCAACCGGTTATAACAAGTAAAAGTCACCGAACTTTCATGACCCCACGCATCAGAATATGATGACCGGGAAATGTGCAGACATATGGATAATCACCTTTTACAGTTGGTGCGGTAAAATTCATTTCCTCTTCTTTTTCGTGATCAACAAGTTTCGAAGCCCAGAGCACATCTTCGGTCTCGGGAACAAATGCCATGGCAAAACCCTGCGCACCCAAGGAAAGTGCCTGCTGAGCCACCGTATCTGCTTTATTGGGCTTGGTTACGACTAAGTTGTGCGGCATGAAGTCAGGGTTGGCAAAAATGAGTTTCACTTTCTTCCCGGGTTTTACGGTGAACTCGTTAATATCGTATTTCATTTTTTCAACCACCGTACCAATTCTCATGGTTAATAAGTCGTCGGTATCAGAAATGACTCCTGACTTTTCTGCAACCACTTCCACTTCCTCTTCCACCACTTGGGAGCCTTTTGCGGGATCCGCGTTATACCAGTGATGCTGAACCGTAAGGGCGGCCATGCGGGCATGTGGATGTGGAGATTTAAGCATATCATTGAGAAGCCTACCATTTCGTTGGTTATGCTGTTGATGAAGCCAAAGTGCCTCTAGTAAATGGTGGGCGTCCTCTTTTTCCTTGGGATTAAATTGTGCCATCCATTTCTGGGTTGCCGCTATGACTTGATCGGTATCTCTTTCGCTCAATTCAACGCGAGTACGATGACGAACACCATCCACGGGATGTTTTAGATTATCCAGAAGATTTTCAATGGGCTGGCCATCTATTTTAACTGATTTCTGCAAGGGCTTTTTGGCATAACTCACACGGAATATTCGTCCATGCTTATGATCGCGATTGGGATCACGAACATTGTGTTGCATGTGACCGATTATCACATTTTGCCAGTCAGATACATAAAGGGCTCCGTCATCTCCGAAAATAGCATCGGTGGGTCTGAAGTTCTTGTCACCACTTAAAAGAAACCCTTCAGCCTCTTCCTCCTGTTTTGAGCCATCGGCCAGCGTCTTCGTGACTTTGAGTCTTTGGCCGTTTGGTGTGCCCCAGACTTCACCAAGTTTGGTTTGCTCCACTACCTTCTTTGCGTCCTTTCCACGGCCCACGGTTTTGGTAAGTTCATACCCGCCATCCCGATGAAGTTTGTACTGTTTGATGCCAAGAAAACCTATGGAATTACAGATAAGAAAGTCTCCCTGCATATCGTCTGGAAAATTATCACTGGACAGAATTTCACAGGCAGGAACTGGACGAACCTCTTTATTCAAAAGAGAGAACATCTTCCATCCCTTGCCATCTGGACGAACCTGATACGGACGACCGCCTGTTCCATCCGTGGCGTATTGATAACCCCAATAGTCAAAGGCTATTCCGTGAGGATTCGGGCTATTTCCGCCGTGCAGTGCAATGGTGTATCGACGAGGATCAAACCGATACATCGCTGAAGACCCTGTGGCCAAGGAAGGTCCCCACGGGTGTTCGTAGTTATTCTGCAAGAAGATTCCACTCTGCCAGTAGATACCCCCATCTGGCCCAAAAATGAGATTGTTGGCCGCGTGATGAGTGTCTGAGGTGCCAAGTCCTTGGAAGATCACAAAACGCTCGTCCGCTCTGTCGTCGCCGTCATTATCACGCAAGAAGACCAAGTCCGGTCCTGAAGTGACCAGCACCCCGCCATTCCAAAATTCAAAACCCAATGGATTATGAACCCTTGCAAATTCAATTACGCGATCCGCCCTTCCATCTCCGTTATCATCCGGAAGAATCAACAGGGCGTCATTCATTTCCTTCATGGGTTCCCACATGGGATAAGTCGGCCAAGCCGCAGCCCACAATCGGCCCTTGGTATCGACCTGCATCTGCACCGGGTTAATCAATTGAGGAAATTGCTTCTCATCCGCGAAAACATTCACCTCAAAACCATCCCGGACTGCAAAGCGGTTGTTACTTGCTTCAGGACTTAAATATTTAGTGGTTCCTTCCTTTCCTGGATTGGAGCTACGACTTCCTCCGCCCACATTAGAAACCACCTTGATGGGTACCGGAACATTACTGTCATTTACTTTATATTTTTTACCTTGAGCTGTGGCCCAGATCAGTTTGTCACGATTCGCTGTTAACACATCGCGCATTACCAATTCATGCTGAAGGACTTCCGCATTGGATTGATCATCCACAAAACGCAAATTCGATCTACCTCCCCAAATATCGTTTCCATCAGTTGCCCGATATCGGTTAAACCAATGCAGGTTCTTTTCAAGGACTGCCAATCTTAGATCTTCCAGTTTGCCATAGTCAGCCACCTCGGTTCCGAGCAATGCCTGGGCAATGATTTGGCCAAGTTTCCGGTTTCCTAATTCATTCAAATGAACACCATTCAAAGTCAGCGGTTCTTTACTTAACTGGTATAGTTTCTGGGTTGGATCGAATAAGTTCACATAGGCAACCCCCGCTTCTTCTGCGGCTTTTTCCGTTGCCTTGGCAAAGGCCGCCAAATTTCGATTATGGGCTTTTCCGCGGGGAAGATTGGGTGTTTTCAAATCCTCAAAGGCAATCGGACTGAAGAGAACAATACGGGGAAAGTCTTTCCCATTGGGCTGATAACTTCTAACTTTTTGCACAAAGTCGATCAAAAGCTTTTTATGATTTTCGGTTTCTTGTGGTCCGGAGAATGATTCATTGTAACCAAACATAGCCCAGACCACATCAGCCTTCACATGCTGTAGGTATTGATCCATGGGGGTAAAACCCTTGCTTCTTGGATGATAATTGGGGCGATCACCTGAAAGAGACATATTCCGGAAGGATACATCCAGTCCTTGTAATCCGCTCTGCAGAAAGGTTTCCGTCCAGCCATCGTGTTGCATGCGGTCGGCTAAACCATTGCCCAGGATAGCGACCGTATCACCCTTTTTAAAACTGAAGGGCGATGGGTCACGATAATCAGTTGGCACCTCAACCGCCTCTTTTCGAGTACCTGTTGCCGGGGGAGCTTCTTTTTTACCATTGTAAGTCAAAAAGGTTACTTCACCCTTCTTTTTAAGATCAAAAACAATCCGTTGTGCTCCGCGAACTTTGGATCTTTCAAATACTTTTTTCCGATTCTCACCCAAAAACTCGACTTTGAAATTGTTCAACCGACTTTCTAAACCTTTACGATTCCATACCTCAATTTTCTCAATGGGAAAACTTTTTCCCAGATCTACTTCCCACCATGGCCCGGTAGAACCAGACCCATCGGTATGGGTTTGACCACCCCCATTCCAATCCGGATTTTTATTTCCATCTATACCTCTTGAAGCAACTCCACCCGAGCCCAAGCTCGATTGCTTGGCTTTTCCAGTCCGGGCCACATTCTTTCCATCGCTTAGGATTTCCACTTCATTAAGGGTCAGTATTTTATTGTCCCCGGGAACAGTAATTCGCAAAAAACGCCCCATGGGTAGGGAACTCTGAGGGGAAGCTTGAGGAGCCGGGCTTTGGACATTTGGATGACCGGGAATCGGGCTATCCAGTTTTACATAAACCAGGGGGTTAAGGCCCTTAACCTCTCCCCGGTTTTTGAAGGTGGAGGGTTTGTAGGGCCCAACAAAATCAATTTTAGAATCACCTTTGATATGTTTCTCTAAGCCAAGGGACCAATAAATCCCATTGATGATCATTCTACGATAACCGGAATTTAAAATGTCCTCAGATGCACCGTAAAGGGAGGTAAAAACCCTACCCTTTTTCCCATTTTTACCCTTATAATGACGGGTCCATTCACTGGCCATAGGCGGCTTGGTTTTGTCAGCGGCACCATCGGGTTTCATCGTCATAAGCGGCTGGGCCATGGTCAGAATATCCCAATCCTTTTGAGCTTCCGCATTGTAACCGCCGGCATGCACATGAATCTTAGATACTCCGCGAAGAATGGGATGAGTTTTCTTTGCCGGAACCATATCAATCCTGGTACTCTGCTGATGATTTTTTCCGTAGTGCCCCACCCAGCTTTGCCCAAGTACCTGATGACCAAACCCGGCGTGATAGTCTTTACCATCATACCGGAAATGATATTTGTAATAGGGATCTTCTTTATCCTTGTAGTTAAATCCGTGAGTGGATGTACGAAGGCCGACAACCGGACCGGCTCTATTTAAATAATCATCAATATGCTTCATCTGCTCGGGTGGCAGGGCCAGAAAGCGGATAAAGATAATCATACCATCCGCATCTTTTAATGCTTCCAGTCCCGGAATGTTTGAAGCTCCTGCTTCAATTTCCCCTTTTGAATTCAGCCCGAACAATACCGTGCAATCAAAGCCATGATGGACCGCGAGGATGCGGGCCAGAGCTGGTAAGGTTTCCTCAGCCCGATATTCGTGATCACTGGCAACGAAAACCAGCTTTTTTCCCTTGGACAGGTTCTGGGCTTGGTAAATAACGGGGTTAGCCGAAGCTATCACGGCAGAATATAGCATGATCGCTAAAATCAAGAATCGGCGTGAAAGAAGGGAAAATAGACCAGTCTTTGTACTAGACATAATAAAATGTAGGATTAAATAGTGGGCGATTAATTGAGCAAATAGCCACAACAAATTAATTTGCCCCTCTAGACAACGAGAAATCCCTCCATTTAAAAAACAATTATGAAAGGCAAGTCTCCCTAATGACTAGGTATGCCGTCGTTAAAACTACTCATGGGATCTATTTTTTACTTTTCCAAAGAACAATATCTTTCACATCATTACTGGATTCAATCCCGTCAGTACTTCGACCATTTAGAACATCACGCCTTAGGTTAGAGAGTAGTTTTTCAACAATTGGAGATTTTTCAGAATAAAGATTTTTCTGTTCCGCTTCGTCCTTGCTCATATCATACAATTGTGCGGTAGGTGAATCTCCCTTCACTTGATTTTCTTTGGGCGAACTCCACCCTCCTGATGCTTTGGCCAAAAGTAACTTCCACCTGCCCATTCGGTAGGCAAAATGCCCGCTTATGGAATGATGAATCACTCCCTTCCTCGAAGATATTATTTTTTTTTCGAACAGGGCGGGTAGGAAACTCACGCTGTCTTCGCAACTTTTTTCAGGTGAATCTTCATTTAAAATATCCGCAACCGTTGCATAAAGATCAGTTAGGCAGATTAATTGATCCGACTGGCTGCCTTTTTTCACTTTACCCGGCCACTTGACAATGAATGGAATCCGATGGCCACCATCCCAAAGATCCGCTTTGGAGCCGCGCAAATGAGCACTCACCTTATGACCTTTTTGGGCCAGGTTAGTGATCCCTGCTGCTTTTGAACATCCATTATCGCTGGTGAAGATGATTAAGGTGTTATCCTCCTGCTTTGTTCTCTGTAAAGCCTTGCGTATTTCCCCCATCACATGGTCTGTCTCCATCACAAAATCACCATATGCACCCAAGCCGCTTTTCCCCTGCCATTTTTTTGTGGGGAGGATAGGCGTATGGGGCGATCCTAGCGGATGATATAAAAAGAAAGGTTTTTTCTTATCCTTTCTCGATTCAATATACTTTACAGATTCCCGGGTGAGCCGGGGAAGCATACGGATGGGGTCTTCATGCATGACCACTTGATCGTTAATAATCACAGCCTCCATATTTCTGGCATGGTGAAACCCATGAAAAAAATCAAACCCGCGATGGACAGGCCCGTCAGGTATTTTCGCTCCCACAGGAGGACTCCTGTATTGGCTCCTTGCATATTCATCACCGCTGATTGGATCCAAATATCGGAAATTTAAATGCCATTTTCCAATAATTGCCGTGTGATAGCCATTTTTCTTAAGAAAAGTAGCCACTGTCGGCCTATCCCTGGAAATTAGACAGGGTGCAAAACCCTGAACGACCCCGCTTTGCAACTTGGTCCGCCAACTGTACCGACCAGTCATCACCCCGTATCGGGTAGGCGTGCAGACGGAGGAACCTGAGTGGGCATCGGTAAAAGTCATACCCTCCGAAGCCAACCGATCCACATGAGGGGTTGGAATCTTACCATTTTCCGGATTGAGGCATTGCACATCGCCATACCCCAAGTCATCACAGATTAGATAAATAATATTGGGTTTGGTAGCTCCCAAGAGAGCTCCATGCAGGCAAAAGAAATAACAAATCAAAAAAAGGTGGAACATCTAACCCTTCTTCAAAAGGGCTTACCTGAAAGCAAGCCAATACAATCTCCCCAACGATATTAAGATTTTTATCGAATAGCCAGAATATCATAGAATTTATAAAAAATTCAAATTTAGACTTGCATTACTCTTTTACTTATGTATCTAGTGTATTTATATTTCCTAAATAAATACCTATATATGAAAAAATACATCATCTCCCTACCACTTGTTTTCGCTACCTTCTTTTTCGTCTGGAAGAAGCAGGCACACGAAGTAACCCCGGAATCTTTTCAGGAAGAGACCAGCCAACCGGTAGACGACCAAGTCGTGGAACCTGCGGCTCCTTCCATGGCTAAAGTTGAAAATACGGAATCAGAGGTTGCTCAACTAGGCTCCCATGAGAAGCCCGTTGAAAAAATTGAAAACGACATCCGCATCGCACCTTCCCAAGCCCCACCCGTGAGCAATAGTAAGCCAAGGGTATTGGAAATTTTGGATGATGTAAAAATCGCCACCAAGGAATCCGTGATCAATAATGCTGAAGGTAAGCAGGCACTTGATACACGGATTTCTCTTGTTGAGACTTCGATGAAACATCCTTGGATGATTCTGGAAGAAAAGGGAACCAAGTTTGGGCAAACCGGGGAGGAAGTTATCACAGCGAATGCACATGTTGCCACCCACTTTATGTTACAGGTTGTCCCAGGCACCAACCTCGTTTCCCTGGAGGAGAAACTTTCCGCCTTGGGATGCACAATCGCAAACAAATTGACCGATGAGAGTTTTATCGTGGAAATCAGTCAAGACCCAACCATTGACGAACATTACGCGGTTCAAGAAGCATTAGAAGGTATTGAGGAATATGTCGATGTAGTGGAACCTGATTATTTGGTATACGCCATCAAAACTCCCAACGATAATCGCCTTTTAAATCTCTGGGGCATGCACAATACCGGGCAAACAGGGGGTACAAACGACAAAGATATTGATGCCCCTGAGGCATGGGATTTACAAACCGGAAGCAAGAAAGTTTTAGTTGGTGTTATTGATACTGGGGTTGACCGCAATCATGAGGACCTCAATGCCAACATGTGGACAAACCCAAATGAAATTCCAAATAACGGTAAGGATGATGACGGGAATGGATATATTGATGACATACACGGCTGGGACTTTTACAACAATGATAACAACCCAGATGACGACAACAGCCATGGTACCCATTGTGCAGGAACAATCGGAGGAGTTGGTAACAATGGTAAGGGTGTTGTTGGCGTCTGCTGGGAAACCTCCATGGTGGGTATTAAATTTTTGGGAGGATCCGGAGGAGGATATCTATCCGATGGGGTCAAATCGATCGTATACGCAACCAAGATCGGGGTCGACCTTACTTCAAACTCCTGGGGTGGAGGCGGATATTCCTCTTCCATGAAGAAAGCAATCGACGAAGCATCGTCTCAAGGAATAGGATTTATTGCCGCGGCAGGTAACCATGCAGGAAACAACGATAAACATCCCAGTTACCCAGCCTCCTACGAGACGGAGAATATTATTTCGGTGGGAGCCAATGACCATAAAGGTAAGAGCGCCTACTTTTCATGCTACGGAAAAAAGAGTGTCGATTTGTTCGCCCCCGGGGTTAATACACTTAGTACAACCCCAGGGAACCGTTATGCGAGCTTCAGCGGAACCTCCATGGCCACCCCCCATGTCGCCGGTGCCTATGCTTTGGTCTTGTCGGCCAACCCCGACTGGAATGTCCAGCAAGTCAAAGACGCCCTGATGAATGCAGTCGACAGCGAGAAAAGCCTGCTGGAAAAATGCGTCACTGGCGGGCGACTTAATGTTTTTCAAGCTCTTTCGAACGAAGCACCCGAAGAAAACCGCATTGCAGTCAAACCCACCCAGCTGGATTTTGGCCCCGTTTCCAAAAACCAGTTCGTTGAAATGGAATTCGTATTAAGTAATCCTGGCAGCACTCCG